>JBHEMK010000183.1:0-39323 GCA_046262635.1 Gaiellaceae bacterium
TTTTTCAAGGGAGGCTTTGTATTTGGCCACTAAGGTCGCTGCGCCTAGCGCGCGCAAGTCGTATTCCCGTCTGAAGCACGTTCTCGACCTCCCCAACCTGATCGACATCCAGAAGGCTTCGTTCAAGTGGTTCCTGGACGAGGGCCTGCGCGAGACGATCGACGACATCTCGCCGATCGAGGACTACACCGGCTCGCTCGCGGTCGAGTTCGGCGCGTACAAGTTCGGGGAGCCCGCCGCCTCCATCCGCGAGTGCCGCGAAAAGGATCTGACCTATCAGGCGCCGCTCTCGATGACCGTCCGTTTCGTCAACAAGGACACGGGCGAGATCCGGGAGCAGACCGTTTTCATGGGGGACTTCCCGATGATGACGGAGTGGGGCACCTTCGTCATCAACGGCACCGAGCGCGTGATCGTGACCCAGCTCGTCCGGTCACCCGGCGCGTACCTGATGGAGCCGAAGGACCCGACGAAGCAGGTCTTCACGGCGAATCTGATGCCGAGCCGAGGCTCGTGGCTCGAGCTCGAAATCGACAAGAAGGGCATCGTCTACGCGCGCATCGACCGGAAGCGCAAGCTGCCGATCACGACGCTCCTTCGCGCGCTGCCGGCAGAGGATCCTTCGACCGGCTTCCAGCTCGACACGTCGACGAACGAGGCGATCCTCGCCCTGTTCGGCAACTCGCCGTTCATCGCGAACACGCTCGAGAAGGATCCCTCCGCCCGCGAGGAGGAGGCCCTGATCGAAGTGTTCAAGAAACAGCGTCCCGGGGAGCCGCCGACGCTCGACAATGCGCGCAACCTGCTGCGGGCGCTCTTCTTCGACCCCAAGCGCTACGACCTGACGAAGGTCGGCCGCTACAAGCTCAACCAGCGGCTGGGCGTCAACGTGCCCGAGGACACGCGCGTGCTGACGACGGAGGACATCCTCTCGCTCGTCAGGCGGCTCGTGGACCTGCCGACCAAGCTCGGCGTCGACGTCGAGTCCAAGGACTTCGCCGCCGATGCGATCGGACTCAACCGCGACCCGATCCGCTCGGAGCTCGATGAGTACGAGCACTTCGGCAACCGCCGGCTGCGAACGGTGGGTGAGCTGATCCAGGAGGCATTCCGCGTCGGCCTCTACCGGATGGAGCGCGTCGTCCGCGAGCGGATGACGACCGAGGACGTCGACACGATCACGCCGCAAACGATCATCAACATCCGCCCCGTGGTCGCGGCCTTGAAGGAATTCTTCGGCTCCTCACAGCTCTCGCAGTTCATGGATCAGACGAACTCGCTGGCCGGCCTCACGCACCGCCGCCGCCTCTCAGCGCTCGGTGCCGGCGGCCTCACGCGCGAGCGGGCGCCGATCGAGGTGCGAGACGTTCACCCGACCCACTACGGCCGCATGTGCCCGATCGAGACCCCGGAGGGCCCGAACATCGGCCTGATCGGGTCACTCGCGTCCTTCGCGACCGTGTCGGAGTTCGGATTCATCCAGACGCCCTACCGCAAGGTCTCGGGCGGCAAGGTGTCGGACGAGATCGTCTACCTCGACGCTGCCGAGGAGGCGCGCTACACGATCGCGCAGGCCTCGGCCGTCGTCGACGAGAAGACGGGCAAGCTCAAGGAGGAGAACGTCCTCTGCCGCTCGGCTGAGGGCGAGGCCGTGATGGCCGCACCGAAGGAAGTCGAGTTCATGGATGTCGCCCCGGCGCAGATCGTCTCGGTCGCGACAGCGCTGATCCCGTTCCTCGAGCACAACGATGCCAACCGGGCCCTGATGGGCGCGAACATGCAGCGGCAGGCGGTGCCGCTCATGATCACGCAGGCGCCGCTCGTCGGCACCGGACTCGAGTACCGGGCGGCCGTCGACACCGGCGACGTGGTGCTCGCCCACGCAGCGGGCACGATCATCGACGTCGACGCGGACAAGATCACCGTCGAGACGAAGGACGGCGGCAAGGACGACTATCCGCTGACGAAGTTCATGCGCTCGAACCAGGGCACACTCATCCACCACAAGCCGATCGTGGGTCTGGACGAGAAAATCAAGGCGGGCCAGGTCCTCGCCGACGGCAGCTCGACCGACCTGGGCGAGCTCGCCCTCGGGGCGAACCTGCTCGTGGCGTTCATGCCGTTCGAGGGCTACAACTTCGAGGACGCGATCGTCCTGAGCGAACGCCTGGTCAAGGACGACGTGCTCAGCTCGATTCACATCCACGAGTACGAGATCGACGCCCGCTCGACCAAGCTCGGCGACGAGGAGATCACCCGCGACATCCCGAACCGCTCGGAGGAGTCGCTCGCCGATCTCGACGACCGCGGCGTCGTACGCATCGGAGCCGAGGTCGGCTCGGGCGACCTGCTCGTCGGCAAGGTGACGCCCAAGGGCGAGACGGAGCTGACGGCCGAGGAGAAGCTGATCCGTGCGATCTTCAAGGAGAAGGCGCGCGAGGTTCGCGACACCTCGCTCAAGGTCCCGCACGGCGAGGGCGGCAAGGTGATCGACGTCAAGACGTTCTCGCGCGATGCCGGGGACGACCTCTCGCCGGGCGTCAACGAGCTCGTCCGCGTCTACGTGGCGAAGAAGCGCAAGATCGCCGAGGGCGACAAGCTCGCCGGCCGCCACGGGAACAAGGGTGTCATCTCGCGGATCGTCCCTGAGGAGGACATGCCTCATCTCGAGGATGGCCGCCCAGTCGATGTGATCCTCAACCCCCTCGGGGTTCCGAGCCGCATGAACATCGGCCAGGTGCTCGAGACGCATCTCGGCTGGGCTGCTGCCCACGGGGTCTTCGCCGAGAACGGCCACAAGCCGGTCGAGAACCTGCAGCGCCGGGCCGTCGTGATCAATGCGCCGCATCCGACTCCGGTGGCGACGCCGGTCTTCGACGGCGCCACGCCGGAGGACGTCGACGACGCGCTCGTGCAGTGGGCGAACGACAACCCGGGCTCACCGATCAAGTTCCTGGTCGACAAGAAGCGTCCCGCCGGCCGGAGAACCTCCGGCAAGGTGCGGCTCTTCAACGGCAAGACGGGCGAGCCGTTCGAGCAAAAGGTCACCGTCGGCTACATGTACATCCTCAAGCTCCTCCACCTCGTGGACGACAAGATCCACGCCCGAAGCACGGGCCCCTACTCGCTCGTCACCCAGCAGCCGCTCGGAGGCAAGGCGCAGTTCGGTGGCCAGCGCTTCGGCGAGATGGAGGTGTGGGCCCTCGAGGCCTACGGCGCCGCGTACACACTCCAGGAGATGCTCACGATCAAGTCCGACGACACGGTCGGGCGCGTGAAGGCCTACGAGGCCATCGTCAAGGGCGAGAACATCGCCGAGCCCTCGATCCCCGAGTCGTTCAAGGTGCTGCTCAAGGAGATGCAGTCGCTCGCCCTCGACGTCCACGTGCTCTCGGACGAGGGCCGGGAGGTCGAGGTGCGGGAGGAGGAGGACGAGCTGTTGCGCGCTGCGGAGGAGCTCGGCATCGACCTCTCGCCCGGCTCGCTACGGGCTGTCGGCCGCCAGCCGACCGCCGAGGAGCTCGAGGAGGGTCAGGAGCGCGTCGACACCGACGGCGAGCTGGCCCTGCCGGCCGACGAGGCCCTCGGCGACCTCGACGACGTCGAGCTCGCGCCGGGCGCCGTCGCGGAGGAGGAGGCCGAGGAGCAGGCCGGCCCCCTCGTTGCGGACGTCGAGCTAGCCGACCTGGAGATCGAGGACTGAGCGAAGACCACGAATTCGGAGCCCATCAGCGTGCAGGCCTCACCCGGAGCGCGAGGCCCGCACGGGTTCCATCTAACGAAGAAAGAGGCACCTGTTGATCGACATCAATGAGTTCGACGCGATTCGAATCGGCCTCGCGTCGTCGAAGCAGATCCGAGACTGGTCGTCTGGTGAGGTCACCAAGCCGGAGACAATCAACTACCGCACGCTCAAGCCGGAGCGCGACGGCCTCTTCTGCGAGCGCATCTTCGGGCCGACGCGCGACTGGGAGTGCTACTGCGGCAAGTACAAGCGAGTCCGCTACAAGGGAATCATCTGCGAGCGCTGTGGCGTCGAGGTGACACGCCAGAAAGTCCGCCGCGAGCGTATGGGCCATATCGACCTGGCCGCGCCCGTCTCGCACATCTGGTTTTTCAAGGGCGTGCCGAGCCGTATCGGCTACCTGCTCGACATCGCCCCGCGCGAGCTCGAGAAGGTGCTCTATTTCGCCGCCTCGATCGTCACCGCAGTCGACGCGGAGAAGCGGGCGACGGATCTGAACGCGCTCGAGGACCAGGTCACGGCCGAGGCCCAGCGAATCGACGTCGATCGCGACGAGGCGCTTGCCGCGCTCGAGGACCGGCTCTCGCGCCGCCGGGATTACTTCGCCAAGGGCAAGGAGCGGAACTTCGACGAGGACGACGACTTCTGGATCCGCGGCCTCTCGAACTGGGCCGAGGAGCAGGCGCTCCCGACGCTCGAGGATGCCCGCAGGCTCGTCAGCGGCCTCTTCGTCGAGCTCGTAGCGCAGATCACGACGGAGGACTCGAAGAAGATCCGTGAGCTCGTCCGCAACGCCGCTATCCGCGACGACCGCAAGCTTGCGCCGCGCGAGCTCGAGCAGGTCGCGACGGCAGCCGAGCAGATCCGCGGCGCGCTTGCCGGCCTCCGCAAGGCGCAGGAGAAGGCGACCGGCGCCAAGAAGGGCGCCGTCTCCAAACACATCAACCGCATCCAGGATGCGCTCCTCTCCGGCGGCGAGGTGCACGAAGAGGATCAGGAGCTCGTCGAGGCCGTCGACACGAAGAATCTCGACAAGGCGCGTGAGCTTGGGAACGGGTTGCTCGGCGAGGTGCTCCTGCAGGCCGACGAGGAGACCGATCTCCGTGAGCTCGCGAACGACCTCTGCCTGCGGACAGACGGGAAGATCCAGAAGGAGGATCTGGACGCGATCGTGCAGTGGTCGCTGAAGGTGCGCGAGATGTACCTCGACATCGAGTCTCGCCGCGAGGACGCGCGTGAGGCCGCGGTCGATTCGGTCCGGCGCCTGGAGCAGACCTGGCAGCTCTTCCGCGAGCTCGAGCCGAAGATGATCGTCAACGACGAACAGCTCTTCCGGGAGCTCAAGGACAGGTTCGGCTCGCCGTACGGATTCGGCGTCTACTTCCGGGGCGGCATGGGGGCCGAGTCGATTCGCGACCTGCTCAAAGACCTCGACCTGACCGCCGAGGCGGTCTCGTTGCGCGAGACGATCCGCACGGGCAAGGGCCAGAAGCAGCAGCGCGCGATCAAGCGGCTGAAGGTCGTCTCGGCGTTCGTCACCTCCGAGAACAAGCCGGAGTGGATGATCCTCGAGGCCGTGCCGGTGATCCCGCCGGAGCTCCGCCCGATGGTTCAGCTCGACGGCGGCCGCTTCGCGACCTCCGACCTGAACGACCTCTACCGGCGCGTGATCAACCGGAACAACCGCCTCAAGCGGCTGCTCGACCTCGGCGCGCCCGAGATCATCGTCAACAACGAGAAGCGGATGCTGCAGGAGGCCGTCGACGCGCTATTCGACAACGGCCGCCGCGGCCGCGCGGTGACCGGGCCGGGCAACCGCCCGCTCAAGTCGCTGTCCGACATGCTCAAGGGCAAGCAGGGCCGGTTCCGCCAGAACCTGCTCGGCAAGCGCGTCGATTACTCCGGCCGCTCGGTCATTGTGGCCGGCCCGAAGCTCCGGCTCCACCAGTGCGGGCTGCCCAAGCTGATGGCGCTCGAGCTCTTCAAGCCCTTCATCATGAGCCGGCTCGTCGAGCGCAAGTCCGTCCAGAACATCAAGGCGGCGAAGAAGTACGTCGACTCGATGACGCCCGAGGTCTGGGACGTCCTCGAGGAGGTCATCGCCGAGCACCCGGTGCTCCTGAACCGCGCGCCGACGCTCCACCGGCTCGGCATTCAGGCATTCGAGCCGGTGCTGGTCGAGGGCAAGGCGATCCAGGTTCATCCGCTGGTCTGCCACGCCTTCAACGCCGACTTCGACGGCGACCAGATGGCCGTCCACCTGCCGCTGTCGGCCGAGGCTCAGGCCGAGGCTCGCATCCTGATGCTGTCGTCGAACAACATCCTGTCGCCGGCGTCCGGCCGCACGCTCGCCGAGCCGACGCAGGACATGGTGCTCGGGACGTATTATCTGACCTACAGCGACTTGGAGCTCCCGACCGCGGCGGTGAAGGACTTCGAGAAGCACCCGCAGCGGTTCCGCACCGAGGACGAAGTTGAGTTCGCGCTCGACGCCGCCCAGCTCACTCTTCAGCAGCCGATCGAGTACCGCTGGGGCGATGAGCTGCTCATCACGACCGGGGGCCGCGTCATCTTCAACGCCCAGATCGGCCGCGCGCTGGCCGACGCCGCCGGCGAGCGTGACGGTGCGGACGACCGGCACACGTACGTGAACCGGACGATGTCGAAGAAAGAGCTCGGCGCGTTCATCGCCGAGCTCGTTAACCAGTACGGCGCCCACACCGTGGCCATCGTCCTCGACACGATCAAGACGCTCGGGTTCAAGTACGCCACCCAGGCGGGGATCACGATCTCGAAGAACGACATCGTCATTCCACCAGACAAGGAGCAGATCCTGGCCGGGTACGAGGAGCGCGTCGGCAAGGTCGAGCAGGCCTACGAGCGGGGCCTGATCACCGAGGCCGAGCGGCACGAGTCGATCGTCAACAACTGGACCGAGGCCACCGAGACCGTGGCGGAGGCGATGCAGCAGAACCTCCGCGAGCTCAACCCGATCTTCATGATGGCCAACTCCGGTGCCCGCGGCTCCTTCACGCAGCTGCGTCAGCTGGCCGGCATGCGCGGCCTGATGGCGAATCCGAAGGGGGAGATCATCGAGCGCCCGATCAAGGCCAACTTCATGGAGGGCCTGTCGGTGCTCGAGTACTTCATCTCGACGCACGGAGCCCGCAAGGGTCTCGCCGACACGGCGCTCAGGACGGCGGACTCGGGCTACCTGACGCGGCGTCTCGTCGACGTCTCGCAGGACGTGATCATCCGCGAAGAAGACTGCGGTACCGAGGACTTCGTCGAGCTGCCAATCAATGTGCCGGAGGGCCTGAACAAGAGCCTGACGGGCCGGACTCTGGCCGTCGACGTCCACAAGCCGCTCGCCTCCGGCAAGCCCGGCAAGAGCCTGCTCGGAGCGAAGGGCGAAGAGCTGACGATGCCGCGGTTGCGCGAGATCATCTCGCAGCTCGGTGAGTTCGGCGACACGGTCACTGCGCTGCCGGTCCGCTCGGTGCTGAAGTGCCGCGCGGAGGCGGGCGTCTGCCGACGTTGCTACGGCACGTTCCTCGCCACCGGCGAGATGTGCGAGATCGGCGACGCGGTCGGCATCATCGCCGCCCAGTCGATCGGCGAGCCCGGCACCCAGCTCACCATGCGGACGTTCCACACCGGCGGCATCGCCGGTGCCGACATCACGCACGGCCTTCCGCGCGTCGTCGAGATCTTCGAGGCGCGCAATCCGAAGGGTGCGGCGCAGCTGGCCGAGGTGGCGGGCCGCGTCGATCTGGAGGAGACCGAGCGGGGCCAGACCCGGATCGTGATCGTGCAGGACGGCGTCGACGAGAAGGGCGAGCCGCTGCCGGACAAGGAGTTCCTCGTTCCCCGGCGCACGCGGCTGTTCGTGACGAAGGGCCAGGTCGTCGAGCCGGGGGACGCGCTCCACGAGGGCTCGCTCAACCCGGCCGACCTACTGCGGCTGAAGGGCTATACCGCGATCGAGCTGTACCTCGTCGGCGAGGTGCAGAAGGTCTACAAGTCTCAAGGTGTCGAGATCCACGACAAGCACATCGAGCTGATCGTACGGCAGATGCTGAAGAAGGTGCGGGTCGAAAACGCCGGCGACAGCGACCTCCTCCCGGGCCAGCTCGTGGACAAGCTCGTGCTCGATCGGGAGAACGCTCGGGTCAAGAAGACGAAGAAGGAGCAGGCGACCTTCGAGCCGCTGATCCTCGGGATCACGAAGGCGTCGCTCGCGACGGAGTCGTTCCTCTCGGCGGCATCCTTCCAGGAGACGACCAAGGTGCTGACCGACGCTTCGATCGAGGGTAAGGTCGACCGCCTGCTCGGCCTGAAGGAGAACGTGATCATCGGCAAGCTGATCCCGGCGGCCACCGGTCTCAAGCGCTACCGCGGCATCGAGATCAGCCCGTCCGAGAAGGTGCCGGTGTCGGCCTACGCTCGGCCCGAGACCGAGGAGCAGCTACTCGCGGCTCTCGAGGAGATCGGCTCCGACGGCGGGAACGGCCTGTCGGGGCTCGGCCTCGATTTCGGCGGCGCCCCGGAGGTGAGCGACAAGCCGGGGGGCAGCCGCGCCTCGACCGAGGCCGAGGAGATCCCGGAGATCGACTCTCCGCTGGACAACGAGGCCTAGTCCGGAACCCACGTAAGGAACCCGTAAAGGGGGCGGCGTCCCGCCGCCCCCTTTGCTACTTAAGCCCTGGGTCGTGAGGAAGTCGCCGGTCATCCTGCTCGCCGCCGTGGCCGTGCTCGCACTCGGTCAGGGCCGGGCCAACGGGGCACGTGTTTTGCCCGAGCCCGCCTGGGCGGGCACCTGCGGCCTGCCGCGGTCGGCGCCGCTCTGGGTCGAATACGGCTGGCCCGACTTCTCCGAGATCTTCGGCCGCCCCGGCATCGTCGTCGGCGGTTCGGGCGGGGATTTCGGCGTGCAGATGCGCCAGGCAGGTGCCGCGACGGTCTTCTTCGACCTCTATCTGAACAGGCGGACCGGGACGCCGAGCGCGCCTGCAGACGCGGCGGCGATTCGGGACAGGGCGAACAAGCTTTTCGACTACGCCGCGCAGCAGATGGGCTGCTCGACGCCCGTGATCGTCGAGAACGAGCTCTTCGGCGCCGGCCTTGTGACGCCCTGGTCGGAGACCAATGCGGCATACCGCCAGAACGTCCTCGCCCTCCTGCAGGCGCTCGCGGCGCGCGGGGCGCACCCCGTTCTGCTGATCAACAGCGATCCGTACACCGGCGGCGACGCGGGCGCGTGGTGGCGGCAGGTCGCGACCGTCTCCGACATCGTCCGCGAGGCCTACATCCCTGCGACGGCGATCTGGAAGCAGGGGCCGGTCGTCGGCAGCCGGACGCTGCGCATCGCGTACCGCCGCTCGATCCAGGAGCTCACCTCGATCGGCATCCCGCCGCAGCGGCTCGGGATCATGGTCAGCTTCTCGACGACGAAGGGTTTCGGCGGCCGGAACGGCCTCCAGCCGGCGCAGGCGTGGTTCGAGGTCGGCAAGTGGCAGGCGCTGGCGGCGAAGTCCGTTGCCTCGGAGCTCGCGATTGGCTCCGTCTGGTCCTGGGGCTGGGCCGAGTGGACGGACGCCGAGAAGGATCCCGACAAGGTCGCGGCCGCCTGCGTCTGGCTCTGGGCCCGCGACTCCAGTCTCTGCAACGGACCCGGCCAGGCCGGCCCGGGCTTCGACCTCTCGCGGTTGGAGGGTCAGGTCCAGCTCGCGCCCGGTGTCCAGTGCACCTTCGCCGGGCGTGCATTGTCGAACGGCGCGATCCAGCGCCTGCAGCTGATGACGGGCGATCGCGACACGGCGTTCACGGCGCTGTTCCAGCGCGTGGTGGAGAACAGGCTCGCGCCGGTCTCACCGGCGAACGTCCTCGCGGCCGAGCGCTCGGTGGTCGGGACCCAGTTCAACGGCTCGCGGAGCGGGTATCTGTCAGCCCTCGCTCTGGCCCACGCGAACCTCGCCACCGCCCACGGCATCCTCGGCGACGAGCTGCGCCGGATCACCCTCGAAGCAAAGCTGCCGGCGGCAACTCCCGCCGGGACGGAGGTCAGCACCTTCTACCAGTCATATCCAGACCTGCTCGTCCGGCGCGTTCAGATGAAGAAGCCCTCCCCGTGGCTCGGAGGGCGCACGCGGGGCCTCCTCCTCTCGGCAATCGCCCCGCAGGCGCTGTTTACGGGTGGCGCCCGGACCGTGTGGACGCCTACCGGCAGCGTGGCCGTGACGCCGCTCGGCGCTGCCCTGCCGCTCGGGGCCGTCCCGCTCGACCAGGCGCGGCCCTCGATCGTGGCTGCGCTCGAGGTCTTCGCTCGCGGGGAGGCGTACGAGCGCTGGTCGGAGGGCGTGCAGCAGCGGGCGCTCAACACGGCGAGCTGCGCACACGACGACCTGCCCCAGCCTGGCGCGGTCGAGCTGTCGAACTACCTACCGTTCCTGCGCCTGAACTGACGGGAGGCGTGCGCCCGCCGGCCTTCCGCTGAGGACGGCTGCGCTGAGACCCGGCTCAGCCCGAGTCGGCGTTGACAGCCCGGCCCTTGCCGAGTTCCTTCGCCTGATAGAGCGCGTCGTCGGCGCGCTGAAAGAACGAGACGGCGTCGTCTTCCCGCCTTAGCTCGGCGACGCCGGCCGACAGGTGCAGCGAGCCTCCAGGGCCCAGGGGGCGGGCCGCGACGGCCTCCTCGATGCGTTGGTAGAGCTGGTCTCCCTCACTGAGCGTCGACTCGGGCAGGATGACTGCGAACTCGTCACCGCCCACCCGGCAGGCGATGTCCGCGGAGCGCACGACCTCGCGGACGCGCTCGGAGACCGCCGCCAGCACCGCGTCCCCCGCCAGGTGACCGATCCGGTCGTTGACCTCCTTGAAGTCGTCGAGGTCGAACACGATCAGGGCGAGCTTGCGGGCGTAACGGTGCGCGCGTGCGCACTCACGGGCGAGCGTCTCGTGGAAGTAGCGCCGGTTGTGCAGGCCGGTCAGCGCATCGAGGTCGGCGAGCCGGCGCGCCTCGCGGAAGCGGCGTGCGTTCGCGATCGCCGGCCCTGCGCGGGCGGCCAGCCCCTCGAGTCGCGCGACGTCGTCCTCGCCGAAGACCTTCGACCGCGAGCGCGCGAAGACGGTGAGGAGGCCGAGCTCCCCACCGGTGTCGTCGGCCATCGGCACCGCGACTCCGCTGTGAATCAGCCCGTCGTCCGCCGCCTGCTCGGCGGCGCTGTACCGGTACGTGATCGCGATCGAGCGGGCCTTCCGACCGTCGGGCGGCCCGGCGATCGCCTGGCGCTCGGCCTCCGCCGCAGAGAGACCCAGAGTCGCGATGATCGGCTTGCCCTCGTGGCTGCGCATGGTCACGAGCGCCGCGTCCACGCCGGCAAGTCCTTCCGCCGCTTCGAGCGTGCGAGCGAGCACTTCGTCGAGGTCGATCGAGCCGGCGAGCTCGCCGAGGTAGCGGTTGCGGCGGCTCTCCTCGTCGGTCCGGGCGACCGCGCCGGCGAGCTCCCGCGAGAGAGCATCCATTCGGGCACCGAGCGCCGCCACGGCCTCGGCCGCGAGCTGATCTGCGCGCCGGGACGAACCGCGCGCGACGGAGCCGAGCCGCACGACCAGAATGATCACGCCGAGCGCGAGAGCCGCAGACAGTCCGATGAGCAGGGTCGTCACAGGGGGTGGCCCGGCCGAGGGCCAGTTCACTGTAATTCCCCCTTCCTCAGTTTCTCTAGTTCGAACCGTGAACGCGCAGTCGGCGGGTCACGTCCAGCGCGTGGCAAAACCTCCCTGGCGGCGCATGGGCGTCGGGACCGGCGCCCGTTTGACGGTCGTTACGAGCTCAGCTACCATGCCTCGTCCGGTTGGCAGGGTAACGCCCTCGCCGACCGTTTGTTGTGTGAAGAGAGAGAACGGAGTTCATGCCGACCGTCAACCAACTCGTCCGGAAGGGTCGCCAGACCCCGAAGGCGAAGACCAAGACGCCTGCGCTCGGCGGCTCGCCGCAGAAGCGCGGCGTCTGCACGCGGGTCTACACGACCACGCCGAAGAAGCCGAACTCGGCTCTGCGGAAGGTCGCGCGCGTCCGGCTCACGAACGGCATGGAGATCGGGGCCTACATCCCAGGCGAGGGCCACAACCTGCAGGAGCACTCCGTCGTGCTCGTCCGCGGGGGCCGCGTCAAGGATCTGCCGGGCTTCCGCTACAAGGTCATCCGCGCCGCGCTCGACACTGGCGGTGTCGGTGACCGCAAGCAGGGCCGCTCCAAGTACGGGGCCAAGAAGGGGAGCTAGGTTTGCCGCGCCGCGCAGAGATCCAGCCTCGCGTCCCGGGCCCGGACCCCGTCTACAGCTCGGCTCTCGTCACCCAGGTGATCAACAAGGTGATGGTGCAGGGTAAGAAGTCGGTTGCCGAAACGATCGTCTACGACGCCCTGGAGGAGATCGGGACGAAGACCGGCCGCCCGCCTGTCGAGGTGCTCGAGCAGGCTGTCAAGACCGTGACACCGGTACTCGAGGTCAAGAGCCGGCGAGTCGGGGGCGCCAACTACCAGGTGCCGGTTGAGGTGCCGCAGCGGCGTGCACGCACCCTCGCCGTCCGGTGGCTCGTCACCTTCGCGCGCGATCGCCGCGAGAAGGGCATGAGCGACCGCCTCGCCAACGAGATTCTGGATGCGCTGAACCAGCAGGGCGGCGCGTTCAAGCGCAAGGACGACGTCTATCGGATGGCGCAGGCCAACAAGGCCTTCGCTCATTACCGCTGGTAAAGGAAGAATTTTGACGAACGTAGTCACAGGAGTTGCGCTCGACCGTGTCCGCAACATCGGGATCATGGCCCACATCGATGCGGGCAAGACCACGACGACGGAGCGGATCCTCTACTACACCGGCCGCACCCACAAGATGGGAGAGGTGCACGAGGGCGCCGCGACGATGGACTGGATGGCGCAGGAGCAGGAGCGCGGCATCACGATCACCTCTGCGGCGACGACGGCGTTCTGGCGCGACTTTCGGATCAACATTATCGATACGCCCGGGCACGTGGACTTCACGGTCGAGGTGGAGCGGAGCCTGCGCGTGCTTGACGGGGCGATCGCCGTCTTCGACTCCGTCGCGGGTGTCCAGCCCCAGTCGGAGACGGTCTGGCGCCAGGCCGACAAGTACCGCGTGCCGAGGATCGCGTTCATCAACAAGATGGACCGGACCGGCGCCGATTTCTTCAAGGCCGTCCAGTCGATGGTCGATCGCCTCGGCGCGAGGCCGGTGCCGGTGCAGCTGCCGATCGGGCAGGAGGAGCACCACCGCGGCGTTGTCGACCTCGTCGAGATGAGGGCGATCGCCTACCTGGACGACCTCGGGCAGGACATGAAGATCGAGGAGATCCCGGCGGAGCTCGTCGAGCAGGCCTACGAGTACCACCACCAGCTGATCGACTCGATCGCGGAGTTCGATGACGAGCTGACCGAGGCGTACCTGACGGACGAGCAGACGGTGACGCCCGAGATGATCCGCCGCGCGCTGCGCAGGGGGACGCTCGTGATCGCCATCACGCCGATCCTGCTGGGGTCCGCTTTCAAGAACAAGGGTGTGCAGCCGCTGCTCGACGCGGTGATCGACTACCTGCCGAGCCCGCTCGACGTCCCGGCCATCGCCGGCATCGATCCGAAGACCGAAGCCGAGCTGACCCGAGGAGCCTCGCTCGACGAGCCCTTCTCGGCGCTCGCCTTCAAGGTGATGTCCGATCCGTACGTCGGCAAGCTCACCTACTTCCGGGTCTACTCGGGAAAGATCAAGTCCGGGGCGCGCGTGCTCAACACGACGACCGGCAAGACCGAGCGCGTGAGCCGCATCCTCCAGATGCATGCGAACCACCGCGAGGAGCGCGACGAGATTGGCGCGGGTGAGATCGCCGCGGGTGTCGGCCTGAAGAGCACGACGACCGGGGACACGCTCGCGATCGAGAGCGCGCCGATCGTCCTCGAGCGCATGACCTTCCCCGACCCGGTGATCGCGGTCGCGGTTGAGCCGAAGTCGAAGGCGGACCAGGACAAGCTCGGGCAGGGCCTTGCGCGGCTGGCCGAGGAGGACCCGACGTTCCGCGTCACCTCCGACGAGGAGACGGGCCAGACCCTGATCGCCGGCATGGGGGAGCTCCATCTTGAGATCATCGTCGACCGGCTGAAGCGGGAGTTCAACGTCGACGCCAACGTGGGCCGCCCGCAGGTGGCCTACCGCGAGACGGTCTCGAAGCCGGCCGAGAAGGTCCAGGGCAAGTTCGTCCGGCAAACCGGCGGCTCGGGCCAGTACGGCGACGCCGTCATCAACCTCTACCCGCAGAAGCCGGGCGAGGGGTATCTCTTCGAGGACAAGATCGTCGGCGGCAAGATCCCGAAGGAGTACATCGGCGCCGTCGACGCGGGCATCCGGGAGGCGATGGGCTCGGGCATCCTCGCCGGCTACCCCGTCGTGGACGTCCGCATCGAGCTCGTCGACGGGTCGTATCACGACGTCGACTCGAGCGAGCGCGCCTTCAAGATCGCCGGCTCGATCGCGTTCAAGGAAGCGGTCAAGCGGGCCAAGCCCAAGCTGCTCGAGCCCGTGATGGCAGTCGAGGTGGTGACACCCGAGGACTACCTCGGCGACGTCATGGGGAACCTCAACAGCCGACGCGGCCGCGTTGAGGGCATGGAGCCCATCGGCAACGCTCAGGTCATCAAGGCCAGCGTCCCGCTTTCGGAGATGTTCGGGTACGCCACGGACCTGCGTTCGATGACGCAGGGCCGGGCCGACTTCACCATGCAGTTCGATCGATACGAGGAAGTTCCCCAGTCGGTCGCGAGCGAGATCATCGACTCGCAGGTCTAGTTCAGAAGGGAATCCGGAGGAGCAATGGGAAAGCAGAAGTTCGAGCGCACGAAGCCGCATCTCAACGTCGGCACCATCGGTCACATCGACCATGGCAAGACGACCCTGACCGCGGCGATCACGAAGGTCCTCGCCGAGTCGACGGGCGGCACGGCGAAGAGCTTCGAAGAGATCGACAACGCTCCCGAGGAGCCGCAGCGCGGTATCACGATCAACACCTCTCACGTCGAGTACGAGACCGCGAACCGGCACTACGCCCACGTCGACTGCCCCGGGCACGCCGACTACATCAAGAACATGATCACGGGTGCCGCGCAGATGGACGGCGCGATCCTCGTCGTCTCGGCTGCCGACGGCCCGATGCCACAGACGCGCGAGCACATCCTTCTGGCCCGCCAGGTCGAGGTGCCGTACATCGTCGTGGCACTGAACAAGTCGGACATGGTCGACGACGAGGAGCTGCTCGAGCTGGTCGAACTGGAGGTGCGCGAGCTGCTCTCCAAGTACGACTTTCCCGGTGACGACATCCCGATCGTGCGCGTCTCGGCGCTGAAAGCGCTCGAGGGCGACGCCGAGTGGACGGAGAAGATCGTCGAACTGATGGCCGCGGTCGACTCCTACATCCCCGAGCCGGAGCGCGACGTCGACAAGCCGTTCCTGATGCCGATCGAGGATGTCTTCACGATCACCGGTCGGGGTACCGTCGTCACGGGTCGTGTCGAGGGAGGACAGATCAAGGTCGGCAACGAGATCGAGATCGTCGGAATCCATCCGCAGGTCGCGAAAACCGTTGTCACCGGCCTCGAGATGTTTCAGAAATCACTCGACTTCGCCCAGGCGGGCGACAACGCGGGCGCGCTGCTCCGCGGCGTCAAGCGTGAGGAGGTCGAGCGAGGCCAGGTGCTCGCGAAGCCAGGCTCGATCACGCCGCACACGCAGTTCAAGGCCGAGGTGTACGTCCTCTCCAAGGACGAGGGTGGCCGCCACACGCCCTTCTTCAACAACTACCGCCCGCAGTTCTACTTCCGCACGACGGACGTGACCGGCGCGGTCAAGCTCCCGGAGGGCCAGGAGATGGTCATGCCGGGCGACAACACCAACATGGAGATCGAGCTGATCCAGCCGATCGCCATGGATCAGGGACTCAGGTTCGCGATCCGCGAGGGCGGCCGCACCGTCGGCGCCGGCGTCGTCACCGAAATCCTCAAGTAGACGAGCACGCGGAAGGGAGGCGCCGGTGCCACAGCAAAAGATCCGAATCAGGCTGAAGGGCTATGACCACCAGCAGGTGGACAAGTCCGCCCGCGACATCGTGGACACGGCCCAGCGCACCGGCGCCACCATCACCGGACCTGTGCCGCTCCCGACCGAGAAGAATGTCTACGCCGTGATCCGCGGACCGTTCAAGGACAAGGATTCGCGCGAGCACTTCGAGGTCCGCACGCACAAGCGGCTGATCGACATCCATTCGCCCACCCCGAAGACGGTCGACTCGCTGATGCGGCTCGACCTGCCGGCCGGCGTCGACATCGAGATCAGGCTCTAGCCAATGAAGGGGATCATCGGCAAGAAGCTCGGTATGACCTCCCTCTTCGACGAAGAGACGGGCGTGATGACGCCGGTCACGGTCATCCAGGCCGGGCCCTGCCCCGTTGTCGAGGTCAGGAGTGAGGCGACGCACGGCTACGACGCGGTGCAGCTCGCGTTCGAGCCCGTTGCCGAGCGCCGCCTGACGAAGGCCGAGCGCGGCCACCTCGTCAAGCATCGCGTCGAGGGCGCGTACCGCCACCTGCTGGAGGTGCGCGGGGCCACCGAGGCCGTCGAGGGCGAGTCGGTCACGGTGGGGGCCTTCGAGCCGGGCGACAAGGTGAAGGTCTCCGGCGTCTCGCACGGGAAGGGCTTCCAGGGGACGATCAAGCGGCACAACTTCCACCGCGGGCCCGTCTCCCACGGCTCGCACAACATCCGCCAGCCGGGGTCGATCGGTGCGTCGGCGACGCCGTCGCGCGTGTTCAAGGGGATGAAGATGGCGGGCCGGATGGGCGGCCAGCGGGTGACCCAGCTCGGGCTGACCGTGCACGCGGTCGATCTCGAGCAGAACCTGCTGCTCGTGAAGGGCGCCGTCCCGGGACCGAAGAACGGAATCGTCGAGATCAGGGAGATGTCGTGACGGCGGCCCCGAAGGCTCCGTTGCTCGGCCCGGAAGGCGCCTCGACGAAGGACGTCACGCTCGAGCCGGCGATTTTCGGTGCCGAGGTCAACCCCCACCTCGTCCACGAGACGGTGCGCGCCGAGCTGAACGCGCGCCGGACCGGAACGCGCGGCGCGAAGACCCGTGGACTGGTCTCGGGCGGCCGGGCGAAGCCCTGGCGCCAGAAAGGGACCGGCCGAGCCCGCCAGGGCACGATTCGGGCGCCGCAGTTCACAGGCGGCGGCGTCGCCTTCGCGCCGGGAATGCGCAGCTTCGACGTCAAGGTCAACCGCAAGGTGAAACGCGCCGCGATGCGCGGCGCGTTGAGCGACCACGTCCAGGCCGGGACGCTCGGCGTGGTCGGATCGTTCGACGAACCCTCGACGCGGCAAGCCGCGTCGGTGCTCGAATCGTGGGGCAAGGAGACGCCGGTGCTCGTCGTCGTCACCGAGAACGAGGAGAACCTGATCAAGAGCTTTCGGAACCTCGAGCGCGTGCAGGTGACCGTCCCGTCGGAACTCGAGGTGGCCGAGATCGTTTGGGCGCGCGCTCTCCTCGTCAGCGAGTCCGCACTGCCGCTCGTTCAGGGAAGGGCCAACTAACTATGTCGCTGCATCCAAACGAGGTTTTGCTCGCGCCGGTGGTCTCGGAGAAGAGCTACAGCTACATCGCGCAGAACAAGTACACGTTCAAGGTGCACCAGGACGCCCACAAGACGCAGGTCCGCCAGGCCGTCGAGGAGCTTTTCAGCGTCAAGGTGGTCGGCGTGAACATGGTCAAGGTCCAGTCGAAGCCGAAGCGCCGGGGGATGTTTCGCGGCACGCGTCCGGGCTGGAAGAAAGCGATCGTCCAGCTGAAGGCAGGGGACTCGATCGAGATCTTCGAGGGGGCTCAGGTCTAGATGCCGGTTCGCCGATACAAGCCGACCAGTTCCGGCAGGCGCTTCATGTCGGTTTCCACGTTCGAGGAGGTCACGAAGACCCAGCCGGAAAAGAGCTTGCTGGAGCCGGTCACGAAGAAGGGCGGTCGCAACAACAACGGCCGCATCACGACACGCCACCAGGGCGGCGGGCATAAGCGGCGCTACCGGGTGATCGACTTCAAGCGCGTCAAGGACGGCGTGCCGGCCAGAGTCGCCGCGATCGAGTACGACCCCAACCGCTCGGCCAGGATCGCGCTGCTGCACTACGCCGACGGCACGAAGGCCTACATTCTCGCGCCCGCGCAGCTGAAGGTTGGCTCGACCGTCGAGTCCGGCCCCGGCGCCGACATCAAGATCGGGAACGCGCTTCCGATCGAGAACATCCCCACGGGCACGCTGATCCACAACGTCGAATTGAAGCCGGGCCAGGGCGCGAAGATGGCGCGCAGCGCCGGCTCGGGCGTCCAGCTCGTCGCGAAGGACGATGGCTTCGGCGTCCTCCGACTGCCGTCTGGTGAGATGCGCCGGGTGCCGCTGACGTGCAGGGCCACCGTCGGCCAGGTCGGCAACGTCGACCACCAGAACATCACGATCGGCAAGGCTGGCCGCAGCCGCTGGAAGGGCAAGCGTCCTGCGGTGCGTGGCTCGGCGATGAATCCCGTCGATCACCCACATGGGGGCGGCGAGGGCAAGTCGAAAGGCGGCCGCCATCCCGTCACGCCGTGGGGCGTACCAACGCTCGGCAAGCGCACCCGCAAAAAGCACAAGGAGTCGAACAAGCTGATCGTCCGCAGCCGCAGGCGCGGGAAGGAGGGACGCCGGTAGATGAGCAGATCGTCAAAAAAGGGCCCATTCGTCGAGGAAAGACTGATGAGCCGCATCGAGTCGATGAACGCCGTCAACGAGAAGCGGATGATCCGCACCTGGTCCCGCACCTCGACCGTCTTCCCGGAGATGGTCGGCCATACGATCGCCGTGCACGACGGCCGCAAGCACGTGCCGGTCTTCATCTCCGAGCAGATGGTCGGCCACAAGCTCGGCGAGTTCGCTCCGACGCGGACGTTTCGTGGCCACTCCGGCGACCGCCAGACGAAGGTGAAGCGCTGATGGCCGCGACCGAAAGGGCATCCCTGCTGGAAGTCAAGGCGACCGCGAAGTGGGTTCGTTCGTCGGCGCGGAAGGCCAGGCTCGTCACGGACGAGATCCGCGGCCGCAGCGTGCCCGAGGCGCGGACGATCCTCGCATTCTCGCAGCGCGCGGTCGCACGGGAGGTCGAGAAGGTGCTGAGCTCCGCCGTCGCGAACGCCGAGTCGCGCCCCGATCTCCACTGGGACGGCGACCGGCTCTACGTTCTCACAGCCTTCGCCGACGAGGGGCCGACGCTCAAGCGCTGGCGCGCACGCGCGCGGGGCCGCGTCGCCCGCATTCGCAAGCGCACCTGCCACATCACGGTCTCGCTCGCACAACTCCCGACCACTGCCGTCCCGCCACCGCGGGCGGCCGCGCACGAGGAGCGCCAACAGGCTCAAGAGATGCCCAGGACGAAGAGGCGCAAGGCGTCCGCAAGGAAGAAGGAGGCGGCCGCGTAATGGGCCAGAAAGTTCACCCCGGCGGGATGCGCATCGGGGTCATCCACCCCTGGAAGTCGAACTGGTACACGGGCAAGAAGGAGTTTCCGGCATACCTGCTCGAGGACGTCCGCATCCGCGAGCACATCTACCGGAAGCTGGCACATGCGGGCCTCTCCGACATCCTGATCCGCAAGGACAAGCAGCGGGTCACGATCGACATCTACACGGCCCGCCCCGGAATCGTGATCGGCAAGTCGGGAGTCGAGGTCGACGCGCTCCGCAAGGAGCTGCACGCCATGACGAGCAAGAACGTCCACATCAACATCAACGAGATCAAGCGGCCGGAGCTCGATGCGCGCCTCGTGGCGCAGTCGATCGCCGAGCAGCTGCAGAACCGCGTCAGTTTCCGCCGTGCGATGAAGCGCGCGCTCGCCTCCGCGATCCGTTCGGGGGCGGCCGGTGTCCGCATCCAGTGCTCCGGCCGCCTGGGCGGGGGGGAGATGAGCCGGCGCGAGAGCTACTCGGAGGGACGCGTCCCGTTGCACACGATCCGCGCTGACATCGACTACGGCTTCGTCGAGGCCAGGACGACGTACGGGCGCATCGGCGTCAAGGTCTGGGTCAACCGCGGCGAGATCATGCCAGAGGGCTACGAGAGTGCGGCCGCATCCGAGGGCCGTTCCGACCAGGACACCGCACGCCGCCGGCGCGGCGGCGCCTCGCTCGAGGGGCTCGGCGCCTCCCGCGAATCGAGTCGCGGACGCGGCGGCGATCGCGAGGGCCTTGGTCCGGTGCGCAAGCGCAAGCCCGGCCAGGGCGGCGGCTCAACGCGTGGCCCGGGCGGGCCGCGCGGGCGTGGTGGCGCTCGTCCGGCCGGCGCCGGGGGGCCGAACCCGGCCCGTCCCGCGACCCCGGGCACCGGCGCCAATCCAGCCCGTCCGTCGGGCACCGGCCCCGGTGGCGCCAATCCAGCCCGTCCGTCGGGCACCGGCCCCGGTGGCGCCAATCCAGCCCGTCCGTCGGGCACCGGCCCTGGCGGCGCGAACCCGGCCCGTCCTCCACGGACTGCGCGGAACGTTGAGAAGCCGCGGACTGACGACACCGGTACCTCGGCCGAGGGCCGCAAGCAGCCGGTGATCGAGCCGGAGACGCAGGTGACGCCGAAGCCGGTGGCCGACGCTCCGGACTCGACCACGACGAAAAAGCAGACCGAGGATCCGACGAAGCTCGACGACTCGGGGGGTCACGGCTAGTGCTGCTCCCGAAGAAGACGAAGTACCGGAAAGTCCACCGAGGGCGCCGTCGCGGCGAGGCACGGGGGCAGACGACCGTGCAGTTCGGCGACTACGGGTTAAAGGCCCTCGACCGCGGCTGGATCACCAACCGCCAGATCGAAGCCGCTCGAATAGCGATGACGCGCAAGATCAAGCGCGGTGGCAAGGTCTGGATCAACGTCTTCCCCGACAAATCGGTCACGCAGAAGCCCGCCGAGACCCGCATGGGCTCGGGCAAAGGGTCGCCGGAAGGCTGGGTCGCCGTGATCAAGCCCGGCCGCGTCATGTTCGAGCTTGCCGGGGTGCCCGAGCCGCTCGCCAAGGAGGCGCTCCACCTCGCCGGGCAGAAGCTGTCCGTGAAGACCAAGGTAGTCAAGCGGGAGACGGATCTCTTTGAGTAAGGCACGCGATCTCAAAGAGCTCAGCGACGAGGAGCTCGACCGGAAGTTGCACGAAACGCGGCAAGAGCTCTTCAATCTCCGCTTCCAGTCGGCAACCGGCGCGCTCGAGAATTCGGCGCGGCTGACGTATGCCAAGCGGGAGATCGCCCGCATCCTGACGATCCGCAACGAGCGTGAAACGACTCTGGAGAGAAGGTAATGGCTGACGAGAAGAAGACCCGGAAGGGCGAAGCGCACACGCCAGAGGTGGCGCCCGTGGCCGTGGAGCGGTCCGTGGCGGATGAGACGCCTGTGGTGGAGGAGACGCCTGTGGCGGAGGAGACGCCTGTGGCGGAGGAGACATTCGCCGTCGAGGAGAAGGCCAAGCGCTCCCGCTCCAAGAAGGCCGAGCCAGCCGCCGAAGAGGCCCAGGTCGCCGAGGGTGACCCCGAGGAGAAGCCCCGCGCCGCCGAGGAGTCGCCCGAGCGCGAGGAGTCGCCGGAGCGCGAGGAGGGTCTGGTAGAGGAATCCGCTCCGGCGGAGGGGCCGGTTGCCGAGGAGCCGATGGCCGGCGCGATGCCGGTCACGGAAGTGTCTCCCGCCGAGGAGACTCGGGCCGAGGCTGCGACCGCGTCGGTGTCACCTGCTGCTGAGGAGCCGGTGGCCGAGGAGACTTCGGTCGAGGAAGTCCGCGCAGCCTCCGAGGCTCCGGCCGTGGATGCGGCTCCCGCCGCGGACGAGTCCGTGGCCGAGGAGACTCCGGCCGAAGAGGTCTCCGCGGCCAAGGAGGCCCCGGCGGCCGAGCAGGCCGGGCCGCTGCAGCCGCCGTCCCAGCCGAAGCAGAAGAAGAAGCGCCTGCCGCGTGTTCAGCGCCCCGCTCGATCCAAGGCCGAGCGCGACAAACCGCTGGAGCGCAAGCCGATCGTCCGGCACCCGAAGCCCGAGGCTGAGCGCGGCCGCCGCCAGGAGCGGCGGGGCATCGTCGTGTCCGACGCGATGGAGAAGACAATCGTCGTCAAGGTCGAGTCCGCCCGCGCGCACCCGCGATACAAGAAGGTCATTCGGCGCTCGGTCAAGTTCCATGCGCACGATGAGCAGAACGCCGCCAAGGTCGGCGACGTCGTCCGCATCGTTGAGACGCGCCCACTCTCGAAGACGAAGAACTGGCGCCTCGCGGAGATTGTCGAGGTGGCCAAGTGATCCAGCAGGAATCCCGCCTCCGCGTCGCCGACAACACGGGCGCCCGGGAGATCCTTTGCATCCGCGTCATGGGCGGGTCGAAGCGCCGCTACGCTCGCGTCGGCGACATCATCGTCGGCACGGTGAAGACGGCGACCCCCCAGGGAACGGTGAAAAAGGGCGACGTCGTTCGTGCCGTCGTCGTGCGGACGAAGAAGCCGTTCGGCCGCGAAGATGGAACGACGATCGCGTTTGACGAGAACGCGGCGGTGATCATCGACGCCGGCCGAAACCCGCGCGGCACCCGCATCTTCGGTCCGGTCGCGCGCGAGCTCCGCGAGCGTAACTTCATGAAGATCGTCAGCCTCGCCCCGGAGGTGCTCTAGATGTCCCAGACGATGAAGATCAAGAAAGGCGACACCGTTCAGATTCTCAGCGGCAAGGACCGGGGCAAGCAGGGCCGCGTGATCGACTCGCGTCCGAGGGACAACAAGGTCGTCGTCGAGAATCTCAACCTCGTCAAGCGACACACCAAGCCGCGCCCGATCCAGAACGCGAGCCGGATGGGCGGCGCGCAGATCACGCCCGGTGGGATCGTCGAGAAGCCTGCGCCGCTGCCGGTCGCGAACGTGATGGTTGTCTGCCCGGTCTGCAACCGCCCCACCCGCATCGGCACCAGCGTCAAGGAAGTCAAGGGCCAGACGGTGCGCATCCGCGTCTGCAAACGGGCCGACTGCGGGCAGGAGATTGATCGGTGATGGCAACCGACACCTACAGTCCGCGGCTGAAGGATCTCTACGAGGAGGAGATCCGCCCGCAGCTCCAGGACGACCTGGGCGTCTCCTCGCCGATGCAGGTTCCGCGGATCACGAAAATCACGCTCAATATGGGGGTTGGCGAGGCGAAGACCGACTCCAAGCAGCTCGATCAGGCGATCGAGGAGCTGACGACGATCGCCGGGCAGCGCGCGCAGGTGCGCCGAGCGCGCAAGTCGATAGCCCAGTTCAAGCTGCGCGAGGGCATGCCGATCGGCGCCAAGGTGACTCTGCGCGGAGCCCGCATGTACGAGTTCCTCGACCGGCTGATCTCGATCGCGCTGCCCCGGATCCGTGACTTCCGTGGGCTCAACCCCGGCTCCTTCGACGGCCGCGGGAATTACTCCATGGGCGTCCGCGAGCAGATCATCTTTCCCGAGATCAACTACGACGACATCCAGCAGGTTCGCGGCCTGGACGTGACGATCACGACCACGGCGGAGACGAACGCGGAGGCCCACGCCCTCCTGACGGCGTTCGGCTTCCCGTTCGCCGGCGAAGACGGTAGGAGGGAGCAGTAAGTGGCGAAGAAGTCTCTAGTCGTCAAGCAGGCCCGACCCCAGAAGTTCAAGACCCGGAACTACACGCGATGCAACCGCTGCGGCCGTCCCCGTGCCGTCTTCCGCAAATTCGGTGTCTGCCGAATCTGTCTGCGGGAGCTCGCGCACCAGGGCGTGATCCCCGGCATGACCAAGAGCTCCTGGTAGGTGATGCGCCGATGATGACCGACCCGATCGCAGACATGCTCGCTCGGATCCGCAACGCCAACAAGGCAATGCACGAGTCGACGAGCATGCCGACCTCCAAGATCAAGCAGGAGATCGCTCGCATCCTCAAGGAGGAGGGGTATATCAAGGGCTACCGCGTCGAGTCCGGCGAAGCCTTCGATACCCTGGTGGTCGACCTGAAGTTCGGCCGGAACCGCCAACGGGTGCTCTCGGACCTCAAGCGCGTCTCTAAGCCGGGCCGCAGGGTCTACGCGCGGAAGGACCGCCTGCCGCGCGTGCTCGGCGGAATGGGAGTTGCGATTCTCTCCACGTCCGCTGGTGTCGTGTCCGCCCGGACCGCGCAGGAGCGCGGAATCGGCGGCGAAGTGATCTGTTTCGTCTGGTAGTTGCATGAGCCGAATTGGAAAGAGACCAATCGAAGTTCCGAGCGGCGTGTCCGTTTCGATCTCCCCCGGGCGGGTGATGGTCAACGGGCCCCTCGGCGAGCTCACGCAGGTGATTCCGCTGCGGATGCAGGTCGAGCACTCGGAGGACACGATCAACGTGACGCGGCCGACCGAGCGCGGCGAGGATCGCGCGCTGCACGGCCTCACTCGGACGCTGATCGCCAACATGGTCGAGGGCGTCACCAAGGGCTTCGAGAAGCGCCTGGAAATCCAGGGCGTCGGCTACCGGGCCATCCTCAAGGGCAGCGACCTCGAGCTGAACGTCGGTTACTCGCATTCGGTCCTGATCAAGCCGCGTCAGGGGATCACGTTCGAGGTGCCGACGCCGACTCAGGTTCTCGTCAAGGGCACCGACAAGCAGATAGTCGGCCAGACGGCAGCCGAAATCCGCCAGGTCCGCAAGCCGGAACCGTACAAGGGCAAGGGCATCCGCTACGAGGGCGAGTTCGTGCGCCGCAAGGTGGGGAAGAGGGCCTGATGGCCGTCGTCACGGCGCGCCAGGCGCGCGAGCGTCGCCACCGCCGGGTTCGCGGCAAGGTGCAGGGCTCCGCCGACCGGCCGCGCCTTGCCGTCTTCCGGTCGAACCGCGGGATCGACGCGCAGCTGGTCGACGACACCGTCGGCAAGACGCTCGCCGCCGCTTCCTGGCTCCACCTGAAGTCGTTCAAGGGTTCGAAGACCGAGCAGGCCGCCGAAGTCGGCAAGCTGCTTGCCCAGAACGCCAAGAAGGCGGGCGTCGAGCAGGTCGTCTTCGACCGCGGTGGCTACCTCTACCACGGACGTGTGAAGGCGCTGGCCGACGGCGCCCGCGAGGGAGGACTCGATTTCTGATGGCAGTTGAAGTGCACGAGACCCGCGAATTGAAGGAACGCGTGGTCGAGATCAACCGCGTCGCGAAGGTGGTGAAGGGCGGCAGGCGGTTCTCGTTCACCGCGCTGGTCGTCGTCGGCGACGAGGTCGATCGCGTCGGAGTGGGGTACGGCAAGGCCCGCGAGGTTCCGCTGGCGATCACGAAGGCTGTGGACGATGCGAAGAAGAACCTCTTTACCGTCCCCAAGCATGGGACGACGATTACGCACGAGATCATCGGAGCGCACGACGCCGCCCGTGTGATGCTGCGCCCGGCCAGCGAGGGAACCGGCGTGATCGCCGGCGGCGGCGTGCGCGCCGTGCTCGAGCTCGCCGGGATCCGCGATATCCTCGCCAAGAGTCTCGGTACGACCAATCCGATCAACATGGCGAAAGCAACCGTCGACGGGCTGAAGAACCTCCGTCGGCCCGAGGACGTCGCGAAGGCGCGCGGTCTCTCGATCAGCCAGGTGCTGCCCGTCGGCCTGAAGGCCCAGGCGGTGCTCGACGCCTCCGCCAGGGAAGCCGCCGCCCAGGAGGCGCCCGCCCTCCAGGTGGTCTCTCAGCCCGTCGCGGTCTCCGAGCCGGTCGTCGACGAGCAAATCGCAGAGGAACCCGTCGCCGAGGAATCCGTGCCCGCCGAGGCCGCCGCGGAGCCCGCTCCGCTCGAGGAGGCGGCCGTCGCCCCGGCTGCGGCCGTGGAGCCTGTACCCGCGGAATCCACACTCGAAGAACCTGCTTCCAAGGGAAAGAAGCGGCGCGGCCTGAGGAAGAGAAGCTGATGGCCCGGGTTCGCATCACGCAGGTCCGGAGCCAGATCGGCCAGAGTGAGCGGCACCGCGGCACCTTGCGAGCACTCGGCCTCGGCAAGATCGGTCGCAGCCGCGCTCACGACGAAAGCCCCGTCTTGGCAGGCATGCTGCGAAAGGTGCGCCATCTCGTGAAGGTGGAGGAGGAGTCCTAGTGGCCGACCGGCAGCTTGATCTCTCGAACCTGAAACCCGCGCAGGCCCAGAAAGACCGGAAGCGCGTGGGCCGAGGTCAGGGCTCCGGCAAGGGTCGCTACAGCGGCCGCGGAATCAAGGGCCAGAAGTCGCGCTCGGGCTCGCACAAGATGCGCGCCGGCTTCGAGGGGGGCCAGATGCCGATTTACATGCGACTCGGCAAGCAGCGCGGGTCGACGTCCAAGGACGCGATGCCGATCGTGCCGTTCATGACCTCGACGGTCCCGGTGAACCTCCGCGACCTCGACTGCTTCGACGCCGGCGCCGAGGTGACGCCGGAGAGCCTCGTGGAGAAGGGTTTGATCAAGAACACAAAGCTGGACGTGAAGCTGCTCGGCATGGGCGATCTGACAAAGAAGCTGACCGTGAGGGTTCACGCGGTCTCGGCGACGGCCCGGGGGAAGGTCGAGGCGGCCGGCGGCACGATCGAGCTCCTGCGCGAGCCTAAGGTGAGGAAGACGAAGCAGCGCCAGGCGAAGGCCGCCGAGAACGAGACGCCGGAGGGCGCTGCGACGCCGGCAGCCGAGCAGGCACCCGCGACGGCCGCCTCCTCCGCAGAGCCGCCGGATCCGGAGGCATAGGTGTTCTCCTGGCTCACGAACGCGTGGCGCGTCCCCGAGCTGCGGCGCCGCGTGCTGTTCACCGCGATGATCCTCGCCGCGTACCGGCTCGGTTCCTTCATTCCGGCGCCCGGCATCGACCAGGCCCAGATCCAGAACATCTTCAACAGCCAGGGCGGCTCGATCCTGACCCTGCTGAACCTCTTCTCCGGCTCGGCGCTCTCGCGGTTCTCGCTGTTCGCGCTCGGGATCATGCCGTACGTGACCGCCTCGATCATTCTGCAACTCCTGACCGTGGTGATCCCGAAGCTCGAGCAGCTGCAGAAGGAAGGCGAGGCCGGCTACGCCAAGATCAACCAGTACACGCGCTACCTGACCGTCGCGCTCGCCGCGGCGCAGTCGATCGGCTACGCGTTCCTGTTCAAGCGCGAGGGCGCGCTCCAGAACGTCAACTCTGGGCGGCTCGTGATCATCGTCCTGACGTTGACCGCCGGGACGACCCTGTTGATGTGGCTCGGCGAGCTGATCACGAAGCGCGGCGTCGGCAACGGCATCTCGCTGCTGATCTTCGCGTCGATTCTCTCCTCGGCACCGGCCGGGATTCAGGCCTGGATCAACGGCGGCACGATGGAACGCTTGTTCTTCCCGATCGTCGCGATCGGGATCGTCGTCGCGGTCGTCTTCATCCAGGAGGGCCAGCGGCGGATTCCCATCCAGTATGCGAAGCGCCAGATCGGGCGCCGCCAGACGACCGGCGGCTCGACCTACATGCCGCTTCGCGTGAACATGGCCGGTGTGATCCCGGTGATCTTCGCCGCCGCCGTGATGGCCTTTCCGCCCACGGTCGCCCAGTTCTTTCCGAGCACTCAGACCTTCGTCAATTCCCACTTCCAGCCCGGGAACTGGCCGTACCTGACGATCGAAGGCGTCCTGATCATCGTCTTCACGTACTTCTACACCGCCGTCCAGTTCAACCCCGTCGACCAGGCCGACAACCTGCGGAAGTACGGCGGCTACATCCCGGGCATCCGGCCCGGGCCGCCGACGGCGGCCTACCTCGACCGGGTCCTGACCAGGCTGACGCTGCCGGGCTCGCTCTACTTGGCTGCGATCGCAGTCCTGCCGAGCATCTTCATCCGCTACGGCTCGTTCTCGCAGGCGACGTCCCGCGCTCTCGGAGGTACGTCGGTTCTGATCGTCGTCGGGGTCGCGCTCGACACCATGCGCCAGATGGAGTCGCAGATGATGATGCGCAACTACGAAGGATTCTTGAAGTAGCCCTCAACGTCCTCTTACTGGGACCGCAGGGGGCGGGCAAGGGGACGCAGGCGAAGAAGATCGCCGCAACCTACGGCATCCCGCACGTCGCAACCGGCGACATGCTGCGCGTGGCGGCCTCGGCCGGAACCACGCTCGGGCGCAGGGTGGGCCCGATCCTCGACTCGGGCGAGCTTGTGCCCGACGGACTGATGATCCAGCTGATCCGCGAGCGTCTCTGCGCCGAGGACACCGGCGAGGGGTTCGTCCTGGACGGCTTCCCGCGTACGCCCCCGCAGGCCGAGGCGCTCGACGCCATTCTCGGCGAAACCGGCGCCAACTTCAGCGTCGTGATCGCGCTGCACGTCAACGACGAGGTCGCCGTGCAGCGGCTGCTGCGGCGTTCGGGGGTCGAGGGACGTCCCGACGACACTCCGGAAGCGATCCAGCGCCGGCTCGCGAACTACCACGAGCAGACCGAGCCCCTGATCGAGTATTACCGCACCCGCGGAAAACTCGCCCCGGTCGACGGGGACTGCCCCGAGGGGGAGGTCTTCGCACAGATCCAGGCGGCGCTCGAGAACGCCCAGGAGCGGGTCGGATGATCATCCGCAAGTCCCCGCAGGAGATTGACCAGATGGCCCGCGCCGGCGAGGTTGTGGCCGACTGCCTCGAGCTGCTGCGGGAGCACATTCGCCCCGGCGTGACGACCGCCGAGCTGGACGCGCTCGCAGAGGAGTTCATCCGCTCGCGCGGCGGCAACCCGACCTTCAAGGGCTACCGAGGCTACCCGGCCTCGATCTGCGCTTCACCGAACGCGATGGTCGTGCACGGCATCCCGGGACCGTTCGAGCTCGGCGACGGCGACATCCTCTCGGTGGATGTCGGCGTGACGCTCGACGGCTTCGTCGGCGACTCCGCCTGGACCTTCCCGGTCGGCGAGATCTCGCCCGAGGCGGAGCGGCTTCTCGAGGTCTGCCTCACGGCCCTTGCGGCCGGGATCGAGCAGGCACGAGTCGGCAGTCGACTCTCTGACATCTCCCACGCCATTCAAATCGTCGTCGAGGCGGGCGGATTCTCGGTCATCCGCGCCCTCGTCGGACATGGCGTCGGCCGCTCGATGCATGAGGATCCGCAGATTCCGAACTACGGTCTCGCAGGCCGTGGACCGCAGCTGCAGGAGGGGATGACCCTGGCGATCGAGCCGATGATCACCGCCGGCGGCCCAGACGTCTTCTTGCACGACGACGACTGGTCGATCTCCGCGTCGGACAGATCGCTTTCGGCCCACTTCGAGCATACCGTCGCGGTCACAACCGAGGGGCCGAGGGTCCTCACGAAGGCCAAAGCGTCTTTGCTACGCTAGATCCGTGCCGCAAGCGGCTTTGCCGTGCGCGTGCATCCGTCTGAAGAAAGGTCATGGCAGCAGGCAAGGAAGAAACGATCGAAGTCGAAGAGAGGTTGTCGAGGCGCTCCCGAGCACACTGTTCGAGGGTTGCATTGACGGACGGGAAGAACGTCCCGCCGACGTCGGCGGAAAGATGCGCAGGCGCTCCATCCGCATCCCTCGCCGGCGACATGGTCGAGCTGGTCCGACCAGCCGGCATGACTAGCTGAAGCCAGATCACCGACCGCCACCGCGAACCAAGGAACCAGCATGAAGGTACGTCCGTCCGTCAAGCCGATGTGTGAGCGCTGTCGCGTGATCAAGCGCCACGGCACCACCATGGTCATCTGCGTCAACCCCCGCCACAAGCAGAGGCAGGGATAGCGTGGCGCGGATCGCGGGAGTCAACCTCCCAAACCAGAAGCGCCTGGAGATCGGCTTGACCTACATCTTCGGCATCGGCCAGCCCACGGCACGCAAGGTGGCCGCCGAGCTCGGCCTGAACACCGACACGAAGGTGAAGGACCTGACCGACGAAGAGGTGACCAAACTTCGCAACTACATCGACACGAATCTTCAGGTCGAGGGTGATCTGCGCCGCGAGCGCACCAATGCGATCAAGCGGTTGTCGGAGATCGGCGCCTATCGCGGGCTCCGTCACCGTCGCGGGCTCCCGACGCACGGGCAGCGCACGAAGACGAACGCACGTACGCGCAAGGGGCCGAAGAAGACCGTCGGACGCGGGAAGAAGGCGAAGTAGATGGCTCCTCCCCGCCGTCCTGCGACCCGAGGTCGCACCCGCCGTCGCGTCAAGAAGAACATCGCGATCGGCCAGGCGCACATCAAGACCTCGTTCAACAACACGATCGTGGCCCTCACCGACAAGGAGGGCAACGTGATCGCCTGGGAGTCGGCCGGCTCGGCCGGGTTCAAGGGCTCCCGCAAATCCACGCCGTTCGCCGCGCAGGTGACGGCGGACTCCTGCGCTCGGAAGGGCATGGAGCACGGCCTGCAGAAGGTCGAGGTCTTCGTGAAGGGTCCCGGCTCGGGCCGGGAGACCGCGATCCGGTCGCTCCAGGCGGCGGGGCTCGAGATCCTCGGCGTCAAGGATGTCACCCCGCAGGCCCACAACGGCGTGCGGCCCCGCAAGCGGAGGCGCGTCTAGATGGCGCGGGACCTCGGACCGAAGTGCCGCATCTGCCGGCGCGAGGGCATGAAGCTCTTTCTCAAGGGCGAGCGCTGCCTGACGGAGAAGTGCGCGATCGAGCGCCGCTCCTATCCCCCGGGCGAGCACGGCCGCGGTCGCATCAAGCAGAGCGAATACCTGCTGCAGCTCCGTGAGAAGCAGAAGGCACGCCGCTACTACGGGCTGCTCGAGAAGCAGTTCCGGGGCTACTACGAGAAGGCCGCCAAGCGCTCCGGCATCACGGGCGAGAACCTCCTGCGCACGCTCGAGCTTCGGCTGGACAACGTCGTCTACCGGCTCGGCTTTGCGGCGTCGCGGGCGCAGGCGCGGCAGCTCGTGCGCCACGGCCACTTCCAGATCAACGGACGCCGCGTCAACATCCCGAGCTATCAGGTGCGCCCCGACGAGATCATCACCGTGGCGGCGAACTCGTCCGCCAAAGAGGTGATCCGGGACGCGACCGACCTCGTCTCCTCCGTCGCCCCGTGGCTCCAGGCAGACCACGACGGGCTCACCGGGAAAGTGCTCAAGCAACCCGAGCGCTCCGAGATTGACACTCCCGTGCAAGAGCAGCTCATCGTCGAGCTCTATTCGAAGTAAAGGAAGAAGGGACTTACTTGGCCACTCGGCAAATGGACTTCCAGATCCCGAAGATCGTCCACGAGGAAGTTGACGAGCATCGTGGAATCTTTCAGATCGAGCCGCTCGACCGCGGTTTCGGCTACACGTTCGGCAACTCGCTGCGCCGCGTGCTGCTCTCCTCGCTCGAGGGCGCCGCTGTCACCTCGGTGAAAATCGAGGGAATCGCGCACGAGTTCACCACGCTCCAGGGCGTGCGTGAGGATGTGACCGACATCATCCTCAACCTCAAGAACCTGATCTGCCGATTGCACGGCGAGTCGCCGGAGATTGAGGTCCACGTCGCCAAGAAGGGCGCGGGCGCGGTTACGGCGCAGGACATCGAGGCGCCGGCCGAGCTGGAGATTCTCAATCCGGAGCTCGAGATTGCCAACCTGTCCGAGAAAGGCAAGCTGGAGATGACCCTGACAATCGGCCGTGGCCGCGGCTACGTTCCCGCCGAGCTGAACCGGGGGCCGGAACATACGATCGGCGTCATCCCGGTCGATTCGATTTTCTCGCCCATCCGCCGCGTCTCGTACGACGTCGAGGCTGCCCGCGTCGGCCAGCGCACGGACTACGACAAGCTGAAGCTGGACATCACAACCGACGGCTCCGTCGATCCCCGTGAGGCGATTGGCCAGGCTGCCGAGATCCTGATCAGGCAGCTTGCGATCTTCACCGACATCGACAAGATCGAGGGCTTCGGCGAGGCCGCGGCCCAGGCCGATGGGGCAGCGCCCGAGGCATCGCTTGCGCACGGCATGGAGAACTTCCCGATCGAGGAGCTCGAGCTCGGCGTCCGCTCGTACAACTGCCTCAAGCGTGTCGGCATCGAGACGATCGGCGATCTCGTGATGAAGTCCGAGAACGAGCTTGCCGCGATTCCGAACTTCGGCAAGAAGTCGATCGAGGAGGTGAAGGAGACCCTGCAGGCGCACGGCCTCAACCTCCGCGGTGACAACGGCGGCGCCGGAGGCCTCGAGTAGCGCCATGAGGCACCACCGCGCCGGAAAGAAGCTCGGCCGCGACTCGGCGCACCGCAAGGCGCTGTACGCGAATCTCGCCTGCTCGCTGGTCGAGCACGGCCGAATCGAGACGACGGAGGCGAAAGCGAAGGCCGTCAAGCCGTTCGCAGAGCGGATGATCACGCTCGGGCGGCGCGGTGACCTCCACGCGCGGCGGCAGGCGCTCTCGCACCTGCGCTCCCAGGAGATCGTCCACCGGCTTTTTGCGGACGTCGCCCCGCGCTTCACGGAGCGTCCTGGCGGCTACACGAGGATCGTCAAGCTCGGGCCGCGGCAGGGCGATGCGGCAAACATGGTGTACCTCGAACTCGTCGACTACGTCCCGTAGTCGCCGGCGGTTTCCTCGTCGCGGTCAGGAACTCGGCGGCGCCGTCCGCCTGCCCGCGACCTCGATCGTCCCGATGAGGCTTCAGCCCCACGCTCGGTGGCTGCCCGCGTCGTTCGAGGGTCGAGCGTCCGTCGTTCTCGTGGAGTCGGCCGGTCGGGCTCGGCGAGGCGCGGATCCTGCTGTTGCACCGGGCGAGTCATCGTCGAGCGCAGCGACCGAGGCACGCGAGCGGGCTAGCTGTTAGCCCAGCGCGTTGCCGAGGCCCGCGCTGACCGCGGCAATGATGATCCCGGCGAATGTCACGATTCCGAGCGCGCGGACGAAGCTGTCTTCGAAGTAGCGCCAGCGCAGCCATGCGAGCACGATCAGCTCGAACCCGACGACGGCGATCGCGAGGATGATCGCGGCGTGGAACTGCGGGATCAGGAACGGCAGCGAGTGCAGGATGCCGCCGATGAAGGTGCCGCCGCCGGTGATCGATCCGCGCGCGAGGGGATTGCCGCGCCCGGTCAGCTCGCCCGTGTCCGAAAGACCCTCCGAGAAGCCCATGCTCACGCCGGCGCCGAGGGCAGTTGCCAGCCCTGCGACGAAGGCGAAGCGCGTGTTGTGGGTCGCGAGCGCGATCCCGAAGATGGGAGCAAGTGTCGAGAGCGAGCCGTCGATCAGCCCGACCATCGCCGGCTGCACCCGCTGGAGGAGGAAGGTGTCCCGCGTCATTCAGTCTAGAGTATATCAGCCGTTGCGCAAGCGAATAGAACATGAGGCACGCCTGACAAAAGCCGTTAGGGCCGCCTGACGTGCGTCTCAAGCTCGCACTCGAGTACGACGGCACGCCGTTCCGCGGCTGGGCGATCCAGCCGGGACTGCCAACCGTCGAGGCCGCGCTCAAGGCTGCGCTCGACCGGACATTCGCGGGCTCCGAGAACCTCGCGGTCGCCGGCCGCACCGACACGGGCGTCCACGCTCTCGGCCAGATCGTCAGCGTCGACGTGTACGGCGGCCCGCCGCCGGAACGTGCGACTGCCGCGCTCAACGCCGCACTCCCCGACGCGATCGCCGTCATTTCGGCCGAGGCGGCCTCCCCGGAATTCCACGCCCGTCACTCCGCCCGATCACGAAGTTACCGCTACCGGATCCTCCGCCGGCGGACACCGTCGCCGTTCGAGCGCGGGCGCAGCTGGTGGGTGCCGCGTCCGCTCGAGGAGGAGCACCTGAACGAGTCGGCGGGTCTGCTTCTTGGTGAGCACGACTTTCGCGCATTCACGCCGACCGAGACGCAACACCGGCGCTTCGTCCGGGTCGTGGAGTCCGCCGCGTGGCACCGTCGCGGCGAGGTGCTCGAGTTCGAGATCACCGCGGACAGCTTCCTGCGCCACATGGTGCGGACGCTGGTCGGAACAATGCTCGACCAGACCCCCCAGGAGCTCGAGCCGGCGCTCGCGGGCCGCGAGCGCAGTGAGGCCGGTATCACCGCACCGCCGTGGGGCCTCTACCTCGTCGCGGTCGGCTACTGAGCCGGGAGGCCGAGAGACCTCGGTGGCTGCCAGCGCCGGGTCGTCACGGCAGGACATCCTGCGACCTCGGTGCGGGGAAGTGGCGCCGGACGCCACGGATACCATGGCCCGATGCGCTTTCCCATCGTTCTCTTCGATCTCGACGGCACGGTCATCGACTCCGGCGCGATCATTCTCGCCTCGATGAAACATGCGGCCGAGATGGTACTCGGGGCTTCGCCGCCGGACGCTGAGCTGATGGCCGCGGTCGGCGGGCCGGGGCTCGAGGCCCAGATGCACGCGCTCGACCCGGAGCGGGTCGAGGAGCTCGTTCGCGTCTACCGAGCCCACAACGAGCCGCTGCACGACGAGCTCGAGGCTTGTGTCGGCATGGATGAGGTCCTCATACGTCTCCACGACGAGGGACGCCGGCTCGGAATCGTCACCGCGAAGCGGCGCTCGACCGTCGACATGGCGTTCGCCCGCATCCCGCTCGGCCACCTCTTCGAGGTGATCGTCGGCGGCGACGAGACCGACCGCCACAAGCCCGAACCCGATCCCCTCTTGCTCGCGCTCGAGCGTCTCGGAGCCCTGCCGCGAGAGACTGCGTACGTGGGGGATTCGCCATTCGACATGTGCGCGGCCAGGGCAGCCGGCGTGCACGCGATCGCTGTGACCTGGGGCAAGATCCACACGCGCGAGGTGCTGGAAGGCGTTGGGCCCGACGCGATCGTCGACACGGCGGAGGAATTGCTTGCCGAGCTCTGAGACACGCGCAGCTGAGCTTCGCGCCAGGCTGACGCAGTGGTCGTACGAGTATCACGTGCTCGACGACCCATCCGTGCCGGATAGCGCATACGACCAGCTCTACGACGAACTCGCCGCGCTCGAGACCGAGCACCCCGAGCTGCGCACGCCCGACTCGCCGACCCAGCGCGTGGGCGCGCCGCCGTCGGACCGTTTCGAGAAGGTGCGCCACCTGTCACCGATGGGCTCTCTGGACAAGGTCACGACCGAGACGGCTTTGCAGAAATGGGCCGAGGACGTGCGCAAGCGGCTCGGGACGGACGAGTCGGTGGCCTACGTGATCGAACCCAAGATCGATGGCTCCGCAATCTCGCTCGTCTACGAGAACGGCTTCTTCGTTCGGGGAGCCACGCGTGGCGACGGCCTCCAAGGCGAAAACATCACCCCGAACCTGAAAACGATCAGCGCGATCCCGCTCGCGATGCGCAGGCCCGACGGCGAGCAGCCCGCGTCTGTGCTCGAGGTGCGCGGCGAGGTCTACATGCCGCTCTCCGGTTTCACCGCATTCAACGAGCGCCAGATCGCCGCGGGCAAGAATCCGGCTCCCAACCCGCGTAACGCGGCCGCCGGCTCCCTCCGCCAGAAAGACTCGGCGATCACCGCGATGCGACCGCTTTCGATCTGGGTCTATGGCTCCGGGTACCAGGAGGGCTCCGGCATTCCGGACACGCACTGGCTGACGCTGCGGTGGCTGCGCGACCGTGGCTTCCGCACGAATCCTTTCGCAGAGCGCCTCGACTCCATCGAGGCGGTCGCCGAGGTGTGCCGCGGCTGGGAGCGCAGGCGCATCGACCTCGACTACGAGATCGACGGGATCGTGATCAAGGTCGATTCGTTCGACCAGCAACGCCGGCTCGGGGTGCTGCACGAGCGGCCCCGCTGGGCGCGTGCCTTCAAGTGGGCGCCCATGACCGCGCAGACGAAGCTGGTCCAGATCGCGATCCGGGTGGGGCGTACGGGCGCACTCAACCCGTGGGCGCTGCTCGAGCCTGTGGGGGTCGGCGGCGTCACCGTGTCGCGGGCGACGCTGCACAACGCGGAAGACATCAACCGCAAGGACATACGCGAAGGCGACCTCGTGATCGTCCAGCGGGCGGGCGACGTCATCCCGCAGGTCGTCGGTCCGGCGGGTGACCACGAGAGGGGCACGAAGCCCTTCGAAATGCCCACGACGTGCCCTCTTTGCGGGACGCCGATTATCAAGCCGTTAGGCGAGGTGATGCACCGCTGCCCGAACGGCGCCTGCGAGTCGCGGGGGCTCGAGTCGCTGATCAACTGGGTGATGGCTGCCGCGGACATCGAGGGAGTCGGCGAGCAATCGGTTCGCCGGCTCTGGGCGCTCGGGCTCGTTCGATCGGTGCCCGACCTCTACCGTCTGACAAGAGAGCAGCTGACAGAGCTCGACGGCTACGGCGAGGTGTCTGCAACGAACGCGATCGAGTCGATCCAGGCGTCGAAAGGGGTGCCCTTTCACCGCGTGCTCTTCGGGCTGAACATCCCGGACGTGGGCTGGGTGACGGCGCAGAACATCTCACGCCACTTCGAGAACGTCGAACGGCTGATGGACGCGAGTCAAGAGGAGCTGGAGGAGGTCGAGGGAATCGGGCCCGAGCGCGCCGAGGCGATCGCCGAGTGGTTCGCCGACGAGAACAACCGTGCGCTCGTCGGCGAGTTGCGCGCGCTCGGGCTCCGCTTCCAGATCGGCGCAGAGCTGCGGCCGAAGCAGGGCCCGCTCTCTGGCCAGACGTATGCGATCACAGGAACGCTCGAGCGCTTCACGCGCGACGAGGCCGTTGCCGAGCTCGAGGGGCTCGGGGCCAAGGTGACCAACTCCGTCTCGTCCAAGACGACCGGCGTCATCGTCGGCGAGGAGCCGGGCAGTTCGAAGCTGGCGAAGGCGAGGAAGGCAGAGGTTCCCCTGCTCGATGAGGCCGCATTCGGCAAGCTGCTCGGCCGCTGATGTTCTCGCACTCTCGACCGGAGGTAGGCGCTCGAAGTGGCGCCGTTTTGTTCCGACGCCGTGCGGCTGAGACCTGCGTGCCGCAGGCCGAGCAGATGTCTGGCTGCCGGGCGGCGCTGCCCCGACCTCGGCCCCCGGGACAGCCTCTGGGCGTGCGAGCTGGAGCCGCGCGCGCGGCTGAGCACGCTGTGTGGCGGCAGCGGCTCCTTCACCGCTTCGCCATCCTCGGCCGCCTGGCCCTGCCGGGGGCTGGCAGCTAGCTCGATGCCAGCACGGTCGCGAAGCGATCCTGTGCCTTGCGGGCCCACCACGAGGAGACCGGATTGCCGTTCTGGAGGATCGCAAAGGCGTAACGCTCGCGCACGAAGCCAGACAGGGCCGACGCTACGGCCGTCGTTCCGGTCTTCGCGCGGACGGCACCGCGGGCAGGGGAGCGGCGCATCCGGCTCTCGAGTGTCCCGCTGATGCCCGCAACAGGAAGGGCGGAGACGACACTCGGGCGCAGCGTGGGGTCGGCCCACATCACCTGCAGCAGCGCGATCAGCGCGTTCGCGGTCAGCCGGTCGTCCAGCGAGAGCCCGGAGCCGTCTGCGATCCGGACGCCCGTGAGCGGCACGCCTGCAGCGCCGAGCAGCCGCCTGACGACGGTGGCGCCGGCGGCCGAGGTGCCGGCGTTCGTCTGCACCGCGCCGAGCTCCTTCAGCAGCATCTCAGCCGTGAAGTTGTCGCTCTGGAGATCCATCCAGCGGACGATCACCCCGAGCGAGGGCGAGTCGAGCAGGGCCAGCGGGAACGCCGTGTCGCCGGCCACGCCCAGCTCTGCGCGGCCCGCCACGGCGACGCCGGCCTGGCGTAGCGCCGCCCGGAACAGTAGGGCGGCCGCCAGTGCCGGCTGGCGCGAGGTCGTCCTGCCGTAGCGGGCTCGGTCGACGACCAGCGCTGAGAGCGGAGGTGACTCGTCGATGAAGAACGACGGTTTCCAGCCGGATGCCGTGCGGCGCGCGTCGAACCAGCTCTCGTCCCCCACGATCGCACCGGTCACCCGCGTGATCCCTGCCGCTCGTACCTGGGCTGCAAGGGAGCGCAGGCCGGCCGAGGAGAGGGTTGGATCGCCGTAGCCCTTGAGGATGATGTCGCCGCGCCACGTCGCCCCGTCCAGCGCACCCTCGCCGAGTACGTCCGTCTCGATGCGAAAGGCAGCACCGAGGGCCGAGAGCGCGGCGAACGTGACTGCGAGCTTTTCATTTGACGCCGGCGCGAGGGGGGAGTCAGCGTTGTGCACGAAGAGGATCTTCCCGCTGGCAAGGTCGAGCACGGCTGCGCCCGAGCGAGCGAGAGGCACGTGCGGGACCGCAAGCGCGCGCGTGAGCCGTACGTCGAGCGGCCACTGTGCCGCTGCAGGCGTCGCGGTGAAGAGCGACGCGGCGGCGAGGGCCGAAACCACGAGGCGAAGGAGGACAGGCACCGGCTGCCATTGTTCGGAAGAGCCCCCCGGGCGTCAAGCGAGATGGGTCTAGCCCCGAGGAAAGATGGGCCGCTCGGCCCATGCCGTCCTTCTCCGGTCTCTCGATAATCGAGAGGATCGAGGTGTTCCGCCTTGCGATGACTGATCACATGAGCCCCTTGTTCGACGAGATCCGAGAGCTGCTCGCGGCGCCGGCGGGCGGCGCGGGAGCGCCTGCGCTTGCCCACATCGAGGACACGCTGACGTCCGGCTATGCCCAAGCACTCGCGCTCGAGGCCGAGCGCTGGCGGATCGAGCGGCGGATGGGCGAGGTCGCCTCGCAGCTGAGTGAAGAGTCCGGACTGCTGCGGACGGAAGAGATCGCGAGCCTCGCGTCGCGGCTCTCCGTCGCGGACGGCGAGCTCTCGCACCTGCGCGGTCTGCTCGCGTCCTTGCGGGCGCGGGCGTCGGACCAGCGCCTCGCCGAGAGCCGGGCGATGTAGGACCCAGCAAGGTTGTTCCTCCGGAGTGCCTCGAGCCGCTGTAGTGGCGGTTGGTGGCTGAGGGATCCGTGGGGTCTGCGGCGATTGTAGAAGTCGAGCCAGCCGGGCAGGGCGGCGCGGCGTTCGCCGCTGTTGCCGTAGATCGCTGCGTAGGCCCAGCCGCCGAGCATCGTGGGAAGGATCTGCGGGATCGTCATTGAACCGCGACAAGAAATGCGGCGAGGTTGGAGCTCCGGGGGGAGATCACAAAACGAGGAGCGCAACCGGCTGCGGATCGTGCGTCGCGGCGGCGGTTCGGTGGTGAGGGGGCAGGCACAGATCATGGTCTTGGTAGGCCACCGGTTTCGCCGCGTCGCGGGGGTGGTCTTCAGCGAATCCAAACGTTGTGCAAGCTGATCGATCCGTCCACTGCGACGGCTTTGAGGCCCCTCCGCCCGCGCTGCTGGGGCCGGCCGCCGCGCAGCTTCACGCTGCCGGAGCGACAGCAGATCAACGGAGATCGCGCTCGCCGTCGATCAGTCAGCCGTTTTGCGATCTGGAGCCAGGCCCAAGCTCGCCGATCACCTCGTCGCCACGCTTAATCGATTGCCAGGTTCCACCATTCAACCCTGCAAAAGTCGCCTGAACGATCCACTAGGAGCATTAGGCCGCGTAGCGGTAGAAGAGGTCGCCAGCCGCTCGACACGCCCAGTTGGGAGAGCGGCGCAGCAGCGTCCGCGCCGCTGCGAGCGTTCGTCCGGATCCATCCTCGGGAGCGCGCTCGGCCAGGGTCGTGTAGGCAAGTGGTTGTTCG
>JBHEMK010000184.1:0-4505 GCA_046262635.1 Gaiellaceae bacterium
CGCCGACCGCTCTGTTACCTTCACCTTCAAGAGTGTCCTCCCTCCGCTCGCGGGATGTCTTGTCAACACCCATCGTGAGCGCCAGGGAGGACGTTCCTTTACCGCCGACTACGGCTCTACTGCAGGATCCGGGTAGCTAGAGTCCGCGCCCGTGGCCTCTCTCGACGGCAAGACCGCGATCGTCACGGGCGCCTCCAGCGGGATCGGCAAGGCCACCGCACGGGCGCTGGCCGAGGCCGGGGTACGGGTCGCGGGCGGCGCGCGCAGGGTGGAGCGGCTGGAGACCGAGATCGCGCTCGAGCTCGACGTCACCGATCCGGCGAGCTGCGAGCGCTTCGTCGCCGCGGCCCTCGCGGAGCTCGCCGGCCTTGACATCCTCTTCAACAACGCCGGCCTCGCGCTCGGCCGCCACCCGTTCGAGGATTCGACCGAGGAGGACGAGGCAACCGTCTTCGGGACGAACGTCACCGGGCTCGTCCGGATGACCCGGCTGTGCCTGCCGCACATTCGGGATGGTGGACACATCGTCAACATGGGTTCGGTCGCAGGCCGCCAGGCCTACGCGGGAGGTGCGACCTACGTGGCGGCGAAGTTTGCGGAGCGAGGGTTCACCTATGCCCTGCGTGAGGATCTGCTCGGCCGGCCGATCAGGCTGACGACGGTCGACGCCGGCCTGGTCGAGACGGAGTTCTCGCTCGTGCGCTTCAAGGGCGACGCCGAGAAGGCGGCCGCCGTCTACCGCGGCGTCGATGCGATTCAGCCGGAGGAGATCGCCGACTGCGTCCTCTTCGCGCTCACCCGCGCACCGCACGTGAACGTCGACGAGATCGTCGTCAAGGCGCTGAACCAGTCGAGCGGCGGACGGATCCTCAGGGATACATGAGTGGGCAGCTGACCATCCTCGAGGGCGCGACCTTCTGCATCTGCGACGAGCTGGGCAACGTCGCCGGCGAGACGGACGGGCTCTTCGCCGAGGACACGCGCTTCCTCTCGCACCTGCGCCTGACGATCAACGGCAAGACGCCGCTGCTGCTCTCGTCGGGCAAGGTCGAGTACTTCTCAGCGGCGTTCTTTCTGCGCAATCCGCTCGCCGGCGGGCTCGCACAGGACGTGCTCTCGATCAAGCGCGAGCGGTTCGTCGGCGAGGGGATGCAGGATCACATCGTCGTCCAGAATCAGAGCATGGAGGCCGTGGCGTTCCACCTCGGCCTTGAGGTCGGCGCCGACTTCGCGGACATCATCTCGGTCAAGGACCACGATTTCTCGCTCGGCGATCCCGAGCACCCGCGGCCGCTGCCCGAGCCGGTCACGCCGCGCTACGACGAGGCCCAGAACCAGTTCGTCCTCACCGATCCGGAGGGCTTCGGACGCACACAGCTGATCCTGTCCCACCGGGGGGCGACGGACGGGCGCGGGATGAGCTGGCGGGTCGAGCTCCAGCCACGCGAGATCTGGGGCCTCCGCATCGACATCTTCCCGTCGCTCGATTCGGAGGAGGAGGCGCCGCGCGTCGTCGAGCGCAGGTTCGGCGAGGAGCGTTCGCGTGTGCGTGACTCGCTCGCCGCGTGGCAGCTCCGCGTCCCGCAGCTTCGCGCGAGCTGGGACGAACTGGGGCACTCGTTCTCGCAGTCGGTCGCCGACTTGGCCTCGCTGCGGATGCGCGCCGACGGTCGCGCCGGGGTCGGCAACCTGCCCGCGGCGGGCATGCCCTGGTTCATGACCGTCTTCGGGCGGGACACGCTGATCACGTGCTTACAGACGCTGCTCTTCGGGCCCGAGCTCGCGCGGAGCGCGCTCGAGGCGCTCGCGGAGCTGCAGGCGACCGACGACGACCCCTCCCGCGACGCCGAGCCCGGCAAGATCGTGCACGAGGTTCGCCGGGGCAAGGCCGCCCACACCTGGTTCGACCGCTATTACGGCACGGTCGACGCGACACCCCTCTACCTCGTTCTGCTCTCGGAGGTCTGGCGCTGGACGGACGACACGGGGCTGGTGCGCAAGCTGAAGGCGCCGGCGCTCGCGGCGCTCCGCTGGATCGACGAGTACGGCGACCGCGACGGCGACGGCTTCGTCGAGTACGAGCGGCGCACCGACCGCGGGCTCGAGAACCAGTCGTGGAAGGACTCGGGCGACTCGCAGCGCTTCGGCGACGGCCGTCTCGCGCGGACGCCGATCGCCCCCTGCGAGGTGCAGGGGTACGTCTACGACGCCAAGCGCCGCGCCGCCGAGCTCGCGCGCGAGGTCTGGCGCGATGCGGGCCTCGCGGACCGGCTTGAGGCCGAGGCCGACCAGCTGCGGGCCCGCTTCGACGCCGCCTACTGGGTCGACGGGCGGGGCGGCTATTACGCGCTCGCTCTCGACGGCGACAAGGCCCGCGTCGATTCGCTCTGCTCGAACATCGGGCACCTGCTCTGGAGCGGCATCGTCCCTTCCCATCGCGTCGAGGCGATCGTCGATCGGCTGATGGACGAGGCGCTCTGGTCGGGCTGGGGGGTGCGCACGATGTCGACCGAGGACGCCGCCTACAATCCACTCTCGTACCACACCGGCACGGTCTGGCCCCACGACAACTCGCTGATCGCCGCCGGTCTTGCCCGCTACGCCCGCTGGCCCGAGGCCCAGCGGGTGATGCGGACGCTGGTGAGTGCGGCCGGGCACTTCCACAACCAGCTACCGGAGGTGTTTGCGGGGATCCCACGGTCCGAGAACCTGTTCCCGATCGCCTACCCGACCGCGGCGCGGCCGCAGGCCTGGGCGGCCGGGACGCCGGTACTGCTGCTCCAGCTCCTGCTCGGGCTTCAGCCCGACCGACGCCGCCAGGTGCTCGAGACCGTGGCACCGATCGAGCTGCCGTCCTGGGCCGGGTCGGTGCGGCTCACCGGTGTCCGGGCCTTCGACCGGCTCTGGGACGTCCGGCTCGAGAACGGCCGGGTGAGGGTGGAGGCGTCGTGAGGGTCGCGATTCTCTCGCCCGTCTGGTTCCCGGTGCCCCCGACGGGCTACGGTGGGATCGAGTGGATCGTCGCCCTGCTCGCCGACGGGCTCGTCGACGCGGGGCACGACGTCACGCTCTATGCCTCGGGCGACTCACGGACGAAGGCGAAGCTCGAGTGGATCTACGAGGTCGCGCCGAGCGCCGAGATCGGCCGGTCACAGGTCGAGATCCGCCACGCGCTCGCCTGCTTCGAGCGGGCGAGCGAATTCGACGTGATCAGCGACCATTCCGGCCCGCCAGCGGCGGCGATCGGGGGCGCCGTCGCGACGCCGGTCGTCCACACGGTCCACGGCCCGCTCGACGGCGAGGCCGGTGACCTCTACGCGTCGATCATGAGGGTGGCGCCCTCGACCGGCCTGATCTCGATCTCGATCAACCAGCGGAAGCCGAGACCTGACCTGCGGTGGATCGCGAACATCCCGAACGCGCTCGACTTCTCGGTCTACCCGGCCTCGCCGCATCGGGGCGACTACCTCCTGTTCGTCGGCCGCTTCAACGCGGAGAAGGGGGCGCACCGGGCGGTCGCGGTCGCCATGGAGACTTGCCTCCCGCTGAAGCTGATCGGCAAGATGCGCGAGCCCGCCGAGAAGAAGTACTTCCACGAGCTGATCCAGCCTCATTTGCGCGACGGGCAGATCGAGTACCTCGGCGAGGTCAGCCACGGCGAGAAGGTCGAATTGCTCCAGAACGCGCGCGCGACACTCTTCCCGATCAAGTGGGAGGAGCCGTTCGGCCTCGTGATGATCGAGTCGATGGCCTGCGGGACGCCGGTGATCGCGACCCGCTGGGGCTCGGTGCCCGAGGTGATCGAGCACGGCCGCAGCGGGATCATCATCGACGACTGGCGCGAGTTCCCGGCGGCGCTCGACCAGGCCGACGAGCTCGATCCCGTCGAGCTGCGGAGGGCGGCCGAGGAACGTTTCTCGCCGTCGCGGATGGTCGCCGACTACGTGTCGGCGTTCAGGAGCGCGGTCGCGAGCGGCCGCTGAGCGAGGGCTAGTCGAGGTTCCAGCCGTACCAGCGCTCGACCTCGACCCACGCGCTGACGCGACGGTGGTCGCGAACACGGTAGTCCTTGCCCGAGTAGCGCTGAGCGAGCCGGTCGATGTCCGCGAGCTCCGGATCGGCCTCGAGCGAGGCGACGCGGCCCATCAGCGTGACCTGCTTGTACCAGTTCGCCTCGTCGAGGACGGTCAGCGAGACCCGCGGGTCGGCGCGCAGGAACCGGAGGCGGAGCCGGCTCTCGTCCATGTTCAGCAGGATCCGGCCGTCCTCCCAGTCGTACCAGGTCGCCGCAGTGTGTGGCGAGCCGTCCGGCCGCACGCTCGCCACAACGGCGGGGTTGGGACGCGCGAGGAAGGCGTCGAGCGCGGGCGGGAGAGGAGGCTTCGGCATCGGGCGATGCTAGCCCGGCGTGAAGGTTGTTGCCAAGTCGCGCGCACGCCATGCCGACGGCGGCGCAAGCCGCGGATGCTCCGGGGGGGCAGGGGGCAGCCTCGGCGGGAGCCGGT
>JBHEMK010000185.1:0-11793 GCA_046262635.1 Gaiellaceae bacterium
AGTCGTACATGGTCGGCGACCTCCGTATGTGGCTCTACCGGGCACACCCCGGCAACCCACGACAGATGCGTAGGCGCCGACCACTCTCTGCCGACAACCGGACGCCGCACCCTCGCGGGCTACAGCTCCATCCTGTCTAGCCGGCGCTGATCAGTGCGACCCCCAGGAGTGCCGCTCCGGCGCCGCCGAGCTGCAGCGGCGAAAGCCGCTCGTCGAGCACGAGCCGGGCCAGGGCGATCACGATCACCGGGTAGAGCGACCCGAGCACGGCGACGACGCTGAGCAGGCCGCGGTTGGTGGCGGCACCGAAGAGCACGTTCGCGCCCATGTCCGCCACGCCGACGAATCCGAGCACGAGCCATTGCGGGGGCGTCGCCCGCGCCCGCGCGCGTAGCAGAACCGCTGCGGCAATCACGACCGGCGCACCGGCAGTGCGCATCGAGAGAGTCGCCCAGAGCGGCCCTCCGACCGCCGCCGCCTTCAGCCCGACCAGCCCGCCGCCGAAGCACACGGCCGCGAGCAGCGCGAAGCCCGCTCCAGCGGCGACGCCTCGCCGCGGGAGCTCGTCTCGCTCCGGCTCAAGGGAGGCGGCGACGACCCCGGCGAGGGCAACGGCTGCGCCGACCGCCTGCACGCCCGAAGGGCGCTCGCCCCGCGCCAGCCCGACGCTGACGGGGACGAGCACCGCCGTCGCTGCGATCGGCGTCACGACGCCCAGCGCGCCGACGGCCATCCCCCGGTAGAAGAAGACGAGCCCGACCACGCCGATCACCCCGGCGCACGCTCCGTAGCACAGTCGCCGCCAGCTCGGCGCATCGCCGGCGAAGGCAACTGTCAACGCGGCGACGACCGCGAGGCCCGCACCCTGCGAGACGGCGAGCACGAACGTCACGGGCAGCTTCCGGGACTGGACGCCGCCGCTGAAGTCTCCGAAGCCCCAGGCGAGGCTCGCCCCGAGCGCGAGCAGCACGGCGCTCACGTGGGGCTACGACTCGGGGATGGGCCGAGTCGCGGCGACCGCGTCGAGCTGATTGGCGTGGTACAGGACCGCCGCCTCGGCGGTGCGCGCCGAGCGCAGGTCGTGATGGCAGGCGACCGCGTGCAGCAGCTCCGCGCGAACGTCCGGCTCGAGAGCCGCCGCGCGCTCCTCGATCAACCGCAGGCCGAGATGCACGTGGCCGAGCAGTCGCCCCTCCGCGGTCTGGCGAAAGACGGGGCCGCGCGCGAGCTCGAGCGTGCGGCCGACGTCGTGAACGAGTGCGCCTGCCACGAGCAGGTCGCTGCGAAGGCGCGGGTGCAGCTGCGCGGTCTCACGGCAGAGGGTCGCCACGCCGACCGTGTGCTCGAGCAGCCCGCCCGCGTAGGAGTGATGGCCGTCCGGGGTGGCCGGCAGCGCGCGCAGGTCGCGGTCGGAGAGCACGCGCCCGGCCGTCGCCCGCAGGCCCGGGTGCGAGATCTCCGCGGTGAGGAACTCGCGAAAGCCTTCGAGCTCGTCCGCGTCGCGTCGCATCGCCGGCGCCATCGTCCCGGCATCGATCTCGGGCGCGGCCTCGAGCGAGTGCACCTCGAGCTGGAGCCGCTCGCGAAACCGCTCGACCCGCGCGAGCACGCGAACGGCGTCACCCTCCGAGAAGCGGGCGTCGAGCAGCTCGACGTCCTGCCAGACGCGCGCCTCGATTCGGCCGCTCGGGTCGACGAGCTCGAGCGATAGGTACGCGGCCCCGGACTTCGTCCGCAGCCGCTGTTTGCGCGAGACGGCGTAGACGCCCTCGACCGTCCGGTCCTCCGCGAGCTCGGCGATCACGAAGCTAGTCTAGGCGCCGTGGCAGTCGTCAAGCCGTTCCGCGCTCTCCGCTACGACGTGGAGCAGGCAGGCCCGCTGGAGCAGCTCGTGGCGCCGCCCTACGACGTCATCTCCGAGACGCAGCGGCGCGGGTACGGCGCGCGCAGCCCCTACAACGTCGTCCATCTGACGCTTCCCGACTCAGAGGAGGAGGCGGCGCGGCTTCTGGCGACGTGGCGCGACGGCGCAGTGCTCGCTCGCGAGGCGGAGCCCGCCTTCTGGTGGCTGTGCCAGGACTACGTCGGCCCCGACGGCATTGCGCGGACGCGCGACGGGGTGGTCGCGTCGCTCCGGGTCGAGCCGTATCAGAATCGCATCATCCTTCCGCACGAGCGCACCCACGCTGGCCCGAAGGAGGGGCGGCTCCGCTTGCTGCGTGCGACCCGGACCGAGCTCGAACCGATCTTCCTGCTCTGGGACGGCTCGATCGAGGTTGACGGCCTCGGCGCGCCCGACCTGGAAGCCGCGGCGGACGGCGTGATGAGCCGGCTCTGGCGCCTCGATGCGGGGTTCGGCGCGGCACTGACCGAGGAGCTCACTGACGCGCAGCTGCTGATCGCGGACGGCCATCACCGCTACGAGACGGCGCTCGCGTTCCACGAGGAGGACGGCTCGGAGGAGAGCGCGTACCTGCTCGCGGTGATCGTCCCCACCGACCAGGAAGGGCTGACGATCTTCCCGACCCACCGCCTCGCCCGGGACGTCAACGGCGTCGGCGGCCAGCCGATCGAGCCGCCAGGCGAGGAGCTGCCGGGCGTCGTCGTCTATCGCGACGGCACCTATCTGCTCCTCGACGGCGAGGGGCTCGACGTCGAGGTCGTCGCCGACCTTGAGCCCGCCGGCCTCAGCTATACGCCGAGCGCCGCCGAGGCGGTTGCCGCGGTCGACCGGGGCGAGGCGGAGGCCGCGTTCCTGCTTCGGCCGACGCCGATCGAGGACGTCTGGACCGTTGCTCGTCGGGGCGACGTGCTGCCGCAGAAGAGCACCTACTTCTATCCGAAGCTCACCTCGGGCCTCCTCTTCCACCCGCTTGACTGACTGGCTCGCGACGTGCCGCGACGCGGTCGGCGACGTGCGCGGCGTGCTCGAGGCGCTGCCTGGGCGGGTCGACCGCGAGCCCGTGGTCGGCGCTGGCGAGGGCGGCGACGAGACGACGGCGATCGACCACGCCGCCGAGCAGGCGATTCTCGCGCGTTTCCGCCACCTGGGCGTGACGATCATCTCGGAGGAGGTCGGGCGGATCGACGGCGGCAAGACGCTGGTCGTGGTCGACCCGATCGACGGCTCTCTGAACGCCAAGCGCGGCATTCCCTTCTTCTCGCTCTCGATCGCCGTCGCCGAGGGCGACCGCATGGACGACGTCTTCTTCGGCTATGTCTATGACTTCGGCACGGGCGAGGAGTGGACGGCACGGAAGGGCAAGGGCGCGTTCCTCGACGGCCGCCCGCTGGGGGAGGAGCGGCCCAAGGACACGATCGAGATTCTCTCGTTCGAGGCGACGCTCACCTCGCTCGTTGCCGACCACGCCGCGGGCGTCGCGGGTCTCGCCCAACGGCTGCGGATCATGGGCTCGCTCGCGATCACGCTGTGCCACCTCGCCGCCGGCCGCGTCGACGCCGTCTGCTCGCTCAAGCCGGCGCGCTCGGTCGACATCGCCGGCGCGCAGCTGCTCGTCCGGGAAGTCGGTCTCGCGATCGACCTCCCCGAGGCGCCTCCCTTTGCCGAGGCGCCGCTCGACCTCGAGGGACGCTCGCGCGTCGTCGCCGCAGGAACCCCCGAGCTCTGCAACCGGCTCGCGCAGGCGATCGGCGCGGCCCCATAGGCTGCGCCGAGTCCGTTCGCTGCCGGCCCGCCGCACCCGGGATGTCGATCGGTCCGGCAGCTGCCCGGCCTCTTCCTGCCCCGCACTGAAATCGCCCCACCCCCGGTGCGGCTTTCGCCCGCCCGCGATCGGGCAGACAGGGAGTGTGGCACCACACGGCGCGATCCGGATCGGCTGCTCGGGCTGGAACTACGCCTCGTGGAGACAGGAAGTCTATGAGGGCAGGCCGGCGAGGCTCTGGCTGCGCCACTATGCGAGTCTCTTCGACACCGTCGAGGTGAACAACACTTTCTATCGGCTGCCGAGGCGCGAGGCGGTCGCGAACTGGGTGGGGCAGACCCCGCCCGGCTTTCTCTTCTCGCTCAAGGCCTCTCGCTACCTGACGCACGTCAAGCGGCTGCTCGACGTCGGCTCAGGGCTCGAGCGCTTCTTCGAGCGGATCGAGCCGCTGCTGGCGAGCCCGAAGCTGGGCCCGGTTCTCTGGCAGCTTCCGCCGACCTTCAAACGCGATGACGAGCGCCTCGCCAGGGCGCTCGCCCGGCTGCCGCCGGCGCAGCGGCATTGCTTTGAGTTCCGCCACCCGACCTGGTTCCACGAGGACGTCTATGCGCTGCTGCGCCAGCACCGCGTCGGCCTGGTGATCGGGGATCGACCCGAGGTGAAGCGGTTCCAGGCTCACGTCTTCACGGCCGATTTCACCTTCGTGCGCTTTCACTACGGCTCACGCGGGCGCCGCGGCAACTACTCGCGGGCAGAGCTCGAGGACTGGGCGCAGCGGCTCGAGCTGTGGAGCGAGAGCGTCGATGTGCTGGCTTACTTCAACAATGACTGGGAAGTCTTCGCGGTCCGGAACGCGCTCTGGCTGAAGGCGCGGCTCGGCTGCTGAGCGAGCGCCGCTCGGCACTGGAAGCCGCGCCGGCCGCGGTTCTCGCACTGGTGGTCGCGGCGCTGGCCCTCGCCGAGGGCGGGTTCTTTCCGGCGGCCTGGGTCTGGAGCGCCGTCGTCCTCTGCTGGCTCGGCGCAGTCGCGGTGATCATGCGGGCGAGGCTCGCCGTCGCCCGTGCTCAGTGGTTCTGGCTCGGGGCGTTCGCGCTCCTGACCGGGTGGACGGCCGCGTCCGCGCTCTGGTCGGCAGACCCGGGACAGTCGCTGCTCGAGGGGCGCCGAACTCTCGTCTACCTCGCTGCCGCGGCCGCGATCGTCCTCACCGTCCGGACGGCCGACGTCGAGGCTGTGCTCGCCGGCGTCTGGGCGGCAGTTCTGCTCGTCTCCAGCTACGGGCTTGCGCGCTACCTGCTCGGCCCGCCGCGCGAGCGTGTGGCCGATGTCGCGGAAGGGGCGCTACTCTTCCGCCCGATCGGGTATGCGAACGGCCTCGCGGCTTTCGTCGTGATCGGGACGGTGCTCGGGGTGGGGATCGCCCTGCACGGGCGTCGCAGCGAGCTTCGCGTCGCGGCCGCGGCCTCACTCGTGCCCTGCGCCGCTGTTCTGCGGCTGACGGAGAGCCGCGGCGGCGCGCTCGCTCTGGCTGCCGGGATCGCCTTCGCGGTCGTGGCCGACCGGCAGCGCAGCCTGCTCGTACGCCTCCTCCCGGCGGCCGTCGCAGCGGCAGCCATCGCGTGGCTCGCCGGTCGGTCGGCCCTGACGAGCCCTGCGACGACGCTGGCACCCCGGATCGGCGGCTCCGTGCTCGCCGCGGCGACGGTGGCGTTCGCCCTGTGCGCGGCCGCCGGAACGCTCCTCCTCGAGCGTCGATCGGGCGCGCGCGTCCCGAGGCGGCTCGGCGTCGGCGTGGCCGCCCTCCTCGCGGCGGCCCTTGCCTTCGCCATCTACGAGGCGGCGCCGCGCCTCTCTGGCGCCAGTCACCGCGGCCAGTACGCTGCGGTGGCCTGGCACGAGTACACGAGCCACCCGTTCCTCGGCTCCGGCGCCGGAACCTTCGGTCGCTACTGGGAGAGGAACGGCCCCGCGGACGCGGGGGGCGCGCGCGACGCCCACAACCTCTATCTGGAGACGCTCGCGGAGGTCGGCCCCCTGGGGCTCGCCCTGCTCTGCATCGCGTTCACCGTGCCGCTCACCCAGCTGCGTCTCGCCGCCCGCCAGCCGCTCGCCGCCGAGGCCGCGAGCGCCTACGTCGCCTTCCTCGTCCACGCAGCCCTGGACTGGGACTGGGAGCTCCCCGCCGTGAGCGTCGCGGCTCTGCTCTGTGCCGGATCGCTGCTCGTTTCGGCCCGGCGCAGCGACGCGCTCGTCGAGGTCCGCCGGCGCGGACGGGGCGTCGTCGCGGCGGCGCTGATCGTCCTCGCCGCGGTCGCGCTCGCCGGGCTCGGATCCGGAAGCCTCCCGAAATGACGGCGGCCCGCATAAGGCGGGCCGCCGCGGGAGGGAAGTGAGGGCTCGCTACGGCTTGCCGTGTCCGTGTCCGTGTCCGTGTCCGTGCCCGTGTCCGTGCCCGTGACCCTTGTCGTGGCCGTGCGAGCTCGGTGTGCTCGGGGCGGTGGCCGCGCAGGGCCCCAGCTTGTCGCCGTGGCGCAGGTGCGCACGAACAGCGGCGTGGCCGACCGTGATCGTCACCCCTGCGTGCTTGGCTGAGTGGGTGCGGTGGCAGAGCGTCGTCTTGCCGCCGCTGTACTCGTACTGGGCTGCACTCGGCGAGCTGCGGGCAAATCCGACCCCGCCGAACGCGACGAGCGGCGTCAGGAGCGCTGCGGAGACCCCACCGGCGAGTAGGAGCTGCAGTTTCCTTTTCCGTGGTTGGCGATCGCTCACGATTCCCTCCTGATGGATTCCACCTAGAGAGATGCCGCGATCGGCAAAAACTTCTGTTGTGCCCTCTCCCATCCCGGGCGCGGATCGGCGAAGCTTTGCGGACAGTGGCCCAGACGAGGACAGTCCGGCTGAGCAATCCCGACCGCATCCTCTTCCCGGACGCGGGCGTGACGAAGGGTGACCTCTTCGAGTACTACGGTGCCGTCGCGCCGGTGATCGTGCCCCACCTGCGCAACCGACCTTTCACGATGAAGCGCTGGCGCGAAGGGATCACCGGGCCCGCCTTCTTCCAAAAGCAGGCGCCGAAGGGGATGCCGCCGTGGATACCGACGCGCCAGTTCCGGACGCACCCGCGTGAAGGCGGCCCGCGGCTCGTCGACTTCCCGCTCGTCAACGACGAGGCCGCGCTGCTCTGGATGGTTCAGATGCACTGCATCGACATGAATGCCTGGTACTCACGCGTGGACAAGCCTGACCGCCCCGACTTCGTCCTCTTCGACCTCGACCCGCCCGACGAGCCGCACGGGTTCGCGATGGCGAGCGAGGTGGCGCAGCTGATTCGCGAACTGCTCGCCGAGGTCGGGCTCCCCGGCTACGTGAAGACGAGCGGCGCGGACGGGATCCACGTCGTCGCGCCGATCCAGCGCCGCTCGAGCTTTGAAGACACCTACGCGTTCGCCGAGGCCGCCTCACGCCTGCTCGAGCAGCGGCATGACGGCCTCGTTACCACCGAGTGGCTGAAGAAGAAGCGGCGCGGCGTCCTCGTCGATCACCGCCAGAACGGCTGGGGAAAGACGATCGCCTCCCCCTACTCCGTGCGACCGAAGCCCGGCGCTCCGGTCTCGACGCCGCTGCGCTGGGACGAGCTCGACGCTGTGCGCGGGCCGCAGCAGTTCACGATGGATGTCGTCCTCGAGCGGGTCGAGCGCTACGGTGACCTGTTCGCGCCCGTGCTCGAGGACGCGCGTCTTCTCGGGGTGGCCGCTCGGGCGCTCGCGAAGCTCGGGTGTGGAACGAAGTCCTAATTAAGGCGGCGCCCCGAAGTCGCCAGCACGTCGGGGATCGACGGTCTGAAGGGGAGGTGAGCTCACGCACCGAACCGCTCTCCCTGAGCAAGCATCCTCGGCACGCCTGCGATGAATGAGGTGTTGGTGGTCAGGTACCGTCGTCCGAGCCTCCGAGGCTCGACGGCGAGCCGGAACGCCCACTCCAGGCCCGCGCGCTGCAGCGCACGCGGCGCGCGCGGCTTCGTCCCGGCGGCGAAGTCCAAGACGGCGCCGACGCCGCAGATCACCGGCACGGACAGGAGCGGCCGGGCCGCCCTGATCCAGAGCTCCTGCTTGGGCGCGCCGAGCCCGACCCAGAGGATATCCGGCCCCTTTTCGTTGATCCGACGGGCTGCCTCCTCGAGGTCCATTGCTTCGAGCGGCGCGTGTGGCGGCGCGTACGTTCCGACACGGAGTCCCCGGTGCGCGAGCTCCAACCTAAGGTGTCGTAGCGTCTCCTCGGTCGAGCCTAGGAAGAAATGCCGATAGCCACGCTCCGAGGAGCGGGCGCAGAGCTCGGCGAAGACGTCGGAGCCGCTGATCCGGCGCACGTGGGTTGCACCGAGGCGCCGCATCACCCACGCGACGGGCGCACCGTCGGGAAGGACCAGCTCGGCCTCTCCGACCGCTCGGGCGACGCGGAAATCGCGCCGCGCCGTCTCGATCAGATGAACGTTCGCGCAGCAGACGACGCCCTGGCTGCGGTCTGCGATCCAGCGCTCGACGCTTGCCATCACGTCGTCGAACGGTGCCGTTGAGATTGGGATGCCGCGGACTTGGAGCGCAGTCACAGTGCGCACACCTCCCGGTAGAGCGCAACGAGCTCGGAGACCTGCCGTTCAACCGTGTAAAGCTCCAGCGCTCGAGTGCGCGCCTTGCGGCCGAGCAGCGCGGCCTCATCGGGCCGGCTCCACAAGAACAGCATTGCCTCGGCCAGGCGGGCCGGATCGCCGGGCGGTACGACCATGCCCGTCTGACCGTCGTCGACGATCTCAGGGAGCCCACCGATCGCGGTAACGATCGCCGCTCTGCCCGCGGCCGCCGCTTCGAGCACTGCGAGCGGGGCGACCTCTGGCCACTCGCTCGGGGCAACAACGAACGCTGCGCGCTCCCGCGCGCGCTCGAGCGCCTCGCCGTGGAGGAATCCGAGGTAGCGGACCGTGCCGTTGCCGAGCGTTCCCTCGAGCGGGCCTGTGCCGGCCACCCGAAGCGGAACGCCAGCCTCGGTCGCCGCCTCGACGAGCGTGGGCAGTCCCTTCCCGTCCGAGAGCCGCCCTGCGTAGAGCGCGTACTCGCCGACAAAGGGCGTCTCGGCAGCCACTCCGACGCCGTTCCGGACCACGTGGATGCGGTCGGCGGGCAGACCCGCGCTCGCCGCCGCCTCGGCGAGGAAGTGACTCGGAGCGATGAATGCGTCGACCCAGCGGGCGAGGAGCCCGAGCCGCCGCTGAATCTCGAGCGCGATGCCGTAGGCGATGCTCTCGCTCCACGCGCCGCGAGGATTCCGGAGCGCGCACAGGAGCGGCGATCTGCGGAGGCAGACGGAATGTACCCGACCGTTGTGTGCCAGCATTCCGTTCGGACAAGCGAAGCGATAGTTGTGGAGCGTCATAAACACCGCGGCGCCGGCCTCCTTCGCGCCGCGCAGGGCAGCAGGAGTGAGCAGCGGGAGGATGTTGTGGAAGTGGACGACGTCCGGCTCGTAGTCATGCACCAGTCGGCGGAGCGCCGCGCGGCCATGCACGTCGTAGGCCATGCGCAGCGCCGCGCCGGCGCGAGCGCGGGCGGACTCGTCGAGTTCTGCGCTGTCTCGGAAGTAGGTGCGGACGTCATGGCCGGCCTGGGAGAGCCCATCCGCGAGCAGGCGAACTTGGCGCTCCTCGCCGCCCGCGTGACGGTACCGGTTATGCGCGATCAGGACCCTCACGGCTTGTCCTCGCCTTCTCTCCGTGGCCCGGAGGCGATCGCGTACAGCTGTCCGAACCGCACGAACCTTGGCTCGGACCGAAACGTCAACTCGAACGCGTTCAGGTGCGCCGCTGCCAGAGCGTTGAGCAGCCAGCGCCCAGCGCTTCTCGCAAAGAGCCTCTGGAGCAGACGAGGTTCGGCGACAAACACGTCGACGGTTCGGAAATGCTGCCGGCACTCGAGTCGTAGCTCGTCCGGGGCGAATTCCCGCACGTGCCGCGCGTCGGCCGGAGACGCAAGCTTTCGCGGTGTGGAGAGCAGGAGCGTCCCCCCACCGTGGAGGATCCGTGCAACCTCGGCGAGACCGCGGTCGACGTCGATCAGGTGCTCGATCACCTCGCACAGCACGACGACGTCGACGACTGCGTCGCCGAAGGGCAGGCGCTGCGCGGTTCCGCGGCTCACCGAGGCGCGGGATCCAGCACGTTCCAGTGCTTTCTCTGCGAGCTCAACTCCGTCGTCGTCGGGCTCGATGCCGACCACGGCGCCGGTCATTGAGTCAGCGAGGAGGTGCGTGAGCGCCGCATCGCCGCACCCGACGTCGACGACAAGCGCCGGCTCGAGCTTCGCCACCCGCCGGATGAACCAACCATACCGAGCCCAGAGGCGCGCGTGGTAGAACCGGATCCCACGCCCTTGCAGTTTCGTCCAGTGGTATGAGCCCAAAACCCGATACTTGTCGAAGGCATCAGCCGCACCCAGCGTCCGGTGCACGTCGGCCCCGCTCACGGGCCGTGCTTCCACGTCGCTCGACGTCCGTCGTCCACGTGATTAGCCGGCTGGTTCCGGGCGGCGCCGAGAACCAGCTGCTGGGTATCGTCGATCGGTCGAGCCTCGTGCAGGAGATCGTCGAGCTGCAGCCGGAGCAGGAGCTGTCCCGCGCAGCAACGCTCCGCCGCCTGCGCCAGCTGCTGGCGAGTTGCGGGCCGCGGGTCGTCGTCGCGTGGCTCGACCGGTCGCAGCTCGCCGTTGCGGCCTCGACCCGGCGCGGTCGGCGGCACGTTGCCGCGATCCAAGGAATGCCCCGCCGCACGGGTCCCGCCGCGACATGGACGTTGCGGGCGGCGTTCACGCGGTTCGACCGTTTCGTCTCGAATAGCGCCACGGCCCGCGAGGCGACGCAGGCCTTCGCGCGACCGCTCTCGCTGCCGCGCTTCGACGTCATCCCGAACGGAGTCGACCTGCTGCAACAGCCCAGCTTTGAGCCACGCGACACGGGGAAGCTGCTGCGCGTCGCGTTCATCGGACGCAACGACCCGGCCAAAGGGCTGGACGTCCTCCTGGACGCGCTGAGGGGGCTCGACGGCGTCGCCTTCGAGGCTGTCTTCGTCGGTCACGGCGTTCCGGCCGCGGTCGCCGCGAGCGAACCCGGGTATCCACACATCGCCCACCCAAGGGTTCCCGATCCATGGGATCGAGTAGGGGCTGTTGATGTCCTCGTGCTCCCCTCTCGCAGCGAGGCTTCTCCGAACATCATCATCGAGGCATTCGCCCGCGGTGTGCCCGTCGTCGCCACGACGGCCGGGGGAACGTCGGAGCTCGTCGAGGACGGACGCGCCCTCGCGGTGCGCCCGGGTGATCCGGGCGAGCTCCGCGTCGCGCTCACGAGGATCGCCCGCGACCCGAAGGCGGCAAGCATCCGCGCGCTGGCCGCTCGCGATTATGTCGAGCACGTCCATCGCTGGGACAGGGTCGTCGAGGCTTGGGACAGCCTTCTGCGTGAGGAACTGCACGCGTGCGGCTGACGCTGGTCACAAATGTCCCGACGCCGTACCGCACCCCGCTCTATGAGCTCGTCGCCGACGGGCTCCGGGCGCGCGGCGACAGATTCACTGTCCTCTTCGGCGCGGAGCACGAGGCCAGAAACCAGTGGAAAGGCGCAGCGCCCACAGGTGACGTGGAGTCCGTCTTCGTCCGGCGTACCCCGGCAGTCATCGCCGGTCGCACGACGTACGTGACCCCACGGGTGGTCGGTGCCCTCCGGCAGACACAACCGGACGCCGTGATCGTGAGTGGCTACGCGCCGTGGACGTATTGGGTCGTCGCTTGGTGCCGCCTCAGGCGCGTCCCGTATCTGATCTGGAGCGCCGAGACCCTGCGAACGGCGGAGATCCACCGGCCGTTGAGTCTCCGCCGCCGCCCGCTTTGGGCGGGTGCAAGCGGCTTCCTCGCCTATGGCCCCGCCGCACAGGAGTACCTGTGTGCGGTCGGACGCGTGGACGTGGCACGCATCACCGTCGTGGGGAACGGCATCGATATCGACGCCTTCGCCGGACGCGCCGACGCGGCACGTCCGTGTCGCGAACAGATCCGCGATGAGCTCGGCTTCGAGATGGCGACTATCC
>JBHEMK010000186.1:0-14543 GCA_046262635.1 Gaiellaceae bacterium
GCGGTGCCCGACGACGCCGAGTTGGCCCTGCCAGGCGGCACAGCACGCCCGCTACACTGACTCCCCCGGCGCCCGTAGCTCAGGGGATAGAGCGCTGCCCTGCGGAGGCAGAGGTCGCAAGTTCGAATCTTGCCGGGCGCACTCTTTGCCAAAGCTCCTGCAAAGCGGCACATTTTCTCGTCCGTCGTTTAAGGTCGAGCCCTGGCCGCGGCGCATAGTGGTGTATGATGACACCATGGGACGGACCCAGGTCTATCTGGGCACGGGCGAGCTCGAACTCCTCGACCGCATTGCCCGCCTAACCGGTGCTTCTCGGTCCGAGCTCGTCCGGCGTGCGGTTCGAAGCACGTTCGGTGAGCGGACGAAGGCGGACAAGCTACGGGCGCTCGAGGCGAGCGCCGGCTCGTGGCGCGACCGCCGCTTCACCGGCGCCGAGTTCGTGGACTCGCTCCGTGGTGACCTCAACGAACGGCTGACCCGCCTCGGCCTCGAGTGAAGCTGATCGACACAGCCGTCGCGATCGACCATTTACGCGGCGAGGGCTCTGCGACCGATCTCCTCAGAAGACTCGTCGACGAGGACGAGGCTCTCGCCGCAAGTGAGATTGTTCGCTTCGAACTCGTCGCAGGAGTACGGGATGGCGAGCTCGAAGCGCTCGAACAGTTCTTCACGGCGGTCTCCTGGGTTGCGGTCGACGAGGATGTCGCGCGAGCGGCCGGCGCGCTGGCTCGCACGTGCCGCCGGGCCTACAGCGGCATTGACGACAGCGACTACCTGATCGCGGCCACGGCACTCCTCCTGGACGCCGAGTTGCTGACGACCAACGTCCGCCACTTCCCGATGCTGCCCGGGCTTCAAGCCCCATACTGACCCCCTCCCGGCCACCTGCGGACCAACCGCACTGGCTCGCCAGAACAATGGAGCGCCTCGGTTCGGGTCATGTGCGACTGGGGGCATGGCGTGTTCAAGCCGCTCCCCGCTGAGCGAATCGGTTAGCTCGAGCGGATCGTGTGCGCCGGATCCCGCGTCCCCGTCCGGATCGCGGAGTGCGCGGAGCTTGGATGAACCGACGTGAGCCGTTCCTGATCGGACTCGACGATCGTGGCCGTTCAGGCCGTCGATCAGGCGGAGGCCTCCGCTGCTCCTGAGGAAGCCTCCTTTGCAGACTCGTATCTTGCCGAGCCCATCGCTAGGAACAGGTCGCGCCGACTGCTCCCCACGCGCGCCAGGTGCCGCCGCCGCGGTTCCAGAGAAGCCACGCGCGGTACAGCTGCTCGTCGCGTGCCACGGAGAAGGGATAGGCGGGATCGCCCGGATGGGCGAACGCCGGGTCCCGCTTCCCGCCGACGCGCTTCCAGGCTTGGGCCGAGAACTGCATGCCGCCGAAGTAGCCGTTCCCGGTGTTGGCGCTCCACGGGCCTTCCTTGAGGTGGATGCAACGGGCCGACGCGAGCCAGGTCTCCGATGGGTGCCAGCCCGCGGCCGCGGCGGAGGCGGCGAGCAGGAGGAGAGCAAGAACGGTGGCTGGGATCAAGCGCACCATCCCATTCCTAACAGACATCCGCAGCCCCCGCCGCGCTCGAGCCCTGAGACGATGCGCATTCGTCACGGTCTCGTCTCGACTTACCAGGCGGCTTCGAACCGGCTCCATTCTGCCCTACGGTGCTCGCAGCCACTCCCCTAGGGCCGGAGAATCACCTTGCCGAAGGTCTCGCGGGCCGTGGTCGCAGGGTGCGCCTCGGCGGCGCCCGCCAGAGGCAGCTCGCGGTCGATCACCGGCCCCAGCTTCTCGAGCCCGGCCGGCGCGATCAGTCGGTCGAGCGTCTCACGCCGAGCCGGAGCGAGCCGATCCCGACGATTCGCGCCTGCTTCGAGACGAGCATCCAGACGTCGAACGAGACGCCGGGGCGACCGAGCGCCCCGGCGTAACGACGCGTCCGCCCTTGCCGACCGCGGCCACGCTACGGGCGAACGTGTCGGCGCCGACCGGATCGAAGACGACGTCTGCCTGCAGCTCGTCGAGGTGAGGATCGTCGTAGGCGAGCGGCTCCGCACGGAGCTCCCTCAGGCGCTCGGGCTTCGTCTCGCTCGCCGTGGCGAACACTGTTGCGCCGAGGGCGCGGCCGATGTCGACGCGTGCCTGTCCGGTTGCACTCGAACCCGCCTGGACGAGCAGCGTGTCGCCCTCCCCCAGCCCACCGAGGTCGACGATCGACCACCAGGCCGTGCGGTAGGGGACGCCGAGCGCCACGGCGGTCGCGTCGCCGACCTCGTCTGGCAGCGCCAGATCCGCTCCTCGGGCGCGACCATCAGCTCGGCGTAGGCGCCGCTGCCGCCGGTGACGAGCACCCCGCCGACCGCTCTCGAGCGTGCCGGCCGCATCGCTGCCGAAGATGGTCGGGAACGTCGTCGCGCCGCCGGCGCGCTGGTTGAGGTCGTAATGGTTGACCCCGGCTGCAACGACCCGGAGAGAGCCTCGCCTTCACCCGGTCGCGGGTCGGGAGCGTCCTCGTAGCGGAGCGCGTCCGGCCCACCCGCCTCGTGCAGGGCGACCGCCTTCAGCGGAGGAGACGCTACCGGTCGCCCGAATCTTGTGCCATGGCCGGCACGCCGGAGCTGCTGACGCTCAAGCGCAACCGCGACCTGGAGAGATGGCGCAGGCCTCTGTGGAGGCAGGTCGGCATTGTGCTCCTCTTGGTCGTCGCCGTCGCGGGTCTCGCCAACGTCTTCGGTCAGCGCCCCGAGACCGTGCGCGCAGCAACCCCGGCGGCGGTCATCTCCGTCTACGCGCCCGCACGCGTTCGGGGCGGTCTCTACTACGAGGCCCGGATTCACATCACCGCAAGGCGCGAACTGAAGAATGCGACCGTCGTGCTCGGCAGCGGCTGGGCGGAAGGGATGACGATCAACACGATCGAGCCGTCGCCACTCGGGCAGGCGAGCCGCAACGGCCGGCTGGCGCTCCAGCTCGGACATATTCCCGCCGGCCAGTCCTTCACCCTCTTCATGCAGCTGCAGGTCAACCCGACGAACGTCGGGCGTCGCGAGCAGGACGTTGAGCTCGATGACGGTCCGACCAGGATCGCCTTCCTCGACCGCACGATCACGATCTTTCCCTAGGGGTTGTACAAAACGTGGACGTCGTCATCCGTGCAGCGCTCGCGTTCCTCTTCATCTTCTTCCTGACGCGCACGGTCGGGCGCCGGGAGCTCGCCTCGCTCGAGCCGTTCGACCTGATCCTGCTCGTGATGCTCGGCGACCTCGTGCAGCAGGGGGTCACGCAGAACGACTTCTCGGTCACCGGCCTGCTGCTCGCGGGGGGAACGATCGCGCTCATGACGGTCGCGTTCTCGTACGCGAGCTGGCGCTTCCCGCGGGCACGGCCGTACATCGACGGCGATCCGATCATCCTCGTTCAGGACGGCGAGCCGATCGAGCACAACCTCCGCCGTGAGCGGATCACGCGGGCGGAGATCGCCGCGGAGGCACGCCTCCAGCAGATCGATTCGCTCTCCGAAGTCCGCTGGGCGGTGCTGGAGACGAACGGCAAGATCAGCTTCATCCCGAAGAACGCCTGATGCCGCTGTACCTGGCCGAGGGCGACGTCGCTGCGGTGCTGTCGCCGGCCGCGGCGGTCGCCGCCGTCGAGGCCTGCTTCGAGCGCATGGCCAGGGGTGCGGTCGAAGGCAGACCGCGGTACCGGCTCGACCTCGCGGACGGAGAGTTCGCCGTCATGGCCGCCGCGGACCTGGAGCTCGGCTATGCCGGCGCGAAGGTGTACGCGGGCTTCAACGAGGGCGTGCGCGCCGTCGTCCTGCTCTTCGACGCCGAGCGGCCCGAGCTCGCCGCGGTGCTCGACGCCGAGTGGCTCGGTCGGCTGCGCACCGGCGCGGCGAGCGCCGTGGCGGCGAAGCATCTCGCTCGCGCGGGCGCCGCCTCCCTGGGTGTGATCGGCTGCGGCCGGCAGGCGGAGAGCCAGGTCACGTGCATCCGGGCCGCCATGCCCGGCATCGAGCGTGTTGTCGCCTACTGCCGCACACCGGAGAGGCTCGCCGCGTTCTGCGGGAGCGTCGGCGCCGAGCCCGGCGAGAGCCACCGCGATCCGGCCGACCAGGACGTCGTCGTGGCGGCGACCTCCTCGCCCGACCCGGTCCTGCGCGGCGAGTGGCTCAGGCCCGGGGCGCTCGTGTGCGCGATCGGGGCCAACGACGGCCGGGGCCGCGAGCTCGACAACGTCGTGATTCAGCGAGCGGCCTTTGTCTGCTGCGACTCGGTCGAAAGTGCGAAGCTCGAGTCCGGCGACTTGATCGAGCCGGTCGAGGTCGGCGTGCTCGACTGGCTCGAGGTGCACGAGCTGCAGGAGGTGGTCGCCGGCGATCTGGTCGGACGGGCCGGCGGCGAGGACATCGTTCTCTTCAAGTCGAACGGTCTCGCGGTCTGGGACGTCGCCGTCGCGGCGGCCGCGCTCCAGCGCGCCCGGGAGCGCGGGATCGGGCGTGAGAGTTGACTAGGGCGTGGTCGGTCGCCCGCGCGCTGCCTGCACCGTGTCGTCGCCGAGCGCATGGATCAGCTCCGGCCGGTCGAGCAGTCGGCTCTGCTGTTGCGGCGTCAGCCTGTTCTGGACGTAGGGGTCGCTGAGGATGTCCCCGAGCACACGGCCACGCTGGTGCTCGCGGATCACGTAGGCAGCCACGCGCTCCTCCGCCGAGGTGCGCGTGAACAGGAACGAAAACGGGTTCCGGATGAAGGTGTCCAGTCGGAGCACGGGTGCGATTGTATCCTTGCTCCATGCGGCGCAAGTCGACCGCAGGAAGGTTCGCGGAGCGCGTGCTCCACGGGTTCGACGACATGGGCGCCGAGGAGACCGTCGTGGTCTGGATCGAGCGCAAGCCCGGTGTGGTCTGGGCCGTCGGCCGTGCGGTGAACCTGGAGCACCGGCCGAGCGACGAGCCGCGCGCCGACGACTACATCTTCGAGGGCCACGAGCTCGCGGACGCGCTGGAGCAGGCCAACAACTGCCTCGAGGACGACCTCGACGTGTTGGAGAAGGACGGCCGCGGAGAGCACGTCCGGCCGTTCACCCGCGCCGAGCTGCTGAAGCCGCTCGAGAACTGGTTCTTCGGCCGCGGCCGCTCCTAGCGCCCCGCGGGCCACTCGAGGTTCCGGTTAGGGATCGGGTCCCCGTGGGGGTCATGCGTCGGGTAGCCGAGCTGCTCGTCGATCCGCGACTCCAGCTCCTCCGAGATCGCGTGCTCGAGGCGGTCGGCCTCCTCGTGCACTTCCTCGGTGTCCAGGCCGAGCGTCTCCGCAAGGTAGAGCTCCAGCAGTCGGTGGTGGCGGATCACCTCCACCGCGACGCGCTCGCCGCTGGCGGTGAGCTTGATGCCGCGGTAGGGCTCGTGCTCGAGCAGGCCGAGCGCCCCGAGCTTCTTCACCATGGCGCTTGCGCTCGCCGGGGAGACCTTCTGCGCCCGCGCGAGGGAGGACACCGAGACGCGTTGCTGCTGGAGCGCGAGCTTGTAGATCTCCCGCAGGTAGTGCTGGATCGCCTCGCTCAGGAGTTGGTTCATCGCGCACGCAATGTAACGGGCGCGCTAGCGTGCGCCGCCATGCTGATCCGTGTCGGCCACAGTGCCGATCCCGATGATGCGTTCATGTTCTGGGGCCTCGCCTCGGGCTCGGTCGACCCTGCCGGGTTCGAGTTCCAGTCGGTCGTCGAGGACATCCAGACGCTGAACGAGTGGGCGCTCGAGGGGCGCCTCGAGGTGACGGCGATCTCGCTGGCGACCTACCCGCTCGTCCAGGATCGCTACATGCTGCTCCCGCACGGGGCCAGCATGGGTAGCGGCTACGGCCCGGTTGTCGTCGGGAAGCACCCGTTCTCCCGCGAGGAGCTGCTCCAGCGGGAGATCGTCGTGCCGGGCCTGAACACGACGGCCTTCCTCGTCCTCAAGATGTTCCTCGGCGGTGATTTCGCCTGCCGCGCGCTGCCGTTCGACCAGATCCTCGACGAGGTGCGGTCGGGCCGCGCCGAGGCCGGGCTGATCATCCACGAGGGTCAGCTGACCTTCGAGACCAACGGCCTCGAGAAGTCCGTCGACCTCGGCGAGTGGTGGCTGCTCGAGACGGGCCTGCCGCTTCCGCTCGGGGTCAACGTGGCGCGGCGCAACCTCGGGCGCGAGAAGCTGCGGGAGCTCTCGGCCGTGCTGCGCACGTCGATCGTCTCGGGGCTCGAGCACCGGCGTGAGGCGATGCAGTACGCGATGGGTTTCGGCCGCGGCCTCGATGCGGCGCTCACCGACCGCTTTGTCGCGATGTACGTCAACGAGCTGACATGCGACTACGGCGACGAGGGCCGGGAGGCCGTGCAGGAGCTGCTGCGCCGCGCGGAGTCCGCGGGCGCCTACGACAGGCCCGTTCAGGTCGAGTTCGTCCAGTAGTTACGCTCCGGCCATGGCCAGGGCAGTCGTCCTCTCGGGTGTTCGCACGCCGATCGGCCGCTACGGCGGGGCGCTCGCGGGCGTGCGGCCCGACGATTTGGCGGCCACGGCGATCGCCGCGGCGGTCGCGCGCTCCGGCGTGCCCGCCGTGCAGATCGAGGACGTCTACCTCGGCTGCGCGAACCAGGCCGGTGAGGACAACCGGAACGTGGCGCGGATGGCGTCGCTCCTCGCCGGGCTGCCCGAGTCGGTCGCCGGCGTCACCCTGAACCGGCTCTGCGCATCCGGTCTCTCGGCGGTGGTCTCGGCGTGCCACGCGATCGCGGCCGGGGGTGGCGACCTCTTCGTCGCCGGGGGGGTCGAGTCGATGAGCCGGGCGCCGCTCGTGACGGCCAAGCCGGACCAGGCCTTCCCACGCGGCGATCGCGTCATGTACGACTCGACGCTCGGCTGGCGCTTCACGAACCCGCGCCTCGCCGCGCTCTTCCCGCTCGAGACGATGGGCGAGACCGGTGAGAACGTCGCCGAGCGCTGGCAGGTCTCGCGGGAGGAGCAGGACGCGTTCGCCCTGGCCTCGCAGCAGCGCTGGGCCGCCGCCGCCGGGGCGGGGCGGTTCGATGACGAGCTCGTTCCGGTCGGCGAGGTCGTGCGGGACGAGCAGCCGCGCCCGGACACGAGCGCGGAGAGGCTCGCGGGCCTGCCGCCGGCCTTCCGGGCGGGGGGAACCGTCACGGCGGGGAACGCCAGCGCGCTCAACGACGGCGCCGCCGCGCTCGTGATCGCGAGCGAGGAGAGGGCCCGGGAACTCGGCATTGAGCCGCTCGCCCGTTTCGTCGGCTCCGCCGTCGCAGGGGTTGACCCCAGGGTGATGGGCATCGGCCCGATCCCCGCCGTGCAGAGGCTCCTCGCCCGCGCCGGGGTCGAGGGGGGCGAGGTCGACCTCGTCGAGCTGAACGAGGCGTTCGCCTCACAGAGCCTCGTCGTCCTTCGCGAGCTCGGCCTCGACCACGACCGGGTCAACGTCAACGGGGGTGCGATTGCCCTCGGCCACCCGCTCGGGATGAGCGGCGCCCGCCTCGTCGTCTCACTGCTGCACGAGCTGCGCCGGCGGGGCGGCCGCTACGGCCTCGCGACGCTCTGCGTCGGCGTCGGCCAGGGTCAGGCGGCCCTGTTCGAACGCTCGGCGTAACCGGCGGGACGGTCTGCGCCTCGGGTGCATCCGAACGCGCTGCCAAACCGGGTCAGGATCTGTTCCTTCAGCTGACAGGAGGGCGGATGTAGATCACGCCTTCGTGCTTGATCGGCACGAAGGGCGCGCCGAGATTCATCACGACGACCTCGACCTGGCCGTAGATCTCGTCGCCGGCCTCGGCGCCGTCGCCTGAGTAGTGGACCTCGATGCTGACCTCATCGACCGCCCTCGCGTCGAGACCGTGCGCCTTCAGGGTCTCGAGCAGTCGGTCGCGATCGGGGATCCGCGCGGCCTCGACCTGGATGTGTTCCGACATCGCGTCTGCATCGCTCATGGAAGTCTCCGCCCTTCGCGCCGCCGATCGAACGGCAGGGTCGTTATCGTCTCACGAATGGCGGTCACGACCAAGGGGGACTACGGCCTCTTCATCAACGGCGAGCCTGCCGAGCCCCACTCGGGGGAGATCCGCCGGTTGCGCGAGCCCGCGACGGGCGCCGACCTGGCCGGCGCAGCGATGGCGGGCGAGCAGGACGTCGACCGCGCGGTCGAGGCTGCCCGCGCAGCGCTCGACGGCCCGTGGGGCAAGTCGCCGCCGAACGAGCGCTCACGGCTCCTCCACGCGCTTGCGGATGCGATCCAGACGGATCGGAAGGAGCTCGCCGAGCTCGAGGCGCGCAACGTCGGCAAGGCGATCTCGTCGGTCTAGGCCGAGCTCGCCGGCGCGATCGAGAATTTCCGCTTCTACGCCTCGGCGATCGCCTCGATCTCCGGCCGCTCGAATCCGGTCGGCGGCTCGCTCCTCTTCTACTCGCTGAAGGAGCCGGTTGGCGTCGCGGGTCAGATCGTCCCCTGGAACTACCCGCTGCTGATGACGACCTGGAAGCTCGCGCCCGCGCTCGCGGCCGGCTGCTCGGTCGTGCTGAAGCCGGACGCACAGACGCCACTCTCGGCGCTGCGGCTGGCCGGACTCGCGGCCGAAGTCGGTTTTCCGGCCGGTGCGATCAACCTCGTCCCGGGCGACGGCCCGACGACCGGTGCGTACCTCGTCAGGCACCCGGGCGTGGACAAGGTCGCCTTCACCGGCTCGACGGGCACGGGCGGCGAGATCATGCGGCTCTGCTCGGATCCGATCAAGCGCGTCGCGCTGGAGCTCGGCGGCAAGAGCCCGAACATCGTCTTCGCGGACGCGGATCTCGACGACGCGATCCCGTCGTCGGTCTGGTCGATCTACTACTCCGCCGGCCAGAGCTGCGAGGCCCGCTCGCGTGTGCTCGTCGAGGCTCCGCTCTACGACGACTTCGTTGCGCGCTTCGCCGAGCTCGCCGGAAAGATCAGGGTCGGCGACCCGCTCGACCCCGACACCCAGATGGGCTCGCTGATCAGCACGGCCCACCGGGAGAAGGTGCACGGGTTCGTCGAGCTGGGCGCTGCCGAGGGCGCCGAGATCGTGACCGGTGGCAGGGTCCCGGCCGGCGACGGCGCCTTCTACGAGCCGACGGTGCTGACGGCGGCCGACAACCGCATGGTCGTCGCCCAGGAGGAGATCTTCGGGCCGGTCGTGACGGTGATCCCGTTCGAGGACGAGCAGGAGGCGGTCCGGCTCGCGAACGACGTCAAGTACGGGCTGATGGCGACCGTCTGGACGAAGGACGCCGCGCGCGGCCTGCGGCTCGCGAGCCGGATCAAGGCCGGCGAGGTCGGGGTGAACATGCCGTTCACGGCGTTCCCCGGAATCCCGTTCGGAGGGTACAAGCAGTCGGGGTTCGGCCGCGAGCTCGGGATCGAGACGCTCGACCTCTATCTCGAGACGAAGAGCGTGCTCGTCTCGACGAGCGCCCGTCCGTTCAACCCCTTCGGGCTGTAATCCACGACACGCACCCGCGCGTCCGCGGCGGCCTCGCGGCCCGGCTTGTCAGTCTCCTGCTCGGGCTCCTCGCCTTCTCGCTCGCGATCGTCCTCATCCTCGAGTCGAAGCTCGGCCTGTCGCCCTGGGATGTGCTGAACCAGGGCCTCTCGAAGCACACGCCGCTGTCCTTCGGGATGGCGAACGTCGCCGTCGGGCTAACGGTGCTGCTCGTCGCGTGGGCGCTCGGCGGGACGCCGGGCCTCGGGACGGTCGCGAACGCCGTGCTCGTCGGGACGTTCATCCAGGGACTGCTCGCGAGCAGCACGGTCAGCGGCCTTGCGCACGACCCGCTCGTGTGGCGCATCGCCCTGCTCGTGGCAGGGATCGCGCTGATCGGCCCGGCCAGCGCCCTCTACATCTGCGCCGACCTCGGCGCCGGGCCGCGGGACACGCTGATGCTCGTGGGCGCTCGCCGGAGCGGCCGGCGGGTCGGCCTCGTCCGGGCAGCACTCGAGCTCTGCGCGCTCGCAGCCGGGATTCTCCTCGGCGGGGCGTTCGGGATCGGAACGGTCGCCTTCGCGCTCCTCGTCGGGCCCGTCGTCGAGGGGTCGTTCTGGCTGCTTCGGCACTCGCCGCTCGCCGCCGAGGTGCCCGGCGCCCCAGCGGTTATCGTCGGGGAATGAGGATCCGGCGCCCGGGCTTCGCAGCCGCCTACGGGATTTCGGCCGACGAGGAGGGTCGGCTCCCCTGGGAATGGGCAGGCGCGCGGCTCGGGGCCGCCCGCAGCTACTGGATCGCAACCGTCGGCCCGGCCGGGCCGAACGCCGCCCCCGTCTGGGGGCTCTGGCTCAACGACGTCTTCGTCTTCAGCACCAACCCGAGGTCGCGCAAGGGGCGTGACCTGGCGGCCGACCCGCGGATCGTCGTCCACCTCGAGAGCGGCGACGAGGTCGTGATCCTCCAGGGCAGCGTTGAACCGCTCGAGCCGGCGCTGCACGACCGCGTCCGGGACGAGTACGAGCAGAAGTACGGGCTGCGTCTCGACCACGGAGACGGCTGGTTCCAGCTCCGCCCCGGCCGCGCGCACGCCTGGCGCGAGTCGGACTACCCGACGAGCGCCACCCGGTACGACTTCTAGCTGTCACCGAGGTTCATCGGCGCTCGACCTCGGGCTGGCGACGGGATGCTGCTCGGTCTGGTGCTGCCGGGCCGCGCGGAGCAGATCCGGCGGCTCACGGACGGCCTCCCCGCGCCCGCGCTGCCCAGCCGGCGGCCGCCGCTCGGCGCCATGCGCGGCGCGCTCTCCTCCGGACGCAAGAACCCCCTTCCGTCCATGCAGGCCCTTCTACGGCCTCGCCGCCGGCCGCCCCGAGGATATCTCGTCGCGGCGGTGCCCGAGCTGTCGGCTACGCGTCAGGGGGCAGGACCGGATCGCGTGCGGTCCGTGACGCGCCCGCACTCGCGAGGACGACGAGCCCGATCGCGACGAGCGCCCGGGCATGCAGCCGCTCGCCGAGGAAGACGAAGCCGGAGGCCGCGGCGATTGCGGGTTCGAGGCTCATCATCACGCCGAAGACGTGTGTCGGCAGCCGGCGCATCGCCTCGAGCTCCAGCGACCACGGCAGCGCGGACGAGAGCAACCCGACGCCGACCGCGGCTCCGAGGAGCCTCGGGTCGAGCACCTTCGAGCCGGCGCTGACGATCCCCCAGGGCAGCGAGAGCACGAGCGCGAGCGCCATCGCGATCGCGAGCCCGCTCGAACCGGCCCAGACGCGGCCGACGCGCGTACCGATCAGGATGTAGATCGCCCAGAACATCCCAGCCAGCGCCGCAAGCGCAATCCCGAGCGTGTGCACGTGTGCACCGGCGCCCTCGCTGAGGAGCGCGATCCCCGCGCCTGCGAGCACGATCCAGACGAAGTCGAGCCGGCGGCGGGACGAGATCACCGCGACGCCGAGCGGCCCGATGAACTCCACGGTCACGGCGATCCCGAGCGGTGCCCGGTCGAGCGCCTCGTAGAACGCGAGGTTCATGCACGCGAGCGTCGCGCCGAGCACGGCCGCGAGTCGCAGGTCGGCGGCGCTGCGCCCCCGGATCCTCGGCCGCTGCAGCGTCCACAGTGCGATCCCGCCGAAGAGCAGGCGCAGGAACACGACGCCCGGTGGGCCGAGCTCGTCGAACAGCGACTTCGCCACGGCCGCTCCGACCTGCACCGAGACGGCCGCTCCGAGGACGAAGGCCGGCGCGGGAACCTGGCGCTTCATGCCGCACCTTCCCACGTGGGAGGATTCCCGCGATGCGGGTGCTCGACCGACTCGACGAGCTGTACGCGATCGGCGCGAGCCGCATCGGCGGCTCCCCGGAGGAGCAGGCGGCCCACGACCTGGCCGCAGGCTGGATGGAGGCGGCGGGGCTCGCCGTCGAGGTCGACGCCGACGGCAACCTGTTCGGGCGGTTCGCGGGCTCGGGCCCGGGGGTGTGGACCGGTTCACATCTCGACAGCGTGCCGAACGGCGGCCGGTTCGACGGCGCCCTCGGCGTCGTGGCGTCGATCGAGGCGCTCGAGCGCCTCGGCCCGCAGGCGCGTCCACTCGCAGCCGTCGTCTTTCGCGACGAGGAACGGGGCTGCACCGGTAGCCGCGCCCGCTGTGCGCGCGGCCGGCTGCCGGCCTCCTTCGTCGAGGTGCACATCGAGCAGGGGCCGCGGCTCGCCGCCGCCGGCTCACCGCTCGGGGTCGTCACGGCGATCGTCGGCTACACCCGCCGGACGGTCGTCTTCGCAGGCCGGACCGGACACGCGGGCACGACCCCGATGGACGGTCGCGAGGATGCGCTTTGCCGTGCGGCGGAGTACGTCCTGCGCGTGCGTGAGGCGGCGACGGAGATCGGCGAGGCGGTCGGGACCGTTGGCCGCCTCGACGTCGAGCCCGGTGGCGGGAACGTCATCCCGGGCCGCGCCACGCTGACGGTTGACCTTCGGGCGCCCGACACGGCCCGGCTCGGGGCGCTGCTCGCCTCCCTCGGCCTCGAGCCCGAGCCGATCACCGCTCCGGCCCTCATGTCGGCGACGATCGGAGCGGCTCTCGGAGACGAGCTGGAGCGACGCGGGCTGCGGGTCGTCGAGCTTGCATCGGGTGCGGGCCACGACGCCGGCATTCTCGCCGCGGCAGGGGTTGAGAGCGGGATGCTGTTCGTGCGCAGCCTCGCCGGCGGGGTCAGCCACTCGCCCGACGAACTCTCGAGCGCCGAGGACATCGACCTGGCCGTCGACGTGCTCCAGTCGGTGTTGCTCCGACTTGCGAGCTAGGTAGATTCCGGCAATGGAACAGCGCGAGCCGATGACCTGGCCCGACCTCGGGGTCGGCGCGCGCGCTCTCGCCGAGCGGGTCAACGGCGACGGCTACCGGCCCGATCTGGTGCTCGCAATCGCGCGCGGGGGCCTCCCCCTCGCGGCCGCGCTCGCCTATGCCCTCGACGTCAAGAACACGTTTACGATGAATGTCGAGTTCTACACGGGCGTCGACGAGCGGCTCGAGGTGCCGATGATCCTTCCCCCGGTCCCCGATCTTGGCGATCTCAGCGAGGCGCGAGTCCTGATCGCTGACGACGTCGCCGACACCGGCGCGACGCTCGCGCTCGTGAAGGATTTCTGCGCCGGCAAGGTGGCGGAGACGAGGGCCGCCGTCCTGTACGAGAAGCCGCGGTCGATCGTCTCCTGCGAGTACGTCTGGCGACGGACCGACCGCTGGATCGACTTTCCCTGGAGCGCCGAGGCGCCCGCCGGCCGGCCTCTCGCGGAGCATGTCTAGCTGGCCAGCCGGACCCGGTCTATAGTCGGATGCCTCGGCCCCACGGTGACGCTCGAGGAGAGGAGACCATGACTAGGAAGCTCGCGCTCGCGGCGCTGCTCCTGACGATCGGCGCCGCCGCCGCCGCGCTGACGCTCGGTGCGTCGGCGGGCTCCGCGGCGAAGAGCGCCCCGTTCAAGGCGGCGTGGATCTACGTCGGACCCCACAACGACGGAGGCTGGTCACAGGCGCACGACGAGGGGCGCCTCTTCGTGCAGAAGGCGCTCGGCCACGCCGTGCAGACGACATTCAAGGAGAACATCCCGGAGGGCCCGCAGGTGACGCAGGTGATCGACAGTCTCGTCCAGGACGGGAACAAGATCATCTTCGCCACGTCGTTCGGCTACCAGACGGCGATGGCGGCCGCGGCTGCGAAGTACCCGGACGTCAAGTTCGAGATGGCCACCGGCACGGTGCAGAAGGCGAACCTGGCCGAGTACTTCGGCGCCGGCGAGGACGCCATCTACCTCTCCGGGATGGCCGCCGGGGCGGCGACGAAGAGGGGCGAGATCGGCTACGTCGTCGCGTTCCCGATCCCCGAGGTGATCCGGCACGCGAATGCGTTCGCCCTCGGGGCGCAGGCGACCCACCCCGGCGTCAAGGTGAAGCTGATCTGGACGAACTCCTGGTTTGCGCCCGACAAGGAGCGCAAGGCGGCCGAGAACCTGCACTCCGCGGGCGCCGACGTGCTCGGCCAGAACGTCGACAGTCCGGCTGCCGGCCAGTACGCCGAGTCGGCGGGGCTGCCATGGGTTGGCTACGACTCGAATGCGAAGAAGTTCGCGCCCAAGTCGTGGCTGACCGCGGCCGTTTACAACTGGGGTCCGTACTACCTCAGGCGGCTGAAGGCGGCGATGAACGGCACCTGGAAGACCGGTTTCTACTACGGGAACCTCAAGGACAGGTTTGTCGGCCTCGCGCCGTTCGGGCCGAAGGTGTCCGCGAAGACGAAGGCGAGGATCGCGGCGAAGAAGGCGGCGCTGATCTCGGGCACGTTCTACGAGTTCGCAGGTCCGCTCCGCGACCAACGCGGGAAGCTGCGGGTCCCGAAGGGCAAGCGCATGTCCGTCAAGGGCCTCTACGCGATGAACTGGCTCGTCAAAGGCGTGATCGGCAGCGCCAAGGGCTGATCCTGTGGGCGGGGAAGTCCAGGCTTCCCCGCCCGATCCTCCCACCATGCCGGCCGCCGTTGCTTTGCGGGGAATCACGAAGCGGTT
>JBHEMK010000187.1:0-3171 GCA_046262635.1 Gaiellaceae bacterium
TCACGGCCGCCCAGAACTTCGCCCGCGAGGTCCGACTGCTGGCGCGGCCGGCGGGCGATTCGCGGCGGGAGGGGCGAACGGTTGTAGGGGAGGGCGGTCTGTGAGGGATCCGAGAGCGCCGCCTCGACGCCCGCAGAGGAACGCGCTCGGCTGTGCGGCCGGGATGGTCAGATGCCCCCGCACGCCGTGAACCCGTACCCGCGGAGGAACATGCCTACCTCTGCGCCGAGGTGCCGCTGCTCCTTGCCGGCCGCCGTGAAGCCTGCGGCATCCCGCCGGTCCGCGGCCTCAACGAGACGACTCAACAGTGCCGCTTGCTCCTTGAAGTAGGCGAGCATCTTCTGAAACTGTTTCTCCTCACCACGCGGCGGGGTCAGTCGCTCGAACTTGCGCACCGTTGCGCGCTGATCCTGCAGCCCTTCCCGGAACAGAGGTTCCAGGTCGGCCAAGAGGGTCTCAGCGTCGGTGGCCCGGTTGGTGACGGCGTTGATGTGTTTGGTCTGTCGCCTGGCGGTGCGGACGCCGGCGCGGCAGATCGTGTCGCCCTGCTTGATGAACTCCTGCCGACTCGGCGCCCTGGCCGAGCCCTTCTTGGGCTCCCCCTTGGTGTCGGAGCCTCCGCCGCATGAACTCAGCGCAACGGCAGTGAGCACCCCCGCCAGGATGAGCCGCCGCTTCATCGGGCGGCAGCGTACCCGGGGGAGGCATCCGAAGGCAACCCAGGCGCCCCCAAGAAAAATGGTCAGCGCGCGCCAACCGCACGGCGCGGCCTACGAGCGCTCGATCACCTCGACCCCACCCACGGGCGTCCCGAGCAGGGCGCGCTCGGCAAGCCCGAGGAAGAGGCCATGGTCGACGACACCAGGGACCCCTTGGAGCGCGCTTGCGAGCTCGTGCGAGTCGGTTCCCTCAGGGATGACGCAGTCGAGGAGGTAGTGGAGCTGGTCGGTCATATATGGCTCGTCGCCCACAACGCGCAGCTCATTTTCCGGCAGAAGGGACACGAGCCGTCGCCGGGTGTCGCGCCAGCCGAAGCGGATGATCTCGACGGGAAGGCGGAAGCCTTGGCCGAGCCGGTCCACCTTCTTCGTCGTCTCGGCCACGATCACAAACCGTTTCGCGGCTGCGGCCACGACCTTCTCCCGCAGCAGTGCGCCACCGCCTCCCTTCAAGAGCTGGAGGTCGGGCCCCACCTCGTCCGCGCCGTCGATAGCGAGATCCAGCTCGCGAGAGCCGTCGAGCTGGACGATCTCCATGCCCGCCGCGTGCGCGAGCGCGAAGGTCGCCTCCGAGGCCACGACCGCCTCGATCCCGTGCCTGTCGGGAAACCGAGCCCCGATGGCCTCGATCACGGACCAAACCGCCCTGCCGGACCCCAGTCCGATCGTCATCTCGGGCTCCATCAGCTCCACCGCCGCCTCGGCTGCGGCCGCTCGCCCGGGCGAGAACTCGTATGCGCCGGAGATAGCCACGGCGGAAGCATCGCAGGGACGGCGTCCGTTCGGCCCGCAGACCCCTCCGGCCCTATCCTTCGGCGTCCCATGATGGTCACGATGCTCCTGTGTGACGCCGCCGAGGAGGTGGGCGGCAAGCTCTACATCCTCGGCGGGGGGTGGTCGTTCCTGCACCGTCCCGACGTGCCCACGTCCATGGCGCTCGCGGTCAAGATCGCCGTTCCGTGGAACGACACGAACCAGTCCCACACCCTCCGGGCGCACCTGCTGACCGACGACGGCGAGCCCGTGGAGATCGGCGGCGAGACCGTCGAGGCGACGGGGAACTTCGAGGTCGGGCGCCCGCCGGGGGTGAAGCCGGGCTCGGACATCGACGCTCCGTTCGTCCTCCCGTTCCAGCTCGCCCTCTCCGCCGGCGGCTACGTCTGGGAGCTCGAGATCGACGAGGAATCCGTCGCGCGCACGCCGTTTCGCGTGCTCGACCCCGTGGAGTGACGGCGCCCGCCTAGAGGTCCCAGCCCTCGAGGGCCACGGTGGCGTCGTCGTAGTGCTCGGTCGGCACCTGCAGGAAGATCGTCCCCCGGCCGTGCCTGTCCGGCTCCCAGTCGGCGGTCAGCGCGTTTGGTATCCCCAGCTCGGTCAGGCGCCCCGCGAAGGCGCCCGCGGTCGACACGTCCTCGTACTCCTCGACCGTCGCCCAGTTGTCAAGCCGTGGGTCGTCGACGTGCACCTCCGGCTCCTTGGGCTTGCGCGAGAAGAGACCCACCCGCCGCAATCTAGGGCCTCCGGGCGCCGGATGGGAAACGTCGCGATGTGTCGCTAGACTCTACTTACCATCTATTAGTAACTATGGAGAAGAAAGCTATGGAAACGCTATTGCTCGTCCCTATGGACGATTCCGTCGTGTTCCCGAACATGACGGTGACGCTGACCGTCGACGTCGGCGACGAGGATCGCGTGCTCCTCGTGCCGCGCGACGGTGACGCATTCGCGGGTGTCGGCACCGTCGCGGCGGTGATCGACCGCGTGCGCCTTCCCGGTGGTGGGCGAGCCGTGGCCCTCGAGGGCATGCACCGCGGCGTGGCGGGCGGTGCCAGCACCGACTCCGAGGGCAACCTCCGCGTTGAGGTCACGCCCCACGCCGACGACGAGCCTGTCGATGGAGCCACTCGTGACCTGGAGCGCGAGTACCGCGCCGTCGTCGAGGAGATCCTCGACCTGCGTGGAGACGACGGCCGAGTGGCCGCCTTCGTGCGCTCGATCACCGCTCCGGGAGCGCTGGCCGACACCTCCGGCTACTCGCCCGACCTCACCTACAAGCACAAGGTCGACCTCCTCGAGACGCTCGACGTGACCGAGCGCCTGCGCAAGGCGCTCGCGCTCCAGCGTGAGCGGCTCGCCGAGCTCCAGGTGCGCAGCCGCATCCGCGACGACGTGCAGTCCGGTGCCGAGAAGCAGCAGCGGGAGTACTTCCTGCGCAAGCAGATGGAGTCGATCCGCAAGGAGCTCGGCGAGGACGACGGCTCGGTCATCGACGAGTACCGCACCCAGATCGAGGAAGCCGGCATGCCCGACGAGGTGCGCGAGCAGGCCGAGAAGGAGCTGGGCAGGCTCGAGCGGCAGGGCGAGGGCTCGGGCGAGAGCTCGATGATCCGCACCTACCTCGACTGGCTGATCGCGGTGCCGTGGTCAAAGAAGTCCGACGAGAAGCTCGACC
>JBHEMK010000188.1:0-13991 GCA_046262635.1 Gaiellaceae bacterium
GGAGCTGAAGAATCTCAACTCCTTCAGCTTCATCAGCCGGGGGATCGAGGCGGCGGTGCGCGATCAGATCGCCGGCTACGAGACCGGCCGGACGCTGGAACAGAGCACCTACGACTACGAGCCGGAGACCGACCGGCTGACTGTTCATCGCTCCAAGGAGGATGCCGACGACTACCGATATTTCGCGGAGCCCGATCTCCTGCCGGTTGAGCCGCCGGTCGACCTCGTCGATCGCCTACGGGCAGAGATCCGTACGCTCCCGGGCGAACGGATAAGCGGCCTGGAGCAGGCGCTCGGCTTCGAGCTCGCCTCCGGGCTCGTCACAAGTGGCCGCGACCGCCTCTACGAGCGCCTGCTCGCCGCCGACGGCATCGAGCCGCGCGTCGCCGCCAACGCCGTGATGAACGAGATCGCCGGTGCCGGGGTCGACCCCGAAGCGGTCAACGCGCACGAACTCGCCAGGGTGCTGGCCGCGCGCGAGCGGCTCCCGCGCGACGTCTACGCCGAGGCGATCGCCGCGAGCGCGTCGCCGTCCTTCACGGCCGCGCCGTACCTCGCCAAGAGCGCGATTCGCGACGAGGGAGAGCTCGGGCCGGTGATCGACGCCATTCTGACCGCGCAGCCGGACCAGATCGAGACCTACCGCCGCGGCAAGGAGGGGGTGCTCGGCTTCCTCGTCGGCCAGGTGATGAAGGAGACGAGCGGCAGGGCCGATCCGAAGGTGGTCAACCGGCTTCTGCGGGAGAAGCTGGCGGCACCGTCGTAGGCAGCAGATCGATCTCATCGAGGCTCGGTGCGGCACGGATCGCGGGGCTGGCGGTCAGCCAGACTGCGAGCACGAGCTGGCAGGCGACGAAGATGCCGACGGTCGTCGGCGCCGAGAGCGTCCCGAGCATGAAGCCTGCCGCGAGCGATCCGAGCGGCATGGCGCAGAGCGCGATCGTCCGCGCGACACTGTTCACCCGGCCCACCAGCCGGTCCGGCACGACGGCGATTCGGTAGCCGATCACGACGGCATTCAACGTCGGATTGAGAAAGAAGAGCGGCAGCCCGCCGGCGGACCAGCACGTAGGCACGCGGGAATGCAATGAAGGCGGCGATGCCGAGCGCGAGCCAGAAGCAGCCGACGACGATCGTTCGCAGCGAGAAGATCTGCTGGAAGCGAGGGGCTGCGAGCGAGCCGGCGAGGCTCGCCGCGCCGACGGCCGCGATCAGCGCGCTGATCTCGCCGCCCGACAGACCTGGCGGCGGCCGGTCACGATCAGGACGAGGAAGAGGCCTTCGAACGCGAAGTTGCTTCCTGCGAAGCTCAGCGCGCAGGTGCGCAGGAACGGCTGGACCCAAAGCCAGCGGAAGCCCTCGCCGATCTGCGCCCGCACCCCGGCGTGAACCGTCGGCGCTCGCGCCTCCTGGAACGGAGTCCGCATCGCGAGCAGCGACGTCAGCGAGAAGGCATACGAGAGGGCGTCCACGAGAAACGGCACCGCGCGCCCGAGACCGAAGAGCGCCTCCGAGCGGCGGGGCGCAGAGCAGCACGGTCGAGATCCGTGCCTGCTCCGCAGCCGCGGCCCGTGGTAGCTGGCGCACCGGCACGACCGAGCGAAGCGCCCCCGTCTCCGCAATGTTGAAGAGGGCGAACATCGCCCCCTCCACGAACGCCACGAGCGGGATCTGCACGAAGGAGAGCCGTCCGAGCAGGATCGCCGCGACGAGACTCCCAAGCACAAGCGCCCGCACCGTGTCGGCGAGCAGCATCAGGCACTTGCGGTTCCACCGGTCGACGGCGACGCCGGCGAAGAGAGCGAAGAGCGCGTAGGGGGCGACCCGCGCGAAGCCGACGATGCCCGCCTTCGCGGGCGAGTGCGTCAGCGCCAGCGTCAGCAGCGGGTAGGCGAGTGCGGACGACTCCGTCCCGAGTGTCGAGAGCGCCTGGCCCGCCTGGAGCAGGACGAAGTCTCGATTCTTGCGGAGCGGGAGCGCCCTCACGCAGCGATCAGCGCCGGCAGGCGGGCAGCGTCCGGCGGACCCGGTTACGCACGGACGACGCGGAAGTCGCCGCTGACCGTCTTGGCGCGGAGATCGACGAGGGGGCCATCGCCGCCGCCCGGGACGCTGGCCAGCGGCACCTCCGAGTCGAGGTCGCCCGAGACCGAGTTTGCGTCGACGTGCAGGCGCGAGCCCTTGCGCACACCGACCTCGATGTCGCCGGAGACGCTCGTCAGCGCGACCTCTCCCTCGGTCACCTGCACCCGCTGGTCGCCCGAGACGCTCTTTGCCGTCACCGACGCCTTCGTCTCGTGGAGGGTCACGTCGCCCGAGACCGTCTGGACGACGACACGGCCCTCCACGCGGCCGACCTTCGCGTCGCCCGAGACGGTCTGGAGCTTGAGCTCGCCTCCGACCGACTGCACGTCGAGGTCGCCGCTCGCCGTCTTTACCGTCGCGTCCCCGTCGATTGTGCCGAGCGAGAGGTCGCCCGAGGCGGTCTTGACCTCCGCCGAGGCATAGCGCCCGGAGGCGTTCACCTCCGCCGAGGCGGTGCGGGTGACGAGAGCGGCTCCGTGCGGGCAGCGCACCCGCAGCCGGTAGCGCGAGCCGCCGCCCAGCGTCCAGCCGCCGATCGAGATGTCGATCGCGCCGCCGAGCAGGCCGCGCTTCCTTTCCACCTCGACGAAAAGCTCGTGTCCGCCCGCGCGATCTCGCAGCTCGACGCGCGCCTCGGCGAGCGCCTCCTCCGCGTCGGCCTCGAGCGTGACGTACGTCTTGTCGCCGTCGGCCGTCTCGACCGTGACGCTCCCGGCCGGGACGGTCAGGTCGAGCACGAGCTCACCGGGGGTCTGGAAGGTCTTCTCGATCACGGTGTCCTCTCCGTTCACGCGGCCGTAGGCCTGGGATGGAGGCTGCGCTCGACGAGGTCGAGCAGCCAGCCGGACGGGGTCGTACCCTTGCGCGCTGCCTCCTCCTGGACGGAGGCGAGCAGCGCCTCGGGCAGGTGGACGGTGACGGGAACGTCCTCGGGCAGACCCGAGGGATCGTCGTAGCTCCAGCGAGGATCGCTCGCCGGGAAGCGTCCGATGGCGATGCCGGACATTGGGACTCCTTTCAGCTTTGGCCGAAGCCGGTCAGACGCCTGCCGCCGCCGCCGCGGCGCGGCTCGGCCCCGCGCATCAGCTGGTGGACGACCCAGGTATTGACCGAAACTCCGTCTCGCGTGGCGGCGTCTTCGATCCGCGACTTGAGGTTCTCGGGCAGGCGGAGCGTGATGCGAGCGCTGAACGCCCCCTCGTCGGCGGCCGGGGCCGCCTCGTCGACGATGACGAGCTGCGGCTCATTTCCCGAGATCCGCAGCTCGACCCGGGCGCCGTCGAGTTGGTCCGAGAGCTCGAGCGACGCCTCGTTCAGCGCCTCGAGCAGTCGCCGACCGAACGCGGAGTCGAGCGCGACGGCGAGCAGGTGAGCTGCCCGGGCCGTGCTCTCGTCTCCGAGCGCCGCGACCGCTCCGAGGTCGTCACGCAGCGCCTGCACATGACCTTCGATCTGCATGACCGCATCATGACATCATTATGATGTCAAGTCAAGCATGATGTGCTGTCAGATTAGAACAGCCCGCAGGACCTCGCGCTGTTCGCCCACGGCGAGAAGCCCCGGCCGGAGCGGCGGGCCCGCTCGGCCACCCAGATCTGCTCGAGAGGCGTCCAATGATTTGCCGTGCCTTTGGTCTCGAGCAGCCGGCCGCCGTAGCTTTGCTGGAAACGGAGGTCCATCTGCAGTCCGCCGTAGTACGGTGCGCCGTCGTCGCTCCAGCTGCCCTCGTAGCGGTGAACGCAGAGCCACGCCCTCAGATCGGGCGGGTTCTGCGCCCGTCTGCGGGCGGCGGCGGCCCGGTCGCGCCAGAGCCGCACTGCCTGCCGGATGTCCGCCACGGTCATCCCGGTCAGCGTCCGGCCTGGGGTCTTGATCAGCGGCTCGCCCATCAGGCGCTGCCATTGCCAGGTTGCCCGCTGGTAGGCGCTGACCCGCGCGCCGAGCCACCGGATCGCCGCATCATGCGCTGCGGCCGTCGTCTGTTCCCTCGAAGCGGACACGGTCTCGTCCGCGGCGCTCGACGTCGTCGTCGAGGCCGCTCCGAACGCCAGCAGCGAGAACGTGAGCGCACAGATGAGCAGGAATGGTTTCTGCAAACGGTTATCCCCCAGATCGGGTGCTCGGTCAGGCCGCCTACGGTTGGGAGGGCTGTGGCCGCAGTGCCACGTCCCCGGTCAGGCGACGATCTTGGTCTGCCCAGCGTACAGGCTTTGTAACACCGTGTTCCGAAGGGTCCCTAGAGTTCGCCCGATGCGGTCGTTCGGGAGCGACAACAGCGCAGGCGCACTCCCCGAGGTGCTGGCCGCGCTCACCTCCGCCAACGAGGGGCACGCGCCGGCCTACGGCGAGGATCCCTGGACAGCCCGGGCGGCGGGGCGGCTCCGCGAGCTGCTCGGCCGGGAGGCCGAAGTGCTCTTCACGTTCAACGGAACCGGGGCAAACGTCCTGGCGCTGGCGGCGCTCGTGCGGCCCTGGGAGGCGGTGATCTGCACGGAGTCCGCGCACGTGCAGGTGGACGAGTGCGCAGCGCCCGAGCGCTTCACCGGCTGCAAGCTCCTGCCGCAGCCGACGACGGACGGGAAGCTCCGTCCCGAGCAGGTCGAGGCCGCGCTTGCGGGGACGGGCGACGAGCACCGAGTGCAGCCGCGGCTCGTCACGGTCGCTCAGGCGACGGAGTGGGGAACGGTCTATACGGCGGCCGAGCTTGCGGCACTGGCGGAGGTCGCTCATGCGCACGGACTGCTCCTCCACCTCGACGGCGCGCGCCTCGCGAACGCCGTGGCGCACCTCGAGCTGCCGCTCGCGGCGCTGGCGGAGGGCGTGGACGCCCTCACATTCGGCGGGACGAAGAACGGTCTTGTGTTCGGAGAGGCCGTCGCCTTTCTTCGGCCGGTGGACGGCGCCCGCTTCCTCCGCAAGCAGGCGATGCAGCTGGCGTCGAAGATGCGCTTTGTCTCCGCGCAGTTCGAGGCGCTGCTGGCCAACGACCTTTGGCTACGGGCCGCCGGCCGCGCGAACGCGGCGGCTCGTCGGCTCGCCGAGGCGCTACCCGAGGTCGAGCTCGCGGCGCCGGTCGAGTCGAATGCCGTCTTCGCGCACGTGCCGCCGCCGGCCGTCGCCGAGCTTCTGCACGACACGCATTTCTACGTCTGGGACGAGGAGCGCTCGATCGTGCGCTGGATGACGGCTTTCGACACCTCCGACGAGGACGTCGACGAATTCGCCGGGCGCGTGCGCAGGGCCGTCGGCCGGGCGGGAGCGACGAAACCTCCGTAGAGCAGCAGCGCCCCGATCCCGATCGAGAGGGCGCCGCCGGCGGCGCCTAGCGCGCCGAGTGCGCTCCCGGCCGCCGCCACCGCGACTCCCGCCACGATCAGCGCGTTCGGGAGCGGACGGAGGCGGATCGTCGCGAGCGCGATCCCGACCGCGGTGAGAGCTCCGAGCGAGTTCGCAAGCACCGCGACGAGGCGGCCTGGAAGAAAGGTGAGATGATCCTGCGCCGCCGGAATCGCGGTCCCGACGAAGCCGCCGTGCACGGGGACGGCGATCACGATTCCGACGGCGAGGCCGGCGTAGAAGAGCGCCAGCGGCAGCGCCCGACGCCAGCCGGCAAGACGCAGCGAGCCCAAGCCGAGCAGCGGCGCCGTCAGCAGCCCGCCGAAGAGATAGTAGGCTCTGAAGGTGCGCCCGTCCCAGCCGGCCGAGACGCCCCACGCCAGCGCAGCCGCCGCCAGGGCGTAGGCGAAGAGCGAGGCCGACCAAAGCGCGAGCTCGGGCCGGCGCGATGCCCGCCAGCGCCCGGTGAGGCCACCCGCGAGCCGCACGGCGAGCAGCGCGGCGGCGAAGGCGAGCAGGGCGTTCACGTAGAGCAGGGTAGTGGGCCTGGCGATAATGAGCCGGAGAGTCGGGATCGCCGTTCGCGACCATGGGCGATATCGCGCTGGAGGCCCTACCGCCGGCCCGACGAGGTCACGATGGTTGACACTCTCACCGCCACCGAGATCGCGAATGCCCATCCGCAGTCCTCGAGCAGAACCGCTCAGATTTTCACTCGAATTCAGCTTCGCGCTGAGCCGGCAAGTGTCGAGCAGCTTCGACGACGGAGCGCGGTGTACGGGCTCTTTTTCGGAACCGGGACGACCTCGAGGAGCCGGAACGCGCCGAAGCTCGTCATGAGGCTGTCTCCGGCATCGTCATGAGGCTGTCTCCAGCAGTCAAGGCCGACTCGAGGTAGTGCACCTCACTGACCTCGTGCCGTCCGGATGGAGAGACGAAAGCGGCTCAGCGGCACGGCCGCAGCGAGCCTCACGGTTCGAGCTGCTGCGGCGAGCGGAGGGGGAAACGAGTTTGCCCAGTCCGTATAACGGACCCCTGCGTTCTCACCCCCGCCAATAGGTAGGACGCCAACCTTGGCCGGAAGTTTGCTCTTTGCTGGAGGGGCTTGCCTTGGGAGGTCCAGACTAACGGCTTGGTGGTGAGCGTTTGGCTGAAGCTGAGTAGCCTGCGCCTTCAGGTCTTCCTTGCTCTGGAAGATCCGTTGCCTGAGCAGGTGCCGGCAGAGGACCGAGAAGAAACGCTCGAACTGGTTTCAGCCAGCAGGCGTCTGTCGGGCTGAGGTGGAACTGGCGGCGCGGGTGCGCCTCGAGCCAGCTGACGAGCTCGGGTCTCTTCAGCTGCAGGTTGTCGAGGATTGCCTGCACCTGCTCGTCGGCCGGGATTTTCCGCTCGAGCAACCGGAGCAAGTCGAGCAATTCGGCGCGGCTGTTGGCTCGTAGACGGCAGCAGGGCGGGGCTCGGACGTGCGATCGTCGGCGCGATCGGGGAGGCCCAGGGCGGCAGCGCGGAAGCGGCGAACGATTCCGGTGATCGGAAGGAACGTGTGACTCGCGCTTCCGACCCGAAGGGTCTTCAGCAGACCGTCCCGGGCCAGTTGACATCTGCCGCTGCGGTGGCTATCCGGACGACGACAGGTCGAGAATCCCCCGTTCGAGGGATGGAGCGGTTTGAATATTCGGGCATGATCTAGAGTGCGCCAGCGGATTCAGGCGCTTTGCGGCACGATAGGGGGGGTCAACACCATGTGGCGGCACAGGGTGCTCATCGCCGACGACCATAGGCCGAGGTTCGGGTCACAGAAGGAGTCCTGGTTGCGCCCGCTCGAGATCAGCGCCGCCCTCGCGGCGATCGTCGGGGCAATTTACGAGGTTCCACCGGAGCGGCCAGCCCTCCGGGCCGGAGCCGCCGAGATCCGCGATCCCCATTCGGTGGGGCACCGCTCCTAATTCGCTTCCCTGGGAGGACATCATGCAAAGAAGCCTGGTTCTCAAGATGATTTCGCTGTTCCTCGCGCTCGCCGCGGCAGCTCTCGCTCTGGTGGTAGGGGCAGGGGCGAGCCGGTCGGCCGGGAACCTCGCGCCGGCGTCGCGCGCGCTGTACGGCGCCGCCGTCTCCGGCCCTGTGACAGCGATCACGAGCTTCGAGTCGCTGATCGGCCGCAAGCTCGCGATCGATGAGCATTTTCGAAACTGGAACGATAGCTGGCGGATGAGCGCCGTCGAGTCATGGGACGTGAAGAACGGCCGGATCCCGATGGTCACCTGGGACGGGCCAAACGCGACGCTCGACAGCATCATCAACGGTAGCCAGGATGCGGTGATCCGCAGCCACGCGACCACGGTCAAGAACTTCCGCGCCAAGATCCTGATCCGCTGGGGCTACGAGATGAACGGGACCTGGTTTGCCTGGAGCGGCTCGAACAACGGCAACGACCCCGCCAAGTACGTTGCGGCCTGGCGGCACATCGTCGACATCTTCCGCTCGGTCGGTGCGACCAACGCCCTCTGGATCTGGGCACCGAACGTCGAAGACAACCCGCAGGTCTCCTGGAACCACTGGACGAACTACTACCCCGGCGACAGCTACGTCGACTGGGTCGGGATCGACGGCTACAACTGGGGCACCACCCAGAGCTGGTCGAGCTGGCAGTCATTCGGCACGATCTTCGGCGGTGCCTCCTCGGTCTACAACGACTTCAACGGACGCAAGCCGATCATGATCGCCGAGAGCGGCTCGGTCGAGCAGGGTGGCAACAAGGGCGCCTGGTGGAAAGACGTCGCCCACCAGCTGAAGACGAACTTCACCGGGATCAAGGCCGTCGTCTTCTTCAACGTGATCCACAACGGCACCGACTGGCGCGCCCAGACCTCCGCGCGGTCACTCGCCGGCTACCGCGCGATGGTGAAGGACGCCGCGCTCAACCCGCCTCATCGTCGCAAACGTCCGTAACACATTGTCTCGCGATGTCCGGACGCCCGGCAGCTCACGTTGAGCGCACCAGCGTGGAAAGCGTCGAAGCGTACGGTCTGTGATCACGTAGCCGAGGGCCGCGGCTGAGCCGCGGTCCTCGCGGCCGAAGAAGTCACGGTTCGGTCGCCAGCCGGTTGCCGAGCCTCACGGCTGAAGCTGAGCTCGCGACCGCCCGCGCTTCGGGAGCGACCCGGTGGCGCGCATGCGGCAGAAATGCCCCGATCGTGGGGTCGATGCGGGGCGGCACTTGGCTGCGCCTGGTCGAAGTCGCCCGCGGCGTTCAACCTGTCGCCACAGGCTCAGCGTGGCCAGGCGGCCTCAGCTCTGATGGTGCGCTGGCGGTCAGGCTCCGGATCTCGCTGGGCCGGCCTCGCTTCGGGCCCAGCATTTAACGGAAGTTCTATCTCCAGATCGGCCGCGGGATCGACTTCCTTCCGAGTGCGACTGCGGGCCGCCTGGCCGCGCGATGGAGATTTCGGCGCGGGCACTTGGGAAGGACGCCGGCGACGGTGGCGGCAGAGCGGTGGCTGCCGAGGGACCGCTCGACGCGAGGGCGCTAGGTGCTGTCGGCGATCCCGCTCCAGGAAGCTCTCGACGAACGCCGCGACCTCGCCCGCGGCCTTCATCCGTGCGCTGAGCGGCTTCGAGTTGGCGTTGAACTGGTTCCACGCCGAATCGAAGCAGTTCGCGATGCTCTCGAGCGGCCGGCTCCCGCTCCGGCCTCGACCCAGGGCTGCGGACCGCGCGGACGGGAGGCGACGACTGCCACGGCTTTCTGCCGACCTCCCGGCATTCCACGCAATCGATCCGCCCGGCGCTCTGATCGTCGACTGAAACGACAACCCGAAATTCTCGACAACATACGACAATTTCTCCTCCGGGTCCGCGCAGCGGGCGCAGATGCAGAACGCGGCGTGGCCGCCCAGAGGCCCTTCTTCGTCCTGCGCCCCGGCGATGAACGTTGCCGCGGCGCAGGACCTCTGGCGGCGGGAGCGCGGGATGCTCCGCGACGTCCTGACGAGGATCCAGCGCGCCAAAACCCGGCGACCAGCGGCTGCTCGATCTGGTCATAACCTCGGACGGCAGCCGTCTCGGCGGCACGGCGAGGGTAGATCGACGCTCCCGGGGGCCGCGGTCATGGACGCCGCGTGGCCGCGGATCGCCGATGCCGTCCTCAGTCCCGTACTTGGGCCGCTCACCGGCCGGCCTGCGCCGCACGAGACCCACGACGACGCTGCCAGCTCCGTCGGCAGCTCGTACGGCGCGGGCTGGTACGGGTCGTGGACAAGGATCTGCGGACCTGAGCCGCGCGCAGGCGGTGCCTTCTCCCGGCGCGACTGCGACAACGGTGATCTGCAGGCCTGGGGCGGCCTCGGTCTAGTCCGTGCTCAACGCTGCCGGGAACAAGCTCGCTGCGGTGCGGGAGACCGAACCGGCGGACTGGCGACGCGAGCGCGCTACCGGACGGATCGGACGATCGCGTCGCACACCTTCCAGCCGGTCGGGGAGCTTCCGGTCGCACCGGTAATCTCGGCGGGATGTCCGACAAGCGCTATCTGATGACGCCCGGCCCGACTCCGGTCCCCCCCGAGGTGCTCGCCGCGCTGGCCCAGCCCATCGTGCACCACCGGAGCCCGGATTTTCGGGCCGTCTACGAGCGCTGCCTCGCCCGCCTGCGGGAGGTCTGCCGGACCCGCGGGGACGTGCTGCTCTTCGGCGCCTCCGGGACAGGCGCCTTCGAGTCAGCGGTGTCGAATCTCGTGTCTCCCGGGCAGCGGCATCTGGTCGTTTCGGCGGGCCACTTCGGCGAGCGCTGGGCGGAGATGGTGGAGGGCTACGGCGCCGAGGTCGTCCACCTGCGCTACGAATGGGGCGAGACGCCCAACCCAGACGACCTGCGTTCAAGGCTCGAGGACTGCGGCGGGGCGACTGCCGTCTACCTCGTCCATTCGGAGACGTCGACAGGCGTCGTCTGCGACCTGCGGCGGCTCGCCGCCCCGGCGCTGGACGCCGAGGCGATCGTCGTTGTCGACGCGGTGTCGAGCCTCGGCGCCGTCCCGCTCGAGACCGACGCCTGGGACCTCGACGTTGTCGTCTCGGGCTCACAGAAGGCGCTGATGACCCCGCCGGGACTCGGCACCGTTGCGGTGTCGGCGCGGGCGCTGGCCTCGACCGGCTCGGCACCCCGTTTCTACTTCGACTGGGAGCGGACTCGTGCCGCCCAGACGAAGCTCGACGCGCCGTTCACGCCGCCAGTATCCCTGCTCGCCGGCCTTGACGTCGCCCTTGGCAGGCTCCTCGACGAGGGGCTCGAGGCCGCCTGGAGGCGGCACGTCAAGCTTGGCCGCGCCGCGCGTGAGGGCGCCAAGGCGATGGGGCTCGAGCTGTTTTCGCCCGACGAAGACCGCTCGGCGGTCGTGACGGCTCTACGAGCACCCGAGGGGATCCAGAGCGGCGAGGTCGTCAGAGCACTGCGAAACCGCTTCGGCATCACGATGGCCGACGGGCAGGGTCGGCTGAAGGGCAAGGTCTTCCGCATCGGCCACATAGGCTGGTTCGACGTCTTCGACATCACGACGGCGCTCGCCGCGATCGAGCTCGTGCTGGTAGAGCTCGGCGTGGATGTCGAACGCGGCGTGGCAGTGACCCGCGCGCTCGAAGCGTTCGAGCACGTAACCGTGTGAAGGTCCTCGTCCGTGAAGTGATCGCGGAAACCGGCATGCGGCTCCTGCGCGAGCGCTTCGAGGTCGACGTCGACAGCGAGTCGACGCTCGGGGAGATCATCGGCGGCTACGAGGGCATCGTCATCCGCTCGGCGACGAAGCTGAACGCGGAGCTGATCGGGAAGGCCGACCGGCTCAAGGTGATCGGCCGGGCCGGGGTGGGGGTCGACAACGTCGATGTCGCAGCGGCAACGCGGCGCGGGATCGTCGTCGCGAACGCGCCCGAGTCGACGGTCGTCTCGGCAGCCGAGCACACGATTGGCTTGCTGGTCGCGCTCGCCCGCAACATCCCGCAGGCCCACGCCGCGCTCAAGCAGGGGCGCTGGGAACGGGCGCGCTACGGGGGCGTGGAGCTCGCCGACAAGACGCTGGGTGTCCTCGGCTTCGGCCGGATCGGCCAGCAGGTGGCCCGGCGCGCCAACGGGCTCGGGATGCGTGTCGTCGGCTACGACCCCTTCGTCCCAGCAGAGCGGTTCCGTGACCTGGGCGCCGAGCGGCTCGCGACGATCGAGGCTGTGTATGGGGTCGCAGACTTCCTCACCCTGCACTTGCCACTGACCAGCGAGACGCGAGGCTCGATCGACGCCGGTGCGCTGGCCTCCATGCGGGACGGCGTCCGGATCGTCAACGCGGCCCGGGGTGACCTCCTCGATGAGGACGCGCTCGCGCATGCCCTTCGCTCCGGCAAGGTCGCGGCGGCGGCACTGGACGTCTTCTCGGTCGAGCCGTATGCCGGGCCGCTGCTCGAGCTGGACAACATCGTCGTCACGCCACACCTGGCCGCCTCGACGGACGAGGCGCAGGACCGCGCGGGGACGATCATCGCCGAGCAGGTCGTCGCCGCCCTGAGTGGGGGTCTCGTCACGAACGCGATCAATATCCCCGTTGTCGGCCCTGAGGACCTCGAGGCACTCGGGCCGGTGATCCCGCTCGCGGCGAACCTCGGCCGGATCGCGATGGAGCTCGCCGACGGCCGCGCGGAGGAGATCGTGATCACCTCGTTCGGGGGCCTCGCCGCCTATGACACGCGCCTGCTGACGGTGGCCGCGCTGAACGGCATCTTCCAGGGGCGCGTCGAGCAGCCGGTCAACTACGTCAATGCGTCGCTGATCGCCGCTGAGCGGGGGGTGGAGGTGCGCGAGGAGCAGCGGAGCGCCTCCCGCGACTTCACGAACCTGTTGCGCGTCGAGGTGCGCCTGGGCGGAGAGACCTTCCGCGTCGAGGGAACGACGATCGGCCGGGAGGACAGGCAGTGGCTCGTCAGCGTGCTCGGCTTCGAGATCGAGATGGAGCTCGCCCCGTTGCTCGTTCTCTGCCGCTACGACGATGTGCCGGGGGTGATCGGCCGCGTCGGCACGCTTTTCGGTGAGGCCCGCGTCAACATTGCGAACATGGCCGTCTCACGCACGCGCCGGGGGGACAAGGCGCTGATGGTGTTGTCCCTCGACTCGCCGCCGCCGTTGGAACTGGTCGAGCGGGTGCGCGGCGAGGGTTTCGACGACGCTCGCGTGATCTCCCTCTGAGGCGGAGGGCCGGCCGAGTTGCGCGAGGATGAGGTGCCGACCATCCGGGCGACGACCTGCTCGAACTTCTCCATCATGGCGAGATGACGTGGCGTTCCACGACCGCTCGATCTCCGGCTGCTCGCGGCAGCTGAGAAGCGGAACGTCGTCGCCCTTCGCACGGATCTCCTCCTACTTCTTGAGCGACGGCTCGAGGCGGTGCGTCGAGTCAGCGTCGCCTGATCAGCCTCGAAGCGGCTCGGCGCTCTCTGCGATCCGGGCGGTCGCATCCCGGAAGAGCGCCTCCGGGCCTGCAAGCTTCGTTTGCATCACCCGCCCCAGCCTCTCGTCTCCCGTCGCCGACAACGGCGCCGGGCGACCTGCGGTTGCGCTTACCCTTGCTCTGTGGAGTGGCCAGAAGATGTCGAGCGGGTGGCCGTCACGCTGCGGCGGGCGGGCGTCGAGGCGCGTCTGGAGGAGTTCTCGGCGGGGACGCCGACGGCCCAGGCGGCTGCCGAGGCGATCGGCTGCAAGCTCGGTCAAATCGTGAAGTCGCTAGTTTTCATTTGCGATAGTTTCTCTGTGATAGCACTTGTCCCGGGAGACCGCCGGGCCGATGCGGCCAAGGTCGCGGCCCGCGCCGGCGTGAAGAAGGCACGGATCGCGACCCCGGAGGAGGTCCGGGTCGCTACGAGCTTTGAACCAGGTGCCGTGGCCCCCTTCCCGACTCCGCATGTGGCCCGCGTCCTGCTCGAGCGTGAGCTGCTCGGCCACGAGCTCGTCTGGATCGGCGCCGGCTCGCCCCGGCACATGGCCGCACTTGAGCCCGGCGACCTGCTCCGGGTCGCCAAGGCCGAGTCGGCGGATCTGACGGCGTAGTGTCGGAGGCTAGGCTCGAGGGCCAGGTCGCCGGGTAGCATTCCGGTCCGTCGGCGCCGACTCGAAGGAGCGACTAGGATGCGCGAGACCGAGAAGATCTGGATGAACGGCGAGCTCGTCGACTGGGCCGACGCGAAGATCCATGTGGGCACACACGGCCTGCACTACGGCTCAGGCGTCTTCGAGGGCATCCGGGCCTACGAGACGCCCAAGGGGAGCGCCGTCTTCCGGCTGACCGAGCATGTCCAGCGGCTCGCAAACTCGGCCAAGCTTCTCTACATGGACCTCCCCTACTCACCCGGGGAGATCAAGGCCGCGTGCTGGGATCTGATCGCCGCGAACGGGCTGCCGGAGTGCTATCTGCGGCCGATCGCCTTCTACGGCTACGGCGAGCTCGGTGTCAGTTCGGTTGGGAACCCCGTCGAGGTCGTGATCATCAGCTGGCCCTGGGGGTCGTATCTGGGCGAGGAGGGGGTCAAACACGGGATCAGGGCGA
>JBHEMK010000189.1:0-4547 GCA_046262635.1 Gaiellaceae bacterium
GTAGGTCTCGACGTGCCCGTAGAGCATCGTGCAGTGCGTCGGAATCCCGAGCCGGTGCGCCGTCTCATGCGTGTGGAACCAGAACTCGGGGTGTTCCTTTCCGGGCGCGATCAGCCCGCGGACGCGCTCGGCGAAGATCTCGGCGCCGCCGCCCGGCAGCGAGCCGAGCCCTGCCGCCTGCAGCTCCCTGAGCACCTCCTCGTGCGAGAGCCCGGAGATCGTCGTCATGTGGTGGATCTCGGAGGCCGTGTACAGTTTCAGGTGCACCTCCGGAAGCGCCTCGTGCAGCTTGCGCACCGTCTCGACGTAGAAGTCGAACCCGACGTGCGGGTTCTCGCCGTTGACGATGTGGATCTCGGTGAAGCGCGCCCGCTCGTGCTGGGCAAGCGCGTCCTCGACGAGTTCGTCGGCGGTCAGCGTGTACGCGTCCGCCTCCCGCCGGGTCATCGCGAAGGCGCAGAACTTGCATTTCACCCGGCAGACATTGGTCTGGTTCAAATAGAAGTTCTGGATGAAGTAGACCTCGTCGTCGCCGCCACGGACCCGCCGCGCGAGGTCGGCCAGCTCACCGAGGGCGAGCAGGTCGTCGGACTCCATCAGAGCAAGGCCATCCTCAAAGTCGAGGCGCTCGTGCGCCTCGACCTTCTCCCGGATCGGGGCGAGCGTGTCGAGCCTGTCCAAAACTGCCACGGTCGCTAGCGCTCCCTGTTGATGACGGCCTCAGTCAGGGCCTCGAGCTCCTCGCGCCGCAGCTCTCCGTTCAGACAGGCCCTGGCTCTTCGAGCATAGTCCAGGGCAACCTCCCGAGCACGCTCGAGGGCTCCGGTCGCGGCGACCCGAACGAGCGCCCCGTCGAGGGAGCCGCCCGCGAGGGCCGCACGGACGACCGCGTCGTCGCGCGCCGCGAGGAGCAGCGGCAGCGTCGGAGTGCCGTCACGCAGGTCGGTGCCGGCGATCTTGCCGGTCTCGATCGTCGTGCCGCAGCAGTCGAGGATGTCGTCGACGATCTGGAAGGCGACGCCGAGCGCGAGCCCGAACTCGCCCGAGCCGCCGCCGAGCCGGCAGGCCGCCTCGAAGAGCGCACCGGTCTTGAGTGCACACCGCTGCAGGTAGGACTCGACGGTCGTCGAGGGGTCGTGCGCCTGCGTCCGCTGCAGCGCCTCGCCGCGCGCGAGCCGCAGCGATGCCTGCGCCAGAACGGCGACACGCTCCCCCTCGCCGGTCGCCGTCATCTCGGCGAACGCGCGCGCGAACAGGTAGACGCCGGCGGCGCGGGCGGCGTCGGGTCCGTGGACCGACCAGGCGGCTGCCTTGCCGCGGCGGAAGTGGGCACCGTCGATCAGATCGTCGTGGACGAGCGTCGCCATGTGCACGAGCTCCACCGCGGCACCGGCGGCGATCGACGCCTCTCGCCCGGGCGGCGTCGAGAGGAACACGAGTAGCGGTCGCAGCCGTTTGCCGCCGGCCGCCAGCACCTCGTTCCCGACCGAGGCGACGAGGCCGGGGTGGGTAGCGACGGTCCGCGCGAGCCGCTCCTCGAGCCTGTCGAGGTACCCGGAGAGGCCAGGAGCCTCGAGGATCGTCGCCAGCTCGGTCACTCTCTCTCCCCCACGTGCAGGGCCACGATACCGCCGGCGAGCAGGGTGAACGAGACACCGACCAGTCCAGCCGCCCGCATTGCCCCCGCCAGCTCCTCGGGCCCTGGAAAACGACGGACGCTCGCCGGCAGGTAGGTGTACGCGGAGCCACCGGGCAGGAGTTTTCCGGCCAGCGGGATGAGCGCGTCGAACCAGAGCCGGAAGAAGGGCGAGAGGAGGCCGCGCGGCCGCGTGATCTCGAGGACTGCCAGCCGGCCGCCCGGGCGCAGCACCCGGCCGAGCTCGGCGAGGCCCCGCTCCAGGTCCTCGACGTTGCGGATGCCGAAGCCGACCGTGACCGCGTCGAAGGAGGCGTCGTCGAACGGCAGCGCCAGCACGTCGCCCTGGAGCCACCGGATCGAGGGTGCCTTCCGACGCGCCCGCTCGAGCATCCGCTCGGAGAAGTCGACCCCGACGACCTCCCGCGCGAGCGGCAGCGCGGCGATCGCAAGATCGCCGGTGCCGCAGCAGGCGTCGAGGACCCGATCGCCCGGCCGCACGGCCGCACCGGCCGTCAAGCGCCGCCAGCGACGATCCAGCCCGGCAGTCATCGCGTGGTTCATCGCGTCGTACACCGGTGCGATCCGGTCGAACATCCTGCGGACTCCCTCGGCCGGCAGCCGGCCCGTCTCCACCATCACTGCCCCCAGCGCTTCGCGAGCACGTGTTCGAGGCCGAGCTGGTCAAGCGCGCGCGCGACGACGAAGTCGAGGAGATCGTCGACCGTCTCGGCCCCGTGGTAGAAGCCCGGGGCGAGGAAGAGGATCGTCGCACCCGCCTCCCGCAGGGTCAGCATGTTGCGCAGGTGGATCGCCGAGAGCGGCGTCTCCCGCGGCATCACGACCAGCCTGCGGCCCTCCTTGAGCGCGACCGAGGCTGCCCGGTGGATCAGGTTCGACATCGCCCCGGACGCGATCGTTCCCAGCGTTCCCATCGAGCACGGGCAGAGGACGTACGCGTCGACCTTCGCGGAGCCGGAGGCGTACGGCGCCTTCCAGTCGTTCGGCTCGTACGCCGTCGCGCCGCCGCCCGCGCTTTCAAGCAGCCGCGCGATCGTTTCGTCGCGGGACAGTCGGGGGTTGCCGTAGAGCTCGGTCGCGAGCACCTCGACGCCTGCCCCCGAGATCGAGACGCCGACCTCGCAGTCGGCGGCGGCGAGCGCCTCCAGCAGCCGCGCCGCATAGGGGGCGCCGGAGGCCCCGGTTATGCCGAGAAAGACGTGCACATCCCGCCTGCTACTGCTTCCCCTTCGACGCCTCGAGGAAGAGGGCGAGCTTGTGCAGGTTGCTCTCGCCGAGCGATGCGAACTTCGGCATCGGGGAGCCGGGATTCACACACGGCGGGCACTTCAGATGCCGGATCTGGAAGTCGATCCCGAGGTGCTTCGTGCCGATGTCGGTCAGGGTCGGGGCGCCGAGGTTCTGACCGCCTGAGTTCAGGTAGACATGGCAGGCGGTACACCCAGACGAGGCAAAGAGCCTCGCGCCCGGGGCGGCGTTCGGCGGCAGCTTCTCCTGCTTGATCCAGCTCGGTACCGCCTGGATCACCTCGCTCGCGAGCGCTTCCTTCGCCGTGGCGCCCTTGTAGGTGAGGACGCCCATCGAGATGATCGTCAGCACCGCGGCGACCGTGGCGACCGGCCGAAACAGGGGCCTGCGCTCGCGCCGCAGGTCGAGGAACGGGAGCATCACGAGCAGGATCAGCAGGATCGTCGGTATTCCGACCGTCCCGAGGAACACCGACTCCGGCCACTTGAAGATGCGAAGCAGGTAGAAGAGGAAGAAGAAATACCAGTCCGGCCGTGGCACAAAGCTCGTCGTCCCCGGGTCGGCCCTCTCTGTGTACTCCGGGCCGAGCAGGCCGTTGTGGAGGCCGTCGTGGTGCGGCGACCACGACGTCCACTTCCAGATGACGGCGAGCCCGACGATCATGGATACGACCACGAGGCTCATCACCGTGTCGTGGAACATGGCGTAGGGATAGAAGGGCTTCCCCCGCGCCTTGACGTCCTCCTTGTAGCGCGCGAACTGGGCGCGGCGCTCGTCGAGCGCGGAGGGCGGCCGGCGCTGCGGTGAGGCGGCCATTACTCGTTCCCTCCCGCCGGTTCACCCTGCGCGGCCGCGACGCCACGCGGCGCCGGTCGCGTCAAGCCGGGCCGCAGCGTCGTCGGCTCCTCCGTGCGCTCCATCCCTGCGGCATCCTTCGACCACGGCGGCGAGGTGACTCCGAGCCGGATCACGAGGTAGAGGTGAAGGCCGATCAGGCCGATGATCGCGCCGGGCACGAGCAGCATGTGGATCGAGTAGAAGCGGGAAAGCGTGTCGCCTCCGATCTCCTGCCCGGAGCGCAGGAACTGGGCCAGGAAGGGACCGAGGAATGGTGCCGTGCCGTTCAGGTTGATGCCGACGACAGTCGCCCAGTAGGCGGTCTGGTCGAACGGAAGCAGGTAGCCGCTGAAGCCTTCGAGCATCCCGAGCACGAGCAGCAGCACGCCGATGATCCAGTTCAGCTCGCGCGGGTACTTATAGGCGCCGAACAGGAACACGCGCCCCATGTGCAGGAACATCAGGATGATGAACACGCTCGCGCCCCAACGGTGCATGCCGCGGACGAGCCAGCCGCCCCAGACGTTGTCGGTGATGTTGACGATCGACGAGTACGCCGAGTTCGGGTCCGGCTTGTAGTACATCGCGAGGATCACGCCGGTGACCGCCTGCACGAGGAAGGCCGTCAGCGTCGCCGAGCCGAGCGTCTGCATCCAGTTGGAGTCGCCCGGCACCTTGCGGAAGAGGAAGTAGCGCAGGCCGCCGATCAGGCCCGAGCGCTCCTCGAGCCAGTCGACCGGCGCCATGATCGAGGCCTCGAGTTGGCGGCGCCTGGCTGACTTCTTCTTCGGCATCAGGAGACTAG
>JBHEMK010000190.1:0-4475 GCA_046262635.1 Gaiellaceae bacterium
ACGACGACGAACACGAGACAGAACAGCAGTACGAGAGGACATCGGCACCACCTGGTGGGTCGGTTGCACAGGCCCTCCCCGTATCGGCCCGGCCCCCTCGAGCACCAGAAAACGCCGCGACCCTCGTACACGCGTCCAGACCTAGCGAGTTTGCGCGCGGCGCGCTCGCGTGCATCGGCGCGCCGGCGGATAGCATCCGCCCCCCCGATGCGCCTGCTCGTCTACACCGACTACGTGTACCGGCAGGTCGGCGAATCCGTGTACGGCGAGCGAGCCTTTGCGTCATTTCTCGGAGCGCTCACCTCATGCGTCGATCAGCTGACGGTCGTCGGCCGCTTGGACCCGGCAGAGGGCGCCACGCATTACCCCCTGCCCGCCGCCGCGCGCTTCGTCGGGCTGCCGCACTATGAGAGCCTGACGCGGCCCGGAGCGGTCACGGCGTCGCTCGGCCGGTCGCTGCGCCGGTTCTGGCGCGCGCTCGACGACGCCGATCGGGTGTGGCTGCTCGGGCCGTACCCGCACGCAGTCGTATTCGCGGTTCTCTCTCTCGCCAGGAGGCGCCGCGTCATCCTCGGCGTGCGGCAGGAGTTTCCGGGCTACATCCGCAGCCGTCGTCCCGGCCGCCGCTGGATGCACGTGGCGGCGGACGTGCTCGAGTCCGTGTGGCGGGGGCTGGCCCGATTCTGTCCGGTCATCGTCGTCGGCCCCGATCTCGCGGCGCGATATGGGCATGCCCGGCGACTGCTCGAGATCACCGTGTCGTTGATCTCATCAGCGGACATCGCCGCCGCCGAGGCATCCGCGCCGCCCTGGAACGAGGGAGGCCCGTTGCGGCTGCTCAGCGTCGGACGCCTCGACCACGAGAAGAACCCGCTGCTGCTCGCTGACGTGCTCGCCCGCCTGCGCTCGGCAGATCCGCGCTGGAGGCTCGTCATCTGCGGTGAGGGCGGGCTCGAGGATGCGCTCGTCGCCCGACTGAAGGAGCTCGACGTCGGCGACTACGCGGAGCTCGCCGGCTATGTGCCCTTCCACGCCGGGCTGCTCGAGCTCTACCGGTCGAGCCACGTCTTCCTCCACGTATCCCTCACGGAGGGGATGCCTCAGGTTCTCGTCGAGGCCTTCGCTTCCGGCGTGCCGGTGGTGGCGACGGCCGTCGGCGGCGTCCCGCAGGCTGCGGGCGATGCCGCGTTGCTCATTCCGCCCGAGGACGCCGACGCCGCCGTCGCGGCGATTCGCCGCCTGGCGAGCGAGGCGGACCTCCGGCGGCGCCTCGTCGAGGCGGGGCGGGGAGCGGCGCGGCAGCACACGATCGAGTCGGAGATCAGCCGCATCTGCATGTTCATCGCCGGCTGAGCGGCGGACCGACTCTCGGCACGCGCCGAGCCGCTGCCCGTCAGCGCCGCCGACCCCTCATGGTCGCCCCGGCAGCCGGTGGGCGAGGAGGCGATTGCGCGGAACGAGCAGCCGGAACAGCACCTTCCGCCGGAAGGCTCGGCGCCGAGACGCCCCGCGTGCCGCGTACCCGGCCCAGCGCGCAGCGACGGCCGCGAACTCAGGTCGTGGGTCGAGCCGGTGCATCGCCACGAGCTGATTCACGTGCAGTGAGTGGTAGAACGAGCTCGCGAAATTGCGCGTCGGATGCGGATACAGCGAATACAGCGACCACCAGCCCGTGTCGAAGCGATGGAGACTCTGAGCGAGCACCTCCGAGCCCTCCTGGAAGGCATCAGCGGCGGCTGCATCACCTAGCCCCACCGCGACGTCGCGCAGACCCCAGAGTGCGAAGATCGCACCGTTGAGAACATACGACGGCGGCCGCGTCGGGTATTCCTCGTACCAGGCGGAGCCGTCGAGGCGAGCCCGCACGCCGCCGTCGACGACGTCTTCGTACAGCGGCCGGAGCGCGAGCAGGGCGCGGTCAGCGAACTGCTCGTCCCCGACGGCGCCGTATAGACGGACGAACAAGCTCGCCGCCTCGCCCTGCGCCATCGCCGACTTCCACGGTGGACGGAGCGGAAACGTGTGCCGGAACGGTGTCTGGTGAAGCCATGAACCATCGGGCTCTTGAAGGGAGACGAGGTGCCGGCCGGTCACGGTCGCCGCTTCGAGCCATTCGTCGCCTTCGCCGGCGCGCCAGCGCTCATGGCACGCGAGGCCGTACTGGGCGACCTCGACGCCGAGCGTCAGGCGTTCGCCGCTGCCGTATGACCGGCGGGGTGACGCCGCCTTCACGCGCAGGTCGATCGGATATCCCCGGACGCCGTCGGGATCGCTGAGCGACCCGATCGGAAGGAAGAACGTTCGTGCGCTGGAGAAGAGTCCCGCCGAGCTCCGGCGCGATTGGGTGGCGCTCACAAACCTGCCTCCGCGGCGAGCGTCTCATAGAGGGAGGCAAGCTCTTCGGTGATCGCCGACATCGTGAAGCTCTTCGCACGCTCCGCGGCGGCCGCGCCCATGCGCGCGCGCAGGGCCGGATCGCCGACGAGCCGGGAGATGGCCGCGGCGAGCCCGTCCGGGTCGCGGCGGGCGACGAGCAAGCCGGTCCGGCCGTCCTCGATGAGGTCGGGCAGTCCACCGACGCTCGTGCTCACCATCGGCGTGCCGGCAGCCATCGCCTCCAGGGCGAACAGCGGCGTGCCCTCGAAATCTGACGACAGTGCGGCGACGTCGACGTCGCGCAGGAGCGCGTCGATGTCGCGCCGGCGCCCGAGGAAATGCACGTGGGCGCCGATGCCGTGTTCACGCACCGTCGCGTCGAGTGCCGGACGCGTCGGTCCTTCACCAGCGATGATCAGGTGAACGTCGGGGTGTGTCTCGAGGACACGTGCGTGCGCGGCGATGAGCACCTCGAGCACCTTCTGCGGCCGGAGCGCCGCGACAACCCCAACCACGGGCGTCCGCGCGGCGAGCCCGAGCTCGCGGCGAATGTCGGTCTCGCCGGACGTCGCATGGGGCAACCAGGCGTTGGGAACGACGATGACCTTGTCACGGGGCACGCCCTCGAGGGTGACCATCCGAGAGGCGTCCGCCGACGAAACGGCGACGAACCGGGTGACCAGCCTCCCGATGACGTGACCGTCGAGCCAGACGCGCACCGGGTCTCCCTCATACGACCACGTGTGCTCGTGCGCGATGATCACCGGGACTCCGAACAGGCGACCGAGCACGGTGCCCCAGAGGTTCGAGCCGAACTTGTGCGCGTGCAGAATGTCGAAGTGGCCGGTCCGAATGAGCCGGGCCAGGTGCCGGAGCGACCCGAGGTGCCATGTCCTGCGCTTGCCGAGATTGACGTGCCGGACGCCTGCGGCCTCGCAAGCGGAGATCGCGTCCTGGTCGGTCCGTCGCGTCGAGAACAGCGACACCTCGAAGCGGTCCTGTGGCAGATGGGTCGCCAGGCCGAGTGCCACCCGCTCGGCGCCTCCGACGGCCACCGCATAATCGACGAGGAAGAGGACCCGCAGACGGCGTCGCGTCACACCACCTCACCCGCTTGCGAGATATGCGCCAGCTTGAGCACGGCCGGTCCGAGCGCCAGCACGAGCCAGAGCTGCTTCGAGAACTGATCCGACACGAAGAAATCGGCCACCATGAAGGCGAGCACACTGAGCACGACGGCACGCGATATGAGCTCGAGCTCGCGATCGTTCGAGCGCTGGAACAGCCAGGCAGCGCGTGCCGCCGCGGCGAGCGCGCCGAGGAGCACCCCGAGCAGCGCGAGGAGCCCGGGGACCCCGAGATCGGCGAGGAGCTCGAGGTAGATGTTGTGCGCGACTTTCGGCGTGTTGACGATGAGATCGGCGCGATGGATCGCTCCCGGGGCCACGAGATAATGGATGGAGGAGGTCTGGAAGTTGCCGGCGCCGACGCCCTGCAGCGGGTGCGCGCTGAACATCCGCCAGCCCACCTGCCAGATGTCCGCCCGCCCGCTCGTGTCCTGGCTCGTGATGCGTTGCCTTGCGGCGAGCGGGGCGATGGCGAGAAAGTAGCCGGCCGTCCCGGCGACCGCGACCGTGAGCAGCACCGCGGCGCGGGCGCGCCAGCGGCCACCGAACACACAGCCGGCGACGAGCATGGCCGCAAACGACAGCAGCCCCGCGCGGGACAGCGTCTGGAGCAGCCCGACCACGCAGATGCCGGCGCACGCGAACGTGAACAGGCGTAGCTTCGGGCCGCGGTCGCGGGCGGCGAGCAGTCCGACGGCGAGCGCCAGGGCGACGACGAACGCCGTGGCCTCCGTGTTGGCATCGCCGATCGTGCCGGCGAGGCGCCCGTAGTCCTGGTTCGTCTGCGACACCGGATGGACGAGGCCGTATGCCCCGGACACAGCCGCTCCGAGCAGGAACGCCATGATGATCCATCGAACCTGCGCGCGACTCCGAACGGAGAAGTAGACGATCGGAAGCAACAGCAGGTCGAGCAGATACCGCTGACTCGACGAGATGGCGCTCCCGCGACTCGCCGCCCACGTGACACTG
>JBHEMK010000191.1:0-9505 GCA_046262635.1 Gaiellaceae bacterium
CCGACTTCGCCCGGCTGCTTGACGCCGGCATCGACGACTGGGGCGGCATCTCGCCGGTGACGATCGACCACGTCAACCCGGAGGCCCCGTGGCCGGCGGTGAGGCGACTCCGGGAAGCAACGCGTTCACGCCGCTTGGAGCTCGCGCCGCGCCTCGCGGTCTACCCGGAGTGGGTCGGCGGCGCCTGGATCGACCCGGCTGTGCTGCCGGCGGTGCTGCGGGCATCCGACTCGCTCGGGCTCGCGCGCGAGCACGAATGGGCTCCGGGCGAGCCCGGTGCGGCGCCGTTCGTCGTGCGGGACGCGCTGCCGCTCGACACGCGCGGGGAGCTGGGCGAGGCGGAGCTCGTCCGGCTGTTCGGCGCCCGCGGCGAGGAACGGCAGCGCGTTTTCGCCGCCGCCGACCGGCTCCGCCGCGAGGTCTGCGGCGACGAGGTCAGCTATGTCGTCACGCGGAATATCCAGTACACGAACGTGTGCTATTTCCGGTGCGGCTTCTGCGCCTTCTCGAAGGGGAAGCTCGCGGCCAATCTCCGCGGCGCCCCCTATCTCGTTCCGCAGGGAGAGATCGTCCGCCGCGTCGAGGAGGCGTGGGCGCGGGGCGCCACTGAGGTCTGCCTCCAGGGCGGCATCCACCCCGCCTTCACGGGCGACTATTACCTCTCCGTCGTCGCGGCGGTCAAGGAGGCGGTGCCGGAGATCCACGTGCACGCATTCTCGGCGCTCGAGGTCTGGCAGGGCGCGGCGACACTCGGTCTTCCGCTCGACGAGTACCTGGGGCGGCTACGCGAGGCTGGGCTCGCCTCGCTGCCGGGGACCGCGGCGGAGATTCTCGATGACGAGGTGCGCCGGGTGATCTGCCCCGACAAGGTGACGACGGGGCAGTGGCTCGAGGTTCACGACACCGCTCATCGCAGCGGGCTGCGCTCGAACGTGACGATGATGTTCGGCCACGTCGAGGGGCCGCGCTCCTGGGCCCGCCACCTGCTGGCCGCGCGCGCGCAGCAGCGGCGAAGCGGAGGCTTCACGGAGTTCGTGCCGCTCCCGTTCGTCCACATGGAGGCCCCGATCGCGCTCAAGGGGCAGGCACGAAGGGGTCCGACGTTCGGGGAGGTGCTGCTCGTCCACGCGGTCGCGCGGCTCGCGCTGCACCCCTGGATCACGAACGTCCAGGCCTCCTGGGTCAAGCTCGGGCCCGACGGTGTGGCGGCCGCGCTGCGGGCCGGTGTCAACGACCTGGGCGGGACGCTGATGAACGAGTCGATCTCGCGTGCGGCGGGCGCCGGATTCGGGCAGGAGCTCGGCCCGGAGGGGATGGAGGCGCTGATCCGCGCCAATGGCCGGGTTCCACGGCAGCGGACGACGCTCTACGGGGATGCCCCGGCCGAGCGGGTCGCCGCCAGCTTCGGCGGGGCGCCGCTGGCAGAGCCGTGGAACCCGCCCGTGAAGGACGCCGCGCTGAAGGCGCCGCCCAGGCTCGTCCGGCCGGGCTTCCGGCCGGCGGCGCGCTAGACTTCAGCCGGCGCGAAGGTGAAGGTGTCGCCCTCTGCGTCAAGCACCTTGCCGGCGAAGTAGCCGCTGGCCGCGGATTCGAGGAAGACGCGGGCATCCCCGGCCTCGACGACGACGTCGCCTGCCTGCGGCCCCTGGACGACGCGGAGGCCGAACTCCGGCTCGGTGCCGTTGCCGGGTTTCTCCAGCGAAAGCCTGAGGCCGCCCCCGGCGGAGAGACCGGACGAGGAGACGATCTCTCTGATCGCCGCCGCGGCAGTCTCGGTCACGACGAGCACGGCGCGGCGGTACCCGCCGTCGCAGGAACTACGCCTCTGAGAGCTGGACGAACGCCCCCTCGAAGATTTCCGGGGGCTGGGCGCCGAGCACGAGCAGCCGGCCGTCGAGCAGGAAGGCCGGGATCCCCGTGATCCCGAACGACTGCGCCTGGGCGGTCGAGGCGGCGATCCGCTCCGAGAACCGGCCCTGCCGCAGTGCCGGCGCGATGTCGTCGAGCCCGGCCTCGGCCGCGAGCTCGCGCAGCACCTCGGGGTCTGACAGGTTTCGGCCTTCGCTCCAGTAGCCGTCCATCAGGCGGTTGTGGACGGGCTCGTGCAGCTCGCGGTCGCGCGCAAGCTCGGTGACGCGGAGCGCAAGTTGGGTGTTCGGCACGACCTCGGCGTTCGGCGCGTAGACGAGGCCGGCACGCTCGAACATGCCCGCGACCCGTTCCTGCATCCCCGGCCCGTAGCGCGCGACGAGCTCCGCCCGCGGAATCCCCCCGGGCGGGTATTCCGGGTGGAGGTCGAACGGAAGCCAGGTGATCGCGGCGCCGTACCGGCTCCGAAGCCACTCGGCCGTCGGCTGGCCGAGGCGGCAGAACGGTCAGATGTAGTCGGACCAGATCAGGATTTCGTGATCTGCCATCAGGCCGGACCGCCCATGCAGTTTGGAACGCCGGATTTCAGCGGTTATTCCTCGAAACGCAGCAGATCATCCACCGTCTCACGGCGGCGGATCAAGCGCGCGTCGCCACCCGCGACGACCACCGCCGCGGGCCGAGGAACGCTGTTGTAGTTCGACGCCATCGCGAGTGTGTAGGCGCCGGTCGCAGGCACGGCCAGCAGGTCGCCGCGCCGCGGCTCGGGCAACACGGCCCGCTCGATCAGCACGTCGCCCGACTCGCAGTGCTTGCCGACGACGCCGAATCCCCCGGCCGCCTCCTCGTCCGCGCGGTTCGCGAGCAGCGCGCTGAGCCGGGCGCCGTACAGCTGAGGCCGGGGGTTGTCCGACATGCCGCCGTCGATCGCCGCCCAGGTGATCGCCTCGGTTGCCACCTTCAGGGTCCCGACCTCGTAGAGCGTCACCGCCGCCTGACCGACGAGGGAGCGGCCCGGCTCGAGCACGAGCTGCGGGCGGGGAAGGTCGTGGAGGGTCCAGGAGCGCTCCAGTTCCTCGAGCAGCGCCCGCGCATACCGCTCCGTCTCGGGCGCCTGCTGCTCGGGCGTGTAGGCGATCCCGAGCCCTCCTCCGAGATCGATCACCGCGGGCACCCAGTCGAGCTCCTCGCGTGCGCGCGCGGCAAATCCGCCCAGCCAGCCGACGATGGCAAGCGAGGCGGCGCCGTCGAGGAGCTGGGAGCCCAGGTGGACGTGGAGCCCTGCCGCATCAAGGCCTGCGTCGCGGGCCGCCACGATCGCGCGGATTGCCGACTCCGGAGGCAGGCCGAACTTCGAGCCGTGATGTGCCGTTCGGATCGACTCGTGCGTCTCCGCCTCGATTCCCGGTGTCACGCGCACGAGCACCCGACGAACCCCGGCCTCCGCCGCACGGGCCGGCTCGTCGGGCGCGTCGAGGACGAGCAGGCCGACCTCGGCCTCCGCAGCGGCGAGCAGCTCCGCGTCGCTCTTGTTGTTGCCGTGGACGACGATCCGCTCGGGCGGCACCTCGGCCCGAAGCGCGAACGTCAGCTCGCCGAGCGTCGAGACATCGGCGCCCAGGCCCTCCTCGACGAGGAGGCGGAGGATCGCGATGTTCGGGAACGCCTTCGTCCCGTAGGCGACGAGCGCGGCCGGCGCCGCGCGGCGGTAGGCCTCGGCCCGCGCGCGGATCGTCCGCTCGCAGTAGACGACGAGCGGCGTTCCGTACTCGTCGGCGAGGTCGGTCGTCCTGCAGCCGCCGACCGAGAGGACGCCTCGGTCGACGAGGGCCGTGTCGGGCAGGAGCTCGAGCATCACGGGATCATGCCAGCGGCCCCGCCACGCATCCGCAAACGCTCCCGCGCGAGCACGCGCACGTTCTCCGGCACCGCCGTCACGTCGGGCGGAGCTCGGGACGCCTGGCCGCCGGCCAGGTCGCGCGCGCGACCACTCAATCCGGGCGCTTCACCCACTTCGGATGGTGAGCCTCCGCCCAGTCGTAGCTGACCGAGCCGCGGGTGATCCCGCGCATCGCGTGCCGCGTGGCCGGATGGATCACCGCGAGGTAGAGGTGCCCGACGAGCAGCACGAGCGACACCCACATCAGCCAGTCGTGGACGAGCACCGTGTTCGCGAAGCGGTAGGACGTGTTCCGCTCGCCGAGCCAGAGCAGGAAACCGGAGATCGCGAACAGGGCGGCGAGCCCCGCGCTGACGGCTGCGTTCAGCTTCTGCCCTGCGTTGAAGCGCCCCTGCGGCGTGCGCCGGCCCCGCAGCCAGCCACGGTCGTCCTCGTCGAACCACTCGAGATCTCGCACCGTCCGCCGCAGGCCGCGGCGGTCGCCCAGTCGTACGATCAGGCCGAGCGCGACGAGCCAGGCGACGGCCGTGTAGACGTGGACGTCCTTCAGGAACGGCCGCCGCCCGATCCGGTCTGCGAGCGCGGGCAGGTAGAGCACGAGCCCGGACCCGAGCAGGACGAAGAACGCGGCCGCATGCACCCAGTGAACGGCCCGCTCGGTCCGGGAGAAGCGTTCGACGTAGAGCGTGGGCTCAGCCACGGCCGTTCGACCGCCCGACCCAGGCATCGCGGTCGTAACCGCGTTGCTCCCAGTAGCCGTTCACCGGCTCCGCGGTCAGCTCGATCCGCTCGAGCCACTTGACGCCCTTGTAGCCGTACATCTCGGGGATGACGAGGCGCAGAGGCGCGCCGTGCGGTCGCGACAGCGGCTTCCGGTCGAGCCGGTGGGCCAGCATCACGTCGTGGAGCAGCGCCTGGTCGAGCGTCAGCGAGTCCTCGTAGGGCGACTCGGCCGAGACGAACCGGAGGGCCCGCGCCTGCGGCAGCGGTCGCGCGAGCGCGAGCAGATGCCGGATGCGCACGCCGCCCCAGTGGACGTGCGGAACCGACCAACCGGTGACGCAATGGAAGTCCTTCACCTCCGCCGCCTGCGGCAGCGCGACGAGGTCCGCGTAGGTGAGGTTCTGCGGCTTCTCGACCAGGCCGTCGATGCGCAGCCGCCACGTCGTGGGGTCGAAGCGCGGCATCGTCGACGCGATCGTGTAGATGCGCCACCCACCGAAGCCGAACGCGCCCTCGACGGGCGTGAAGAGCTCGCCGAGCCGCTGCACGGGATGTCCGCCGAGGAGCGCCGCGAACCCCGCAACGAGGACACCGAGGAAGGCGCGGCGCCCGTAGGGGCGTAGCACGGGTGCGCCTGGGGGCTCCACGAACTCCGTTGTATCGGAAGCTGGCCACTCCGGCGTGAACACGTCTTCGCGGTTGCAAGGCGGCCGCCTGCGCCGCCCGGACTCCGTTGCTAAAGTTCCTCGCGTGCAGGAGCTTCTTCAGTAGGCGCAGGAGGCCAGCGCGGTTTACTCCGCGGCAGCTTCCCATGGCCTCTCGAACGAGAGGCTTTTTTGTCCCCGGAGGTCGGATGGACCGGTACGACCCGAAGCAGATCGAGGAGAAGTGGCAGCGCGTCTGGCAGGACGCGCGGGCGTTCAACGTCTCGAACGAGCCGCGCGATCGAAAGACCTACGTGCTGGAGATGCTCCCGTACCCCTCCGGCGAGCTCCACATGGGCCACGTCCGCAACTACATGCTGGGCGAGGTCGTCGCGCACTTCCGCCGCCGCCACGGCTACGCAGTGCTGCGGCCGATGGGCTTCGATGCTTTCGGACTTCCCGCCGAGAATGCGGCGATCAAGGAGGGCGGTCATCCGCGTGAGGTGACCGACCGCAACATCAGCGCGATTCGGCGTCAGATGGGGCGGCTCGGCTGGGCGATCGACTGGGACCGCGTCCTCGCCACCCACGAGCCTGAGTACTACCGCTGGACGCAGTGGATCTTCCTGAGGTTCCTCGAGCAGGGTCTCGCCTACCGCAAGGACGTTGCTGTCAACTGGTGCCCGAACGACCAGACAGTTCTCGCCAACGAGCAGGTGATCGACGGCCATTGCGAGCGCTGCGGCGCCGAGGTCGAGGCGCGCAACCTCGAGCAGTGGTTGTTCAAGATCACCGCCTACGCCGACCGGCTGCTGGACGAGATGGAGCTGCTCGAATCCTGGCCCGATCGCGTCCTGACGATGCAGCGCAACTGGATCGGACGCTCCGAGGGCGCCGAGCTGATCTTCCGCGTCGAGGGCGCCGAGATCGACATCCCCGTCTTCACGACACGGCCGGACACGCTGTTCGGTGCGACCTTCTTCGTCCTCGCGCCCGAGCACCCGTTGGTCGATGAGCTGGTCGCGGGCACCCCGCATCAACAGCACGTCCGCGACTACGTGCGCCACGCGGCCGCCCGCTCGACCGTCGAGCGTGAGACGAAGGAGAAGGACGGCGTCTTTACCGGCAAGTTCGTCGTCAACCCGGTCAACGAGGCACGGCTCCCGATCTGGGTCTCCGACTACGTGCTGATGGAGTACGGCACAGGCGCGATCATGGCCGTCCCCGCGCACGACGAGCGCGACTTCGAGTTCGCGCAGCGCTTCGACCTACCAGTCGTGCAGGTGGTCGCGCCGACCGACGGCGAGGCGTCAGACGAGCGGGCCTACATCGCGCACTCCGCCGACGAGGTGCTCGTCAACTCCGCGCAGTTCTCGGGTAGGTCCGCGGCCGCGGGGAAGCAGGCGATCACCGAGTGGCTCGGAGAGCGGGGCCGCGGCCGACCGGCGGTGAGCTACCGCCTGCGCGACTGGCTGCTCTCGCGGCAGCGCTACTGGGGCTGCCCGATCCCGGTGATCCATTGCGGCAGGTGCGGGATCGTCCCGGTGCCTGAGGATGACCTGCCGGTGCTGCTGCCGGAGATCGCCGACTACCTGCCGAAGGGGCGCTCGCCGCTTGCCTCGGCCGAGGACTGGGTGCAGGTCACGTGCCCCCGCTGCGGCGGCGACGCGCGCCGTGAGACCGACACGATGGACACCTTCGTCGACTCCTCCTGGTATTTCCTGCGCTACGCGGACGCGAAGAACGACAGGGCGCCGTTCGATCGCGAGGTGGTCGACTACTGGCTGCCCGTCAATCAGTACATCGGCGGCGTCGAGCACGCGATCCTGCACCTGCTCTACGCCCGCTTCTTCGTGAAGGTGCTGAACGACATCGGGCTCGTGGGCTTTCGCGAGCCGTTCGCTCGGCTCTTTACGCAGGGGATGGTCTACTACCGCGGCGCGAAGATGTCGAAATCGAAGGGCAACGTCGTCGATCCCGACGAGTACGTCGAGCACTGGGGGGCCGACGCGGTTCGCCTGTATCTGCCGTTTCTCGGGCCGGTCGACCAGGACGCCGAGTGGCAGGACACCGGCTTCGAGGGCCAGGTGCGCTTCCTGCACCGCCTGTGGCGCGTCGCGCTCGAGCACGTCGACGCCCCCGGTCAGGTCACGACGGAGACGCCGCTTGCGCGCAAGGCGCACGCGACGATCGCGAAGGTGAGCGACGACATCGGCCGACGCTTCGCGCTCAACACGCCGATCGCGGCCGTGATGGAGCTCGTCCGGGAGATCTCCCGCTCGCCCGAGGATGCCGCGGCGCGGTTCGCGGCCGAGACCGCGGTGAGTCTGATCCAGCCCTACGCGCCGCACATCGCCGAGGAGCTGTGGGAGCGGCTGGGTCACGAACGGTTGTGGGAGGAGCCGTGGCCCGAGGCGGATCCGTCCCAGCTGGCGAAGGACACCTTCGAGCTCGTAGTCCAGGTCAACGGCAAGGTGCGCGACCGCTTCGACGTCGAGGCCGGGTTGTCGGAGGACGACCTCGTCTCCCGCGCGCTCGCCTCGCCGAAGGTCCAGGCTCACGTTGACGGCGCCACGGTCCGAAAGACGATCGTGGTTCCGGACAAGCTCGTCAACGTCGTCGTCGGCTGACCTCTGTGTCGCGCAGCTCGGGCGAGGGCGTGCCGCAGCCGTGCTCGACGGCCACCGCGGGGTCTCGCGCGAGCCACCCCGTCGCAAGATCCGCCTCGCCGCGCCCGCCACGCTCGGCGGCCAGGCCCTCCGGTCGGGGCCTATGCTTGCCGTTGTGGCGAGCGAGCTGAAGACCGTCTATCTGCTCACGGGCAGCGATCGTCCGAAGATCGTGCGTGCGCTGCGGCGACTGCGCGACCGGATCGGCGAGGATGCGGTCGAGCACCTCTCCGCACGTGAGGTCTCGGGAGCCGAGGCGGCCGCCGCCTGCAACTCGATGGGCCTTTTCGGTGAGGGCCGCCTCGTGATCGTCGACGAGGTCGAACGCTGGAAGGCGACGGATACGAAGGAGGTCGCCGCCTACCTGGGGAACCCCAGTCCCGAGACGGTGCTCGTGCTCGTCGCCGAGGAGATCAAGCGCGACTCCGCGCTCGGCAAGGCGGTCGCCAAGGCCGGCGAGATCCTCGCTTACGAGGTCCCGAAGAAGAAGCTGCCCGGCTGGGTCGGCGAGCAGTTCAGGCGTCTGGGCGCGACCGCCGATGCCGCCGCGTGCCGCGCCCTCGTCGAGCTCGTGGGCGAGAGCCTCGACGAGCTCTCGACGGAGGTGGAGAAGCTGGCGACGTGGGCGCACGGCCAGCCGGTCGGTGTCCAAGAGGTCGTGCTCCTCTCGGCCGGGCGAGCCGAGACCTCGATCTTCGCCCTGACCGACGCGTGGGGTCGGCGCGACGTCGCCGCCGCCCTCGCCGCGGCCGAAGCACGCCTCGAGCGCTCCGACCGTCCTCGCTCGGCGGAGCTGCCGCGCCTGATCGGCCTCCTCGTCAATCACGTTGGCCGCGTGCGTGCGTGCCAGGCGCTTGCAGCCGAGGGAGTCCGGCCGCGCGACGCCGCGGGCCGCCTGAAGATGCACCCGTTCGCCGCCGAGAAGGCGTTCGCGCAGGCGCAGAATTTCACCTCGGGCGAGCTCGCCGGCGTCGTCGTCCGGCTGGCCCGGCTTGACCATGCGATTAAGGGCGGCTCGCGGCTCGCTCCGGACCTCGAGTTCGAGCGCGCGCTCGTTGAGGTGACGCAGCCGGCAGGCCTAGGAGCTAGCTACCCGGATCCTGCAGTAGGGCCGTAGTCGGCGTAAAGGAACGTCCTCCCTGCCGCTCACGACGGGTGTTGACGAGAAACCCCGGCGAGCGACAGGGAGGCAGTCTTGAAGGTGAAGGTAATAGAGCAGTCGGCGCTGGTCCAGGTCGCGGCCTCGACGCAGCAGTTGACATCTCATGCCGGGCTCGTGCTCGTGCGCGAGCTGGCGGGCCGGCTTGGCGTTGGCGAGTTGCTCAACCGGGTGGCGGTGAAGAAGCGCGGCCGCGGCTACACGCCGGCGCAGGCGATCCTCGGCTTGTCTAAGACGTTGCTCGTCGGCGGCGAGTGCCTCGACGACCTCGCGTTGATGCGCGGCGATTCGGCGCAGCAGCTTCTGCGCGGTCACGGTCTGCCTCTGCCGACAACGCTCGGCCGCTTTCTGCGCCGCTTCAGCCTCGGCCAGATCGGCCAGCTCAACCGGGCGCTCGAGGAGCTGTTCGCGCGTGTGCAGCCGCTGCTCGAGCGGGAGACGCTGACGCTCGACCTGGACGCGACCTCTATCGAGCACCACGGCCCGGTCGGCTCGCGGCAGGGGAGACGCGGCAGCTACCAGGGCAAGGTCTGCTGGCATC
>JBHEMK010000192.1:0-5367 GCA_046262635.1 Gaiellaceae bacterium
CAGCGTGCAGCTCGCGTACAACGAGGAACACGGGATCACCGCGGCTTCGATCTCGAAGGGCGTATCCGATATCGCCGAATTCCTGTCGCTCGAGTCGCCGACCGTGCCGTCGCGCCGGCGGCGCGGCGCGTCGAAGGTCGAAGGGCTGGACCAGGCCGAGCTCGAGCAGCTCGTCGTCACGCTCGAGGAGGAGATGTTCGCGGCCGCGGAGGAGCTTCGGTTCGAATACGCCGCAAAGCTCCGCGATGAGATCAAGGAGCTCCGCCGCGAACTTCAGGCCGTCCAGCAGACCGCCGCCTAGCCCGTTCAGCCTGCCCTGAGGGGGTCCACTCAGAGGTTAGGCTGAGCTTGTGCTCGGTACGGTGATCGCCATCATGGTCTCCGCCTTCGTCACGGGAGGCCTCGCCCGGCTCGCCGTGCCCGGCCCCGACCCGATGCCGGCATGGCTGACCGTCTCGATCGGACTCGTCGGCTCCGTCGTCGGCGGGGCGATCGCAGCGGTGGCGAGTCACCGCGACCCGTTCGCGGTCTCACTCGGCTCGTTCTTCACGGCCGTGCTGCTCGTCGTCGCCTACCGCAGGTTCGTTCAAAAGCGCCCGATTCTCGGCCCTGAGGCGCTCCGCTTCCCCCGCCGTGGTGTCGGCGTGCGTGCCTATCGCGAGCGACTGCAACGCGCCGGTGTCGACCCGGACAAGCTGCTCGACAACGCGCTCGACCGGCGGCAGCACGGCGGCAAGCACGAGGTCGACCACGAGCACGACGACAGCGAGGAGGATGAGTAGTGCTGCTCCTGTTGATCTGGCTCGCGTTCTCGGGTCTCATCGTCGGCGCGCTGGCCCGCTTGGCGCTGCCCGGCCCCGACCCGATGGGGATCCTGGCGACGATCGGTCTCGGCCTGGCGGGGTCGTTCGCCGGAGGCCTCATCGCCTATGCGATCTGGAACCGGCCCGCGGGTTTCATCGTCTCAGTGCTCGCTGCGACGGCAATCCTCTACGGCTACCGGCGGATCGTCCAGAAGCGCGGTCTCAGCGGTCCGAAACGCTAGCTCGAGGACTACCTTCGACGGCCAGGGGGCCGAGGCCGCGGGGGAAGATTCGTCGCGCGGTCAGGCCCCAGTCCTCGCCGCGCCAGATATAGGTCGACACCTCCAGCGTTTTCCGGCCGGCCTCGTAGAGGTGGAGGCCGCGTGCCTCCCCGAGCCGGTTCGGGCGCGGTTGGCCGAGGCCCGGCGCGATCGAGACGACGACGCCTCGCACGTCGCCCGAGACGACCTCGAACTCGTGCCGCTCGCTGAGGGCAGCCTGATGAATGTGGCCGGCGAGAATCAGTTCGGCGCCGGCGTCGACGAGCGAGCGCAGCACGTGGTTTCGCCGCGCGACTGGCTTCTTCCGCGAGCGCCAGGGCGATCCGAGCATCTGGTGGTGAAGGATCGCGACGCGGAGCGCTCCGTCGGCGCCCTCCGCGAGCCGCGCCGAGGCCCGGGTGAGCTGCGGGTCGCGAACGCCGCCGGACTGGTGCCGCCACGGCCGCACCGAATTGATTCCGACCGCTTGGACGCCCTCCCCGGCGTAGACCGGCTCGGTCGTCTCCCACAAACGCTCGAACTCGGCGAACGGCCGCCTGAAGCGCGCGGGGAAGGTGTAGGGGATATCGTGGTTCCCTGGGACCGCAAGCACCGGCAGTTCGAAGCTTCGGAGTAGCCGCGCTGCACGCTCGAGCTGCTCGCGGAGGCCCCGGTGCGAGAGGTCGCCGCTCGCGATGACAAGCCGCGGCTTCGTCCGCTCGACGAGCGCCGCCAGAGCCCCCTCGACCTCGGGATCCTCGCGTGTTCCCATGTGCAGGTCGGAGACATGGAGGATGCGGGTATTCACAGCCGACGGAAGCTATACATTGACGTGATGCCAGACGAGTCGACCGAGATTTTCGACGACCTCTACCTCGGGCTCCGCGCAGGTGGCGCGATTCGCAAGCAGCGCCGCGGAGAGCAGCTGACAACCGAAGAAGAGGAGGCGATCGGGCGCTGGCAGCGTCTGTCGCCGTGGCGGAAGGCGATTGCGATCGGCGGGTTTTCGCTCGGCACCTTCGGACTCGGCTTCACGCTCGGCGGGCTCGTCTTCGGTCGCTGGCGCAAGGCGTAGCCGGCCCGCGCTCAGCCCTCCGACTCCTTCGCCGTGAACAGGACCGTCGGGACTTCCTCGCCGGCCGGGTCCTTGTCGCGGACGATGACGTCGACCAGCGTCGCGATCACCGCCACGAGTGGGATCGCCAGCGGGACGGAAACGCCACCGAACAGGAAGCCCATCGCGAACACCGAGACCATCACGAGCAGCGGCGAGAGCCCGACTGCTCCCCCTAGCACGCGCGGCGCGATCAGGAAATCCTCGAGCTGCCGCACCACGAGGACCGCAATCCCGGCGAACAAAGCCACGTGCCACGAGGACGTGAAGCCGACTCCCACTGCGAGTACGCCCGCTGCCAGCGGCCCGATCACCGGGATGATCTCGACGAGTCCGGCGAAGGAGCCGACCAGAATCCAGTAGGGCTCGCCGACTGCCCAGAAGACGAGGGAGAGGACAACGCCGACCAGCAGGACGAGCAGGCCCTGGCCGCGGACGTAGGCGCCGAGCTTCAAGTCGATCAGGATCCACGTGTCACGGACGATCTTCCGGTTCGGTCGCGGGATCGTGGAGGTCACGAGGTGCATCGCCGCCTCCCGCTCGAACACCCAGTAGGCGGCGGCGGCGAGCACGAAGAAGATCCCGACGAGCACCTCGAAAGCCTTGAGCGTGATCGTCAGGGCGGGATGGACGAGCTTGCCGGCAGCAGGCAGGTGTTTCAGCCGGCGCTGGAGGCCGACGAGAATCTGGTGCTTGATCCCGGTCGAGTGGCTCGCAGCGTGGCTCAGACCGGAACTCGTGGTCGGAATCCCTGAGAGTGCCGTGTTCACCTGGGTCACGGCGCGCGGCACCACGAACCAGAGGAAGAGTGCCACGAGGGCGGCCAAGCCGAGGTAATGGAGAAGGACGCCGATCGCTCGTGGGACGCCGCGGCCCTTCAGCCATTCGACGCCGGGGCGCATCGCCGCCGCGATCGTGAAGGCGACAAGGAGCAGCGCGAGCACGATCCGGAGCTGCCAGAGGGCGAGAGCGAGCACGACGATACCACCCACGACGAGAGTCGCGATCGCCGTTCGCCGGGCTGTTTGCGCCATCACAGGGTTATCTCGCCGCGTGACGAAGGGCGCAAACCCGTGGTATCCGAACCTAGTGAGCGGATCGTGGTCGATGCGCGGCAGCACGGGATCGTGCTCGTCCGCTCGTTCCTGCGCTCCGGGGTGCTCGCAGCAGCAGGCGCCGTGGGACTGATCGGGGGCTGGCCCTTCTCGGCGGGCGGCGCGGCGCTCTTAATCGTGGCGGCGGTGGAGGCGATCGCGGCGGTCTGGCGCTGGCAGCTGACGCATGTCGTCCTGACGACGCGGAAGCTCTTCGTCTCCTACGGCGTTGTCCGGCGGCGGACGGCGGTCGTCGGGCTGGATCGAATCGGCGCACTCGAGGTCGACCAGTCGCCGCTCGGGCGCGTTCTTGGCTACGGGACGATCGTGGTCGGTGAACTGGAGATCACGTACGTTGCGAAGCCGCGCCAGGTATCGAGCCTGCTCGCTCGCGCGGCCGCGCGAGGTTGAGGCGACGCAGCTGGCCGCCGCTCGTGCTGGCCGGCGCCCCACGGGGCCGGATCGAGCCTGCCGGCTCGGCGCGGGCAAGCCCCGAGGACCTGGGCCGTTCGTCGAGACGGGCTCACCTGCCGCCGCGCGCGCCGGCGCCTCAGTGCGGCCGCCCGGTCTCCGCGCGGGTTGTCGGCGGCGCGGCCGGACCGCGGGCGGCTCCGTCGCCAAGGGCCGGTCGGCGCGGCTGGACGAACGCATGTTCGATGGATACAATGGCCTGCGTCAATGGCTGCAGACGAGCTCGTCGTCCATGGCGCCCGCGAGCACAACCTGAAGGACATCACCGTCCGGCTGCCGCGGAACCGCCTGATCTGCATCACCGGCCTGTCGGGGTCCGGCAAGTCGAGCCTTGCCTTCGACACGATCTACGCCGAGGGGCAGCGCCGCTACGTCGAGTCGCTCTCCGCCTACGCGCGTCAGTTCCTCCAGATGATGGAGAAGCCCGACGTCGACCACATCGACGGCCTTAGTCCCGCCATCTCGATCGACCAGAAGACGACGTCGCGCAATCCACGGTCGACGGTCGGGACGGTCACCGAGATCTACGACTACCTGCGCCTCCTCTATGCGCGGGTTGGGCGGCCGCACTGCCCGATCTGCGGTCGGCCGATCGCGGGCCAGTCGCTCGACGCGATCGTCGACCAGGTGCTCCGCCTACCGGAGGGGACGAAGTTCACGGTCAACGGGCCAGTCGTCCGCGACCGCAAGGGCGAGTACAAAGACGTTCTCGAGGAGCTGCGCGACGAGGGTTTCAGCCGCGTCAAGGTCGACGGGGAGCAACACCTACTCGAGGATGGGCTTCCCGAGCTGGACAAGAAGTTCAAGCACACGATCGAGGTGGTCGTCGACCGCCTGGTGATGCGATCCGAGCTGCGAACCCGGCTGACGCAGTCGATCGAGACCGCAGCCGCGCTCACAGACGGTCTCGTGGTGATCGATGTGATCGACGGCGAGCCGATGCTTTTCTCCGAGAACTTTGCCTGCCCAGAGCACGGCGTCTCCCTGCCAGAGCTGCAGCCGCGCATCTTCTCCTTCAACTCCCCCCACGGTGCCTGCCCACGCTGCACCGGCCTCGGTTCACAGCAGGAGATCGACCCCGACCTCCTCGTTCCGGATCCATCGCTCTCGATCAACGACGGAGCGCTCGTTCCCTGGACGATCGGCAACTCGAGCTTCTACGAGTCGGTGATCCAGGCCGTGGCCGAGCGCTACGAGATCGACCTCGACCGGCCGTGGCGGGAGCTCTCGGACGAGCAGCAGAGCTATTTCCTCCACGGCACGAGCGGCGACAGGGTCTACGTCCAATACCGCAACCGGATGGGACGTCGGCGGCAGTACATGCTCGCATGGGACGGACTCGTGCCGAGCCTTCAGCGCCGATACAGGGAGACCGACTCCTCGCAGCAGCGGGAGCGCATCGAGGAGTACATGAGCTTTCGCCCCTGCCCGGAGTGCAAGGGAGCGCGCCTGAAGCCGGAGGTCCTCGCCGTCACGGTCGGAGAGCGAAACATCCACGACTTCACCCGCCTTTCGGTGCAGCGGGCGCTGCGCTTTCTCGGGGAGCTGAAGCTCTCGCGCACGGAGGATCACGGCTCGTTCTGGGTGCGCGGCGCGTCGATGCACAACCTGAAAGACATCGACGT
>JBHEMK010000193.1:0-61861 GCA_046262635.1 Gaiellaceae bacterium
TCGATCCCGAGCTCGAGTGGATCGACCAGATGCTCGTGAATATCGCCGTCGACCACCTCGCAGACCCGGTTCGTGCCGACGGGCGAGAGCTCATCGATGCCACCCGCGCCGTGCACCACGAACGCGCGCCGCGCGCCGAGCTGAGCTAGCACCTCTGCGATCGTGCGCACCAGGTCTGGAGAGTAGACGCCGACGACCTGGGCCCGCGCGCCCGCAGGGTTCGTCAGCGGCCCAAGGACGTTGAAGACCGTCCGGGCGGCCAGCTCGCGCCGCACCGGCGCTGCGTGGCGCATCGCCGGATGGTGCATCGGTGCGAAGAGGAATCCGAAGCCCAGCTCGTCGATCGAGCGGGCGATGCGGTCGCCGTCGAGCTCGAGGCTGAAGCCGAGCGCCTCGAGGACGTCCGCCGAGCCCGAGGCCGACGAGACCGCGCGGTTGCCGTGCTTCGCGACCGCGGCGCCGGCGGCCGCTGCGACGAGCGCCGCCGCCGTCGAGATGTTGATCGTGCGGGCTCCGTCTCCGCCCGTGCCGGCGGTGTCAACCAGATCTTCGCGCTGCGGCTTCACCGCCAGCACGTGCGCGCGCATCGCTTCTGCGCAGCCCGCGATCTCGTCGGCCGTCTCGCCCTTCGCGCGAAGCGCGACGAGGAAGCCCGCGATCTGCGCCGGCGTGGCCGCCCCGCTCATGATCGTGTGCATGGTCTCGCGCGCCTCCTCCCGCGAGAGGTCGTGAGCGTCCAGCAGCCGACCGAGTGTTTCCTGGATCACTCGGGCTCCAGGAAGTTCTTCGCGATCTTCGGCCCGAGCGGCGTCAACACCGATTCGGGATGGAATTGGAGGCCGGAAACCGGGAGGTCGAGGTGCCGGATTGCCATCACCTCGCCGTCGTCGCTGAACGCGCACGGCTCGAGCTCGTCCGGCAGCCGGGTCGCCGCGAGTGAGTGATAGCGGCCCGCATCGAACGGGTCCGGCAACCCGCGGAAGAGTCCGCGGCCATCGTGGCGCACGGGGCTCGCTTTCCCGTGCACGAGCTCTCGTGCGGCGCCGACCTCGCCGCCGAAGGCCTCGACGATCGCCTGGTGGCCGAGGCAGACGCCGAGGGTGGGCGTCGTCGAGCCGAGACGGCGGATCACCTCGATCGAGACGCCGGCCTCGGCCGGGCGGCCCGGACCAGGGGAGACGACGAGGTGCGACGGTGCCAGTCGCGCAGCCGCCTCCGCATCGATCGCGTCGTTTCGTCTCACGACGACTTCCGCCCCGAGCTCGCCGAACAGGTGGGCCAGGTTGTACGTGAACGAGTCGTAGTTGTCGATCAGGAGGATCACCGTTCCGCCTCTGCCAGGTCGATCGCGGCCTCGATCGCGGCGAGCTTGTTCAGGCATTCCTGGTGCTCGGCGGCGGGTTCCGAATCGGCGACGATCCCGGCCCCGGCCTGTAGCCGGGCGAGGCCGTCCTCGAGCACGATCGTCCGGATCGCGATGCACGTGTCGAGCGCCCCGCCGGGAAGGCAGTAGCCGACGGCTCCGGCGTACGGGCCCCGCCGGAAGCCCTCGAGCTCCGAGATCAGCTGCATCGCACGTACCTTCGGTGCGCCCGACACCGTGCCGGCGGGGAAGCAGGCGCGCAGCAGGTCGAAGGGGCCGACGCCGTCCTGCAGCTCGCCGGAGACCTCCGAAACGAGGTGGCTGACGTGAGAGAAGCGCTCGACCTCGAGGAGCCGGCCGACTCGCACGGTTCCCGGCGTGCAGACGCGGCCGAGGTCGTTGCGGCCGAGATCGACGAGCATCACGTGCTCGGCACGATCCTTGTCCGAGGCGGCCAGGCTCTGCTCGGCGCCGGGCTCGCAGGTGCCGGCGATCGGGTTCACCGACGCGCGCCGGCCCTCGAGCCTGACGAGGGTCTCCGGCGAGGAGCCGATCAACGAGAGGCCGTCGAGCTCGAGCAGGAAGAGGTAGGGCGACGGGTTGACGCGTCGCAGCGCGCGATACAGCCCGACGGCGGTGGCCGGCGTCGGCCGCTCAGCCCGCTGCGAGAGCACGACCTGGAAGGCGTCGCCGGCACGGATGTGTTCCTTCGCCTTGCGCACGCCGGCCTCGTAGGTGTGCTGATCAGGAGAGCGCCGCGTCCGGCCCGCCCTCGCCTCGAGGCCTGAAGCCGAGCCCCGGCCCAGCGGGACGGCGAGGAGCTCCGCGGCCTCGGCGGCATCGCCCACGAGCACCTCCGCGACCCCGAGCGCATGGTCGAAGCGCAGCAGCACCTCAGCAACGAGGAAGCGGCTTTCAGGCACGCAGTGGCCTTCCGCCGGGAGCTCGACGGTCGGCTCGAGCTTCGCGACGTGGTCATAGGCGAGGTAGCCGACCACTGGCTCGTCGAGCGCCTCTGCCTCGTTCGCGTAGACGAGCCGTGAGCCGCAGCCGACGAACGAGTGGCGGCCGAGCCGGCCCTGCTCCACCGACTCCAGCAGGAAGCTCGCCCGCGCACGGCTGCGCAGGCGGAGATACGCCCCGAGCGGGGTGAGGAGATCGGTCGAGATGTCGGCTGCGAGCGTCAATTGTTCCTTTCGAACAACCAAAAAGACCCTCCGTGCGGAAGGTCTCGGGCGAGCGGGTTCGGGTTGTGGCGCGTCAGGCCGCGCGCAGGCTCCCGCCCCGCTCGTTGCGCCAGGCCCCGCCGATGGGAGTGACGGCGGTCATCCAGGTGCAGGGTAGGCGCAGGCGTATCCAGCGTCAAGCTGCGCCGCTTGATCCAGACGCGACTGACCGCCGGAAGGATGGGCACCAGTCAGACGGCGGCGCGTCTCGGCGCGGCGCTAGCAGCGCGTTGCCACAGCGGGCCGCGCGGGCGGGTGCACGCCGGCGGCGGCAAAGAGGATCTCCTCAATCCCCTCACGGCGTGAAAGCGGCGAACAGGTGCTCGCGCCGGGGCCGGCCGAATCGAGATTCGCCTTTCGCTTTCGACACGGAAGACCTCACGCTCGATCAGCGACAGGCAGGTGGTTCGCGGGCTGGCGGACAGGTTGCCGGGGTCGAAAAGCTTCGAGACGGCGGCGCCCGTCAACGTCGGGAGCTCCAGCCCGGGCGGGTCAGGCTGCCACCGGCCGTGACCGTCAGCCGGCAGCCGCACAGTAAACGCGGGCACGTTCCGGAGCCTGTTCGGCTCGGACCTGTCAGCCGGTCGAAGTCCTGACGATCGCTCGCTGAGAGAGGGATCGCTCAGCTCGATCCGCTGCGGGTAGGCTCCGCGGCGTGCCGATCCCGGAGACTCTCGCACGCCTGCTGAGTGCGCCCGGCCCCGCGGGGCAAGAGGCGCACGCAGCCGCAGTGTGGCGCGAGGCAGCCTCCGGGTTCGCCGAGGTCTCGAGCGACGTGCTCGGCTCCTCGGTTGCGCGGGTTGCAGGCACTGAGGGCGGCCCGCTGCTCGCCGTCGTCGGGCACATCGACGAGATCGCGCTGGTCGTCACGCACCACGGTGAGGACGGCCACCTCGCCGTGCGCGGGCTCGGCGGCTGGGATCCGCACGTCCTGCTCGCGCAGCGGGTTGAGATCCTGACGCGGGACGGCCCCATCCCGGGCGTCGTCGCGGTGCGCCAGGAGCGTCGCCGCCGCAACGAGGACCGGCGCCCGGTGGAGCTGCGCGACCTCTACGTGGACGTCGGCGCGGTGAGCGCCGAGGAGTCGCGATCGCTCGTCCGCGTCGGCGATACCGCCGTGATCGCCGGCGGGCCCCTCGAGCTGCCGAACAACCGCGTCGCCTCTCGATCGCTCGACAACAGGCTCGGCAGCTACGTCGCGCTCGAGGCCGCGCGGAGGCTTGCCGCGGCCGGCGGCAGCCGGGCCCTCGTCGCAGCTGTCGCAGCGACCCAGGAGGAGGTCGGCGACTTTGCGGGCTCGCGCACGACGGCCTTCGCGCTGCGTCCCGATGTCGCGATCGCCGTCGACGTCACCTACGCGACCGACGTCCGTGGAGGCGAGGTCGAGGACGACGGCGAGCACAAGCTCGGCAGCGGCGCCGCGATCGGCCGCGGCCCGGGGCTCCATCCGGGCGTCTTCGAGCTGCTGCACGGGACGGCCGAGGCAGAGGGTATCCCGTTCACCGTTGAGGTCTCGACCGGGCACACGAATACGGACGCGGATGCCTTCCACCTCAGCCGTGCAGGCATCCCGACCGGGCTCGTCTCGATCCCGACGCGCTACGTGCACACGCCCGTGGAGATGGTTCAGCTGGACGACGTGGAGGCGTGCATCGGGTTGATCGTGGCTTTCGCTCAGCGCCTCGAGCCAGGCACGAGCTTCGCTCGCTAGGCTGGCTCGATGCCTCAGCGATCCGTCATCGTCTCGGCGGTCCGCACCCCGTTCGCGCGGCTCGGGGGCGGCTTGAGGGACTACGAGGCGACCGCGCTCGGAGCGCTCGTGATCCGCGCCGCGCTTGACCGGATCGACCTTGCAAGCAGCGAGGTGGGCTACGTGATCCTGGGCCAGGTGCTGCAGGGCGGCGCCGGGCAGGCGCCGGCGCGGCAGGCGGCGGTGGGCGCGGGGCTCCCGCTCGCAGTGCCGGCCGATGCCATCAACAAGGTCTGCGCGTCCTCGATCCGTGCGGTCGAGATCGCCGACTCGATCATTCGCGCCGGCGATCTTGACGTGGTCGTCACGGGCGGTATGGAATCGATGACGAACGCTCCCTATGCGCTGAAGAAGGCGCGCTTCGGCTATCGCCTCGGAGACGGGACCCTGATCGATCTGACCACCCACGACGGCCTCACCTCCACCTTCGACAAGCGGCACATGGTCGAGCAGGCATCCTTCGTCGCCCGTGAGCTCGGGATCGCGCGGGAGGATCAGGACGCGTGGGCGCTGCGCTCGCACGAGCGCGCGGTGCATGCGATCGACGGAGGCCTCTTCGAGGAGGAGATCGTTCCGGTCGGCGCGGTCGACCAGGACGAGGGCCCGCGCCGCGACACCTCACTCGAACAGCTCTCCTCGCTCAAGCCCATCCTCGACCCCGACGGGACGACGACGGCAGGGAACGCCCCCGGCATCAACGACGGTGCCTCGTGCGTCGTCGTGACGAGCGAGGAGTACGCACGTAGGCACGACCTCCCGGTCCTCGCGACCATCCTCTCCCAGGGGTACGTGGCCGACGACTTCGCCTATCTCGCGCGCACCCCGGCGAACGCGGGGAAGATCGCCCTCGAGAAGGCCGGCAAGACGATCGGCGACGTCGAGCGCGTCGAGCTGAACGAGGCCTTCTCTTCCGTCGCGCTCAACTCGACGAAGCTGCTCGAGATCGATCCCGAGAAGGTCAACGTCAACGGCGGCGCCGTCGCGCTCGGCCACCCGATCGGTGCATCGGGCGGGCGGATTCTCGGGACGATGATCTACGAGCTGCGCCGCAACGGCGGCGGCCTCGGCCTCGCGGCGATCTGCTCCGGCGGCGGCCAGGGCGACGCGCTCCTGATCGAGGTCTAAGCTAAGTGCCGGGCGGCCTCGTCCTGCGGGGCGAGCGGGTGACGCTGCGGCTGCTTCAGATGGCCAAGCTGGAGGCAGTCTTCGAGGGCCTGAGGGCACACCGGGTCCGTGGTCGCCGGATCGCGAGCGGCTGAAGGTGATGATCGCCGCTCCGGACGGCTCGTGGCTGGCCGCCTCACCTTCGGGATCGAGGCCGGGGGAAGACTGATCGGCGACGTCTTGGGGCGGCAGCCAGCGAGCGCGCTGCCGCCGGGCGTCTCCGAGGTCGGGATCGACCTCTACGGCGAGGGCGACCGCGGACTCGGCTACGGCAGCGAGGCGGTCACCTTCCTCGAGAAGCCCGGCTTCATCGAGGAGGGCGTGATGCGCGGCTTCATGCCGCGGGACGGCGGCGGGCGGGACGACTATGTCCTCGACGCCCGCCTGCGCGACTAGCCGAACGCCGGGACCTTTTCCGGGCGACAGGCGTATGGATGGATGCACCCGTCGAAGGAGGACCAATGGTTCGCCGTCTCAGTTGCTGCGTCATCCTCGTGCTCGCATTTGTGCCGGCCGCCGTCGCCGATGGCGGAGGCCCGGGAGCCGGCGTCCTCTCCGGAGGCCTCGGCGTCCTCTCTCCGAACGGGAAAATCCGCTACATCACGCTGGCGAACGCGCAGACCACCGCGCTGGCGGCGGTGCAGGTGGGCGACGGGCAGGTGCTGCGGTACACGACCCTGCCCGGGCTCTGGGGCGTTCCGTCGATCGGCTCCGACGGCAGCACTGGCGGTCTCAGCGCTGACGGTCGGACGCTCGTCCTCGGCGGTGCCGCGCCCCCACAGGGGCCGCTGCGCACGGTGACCAATTTCACGACCATCGACACGAGGTCGCTGAGCCCGCGTGGCACCTTCTCCCTGCCCGGGGACTGGGCCTTCGATGCGCTTTCCCCGGCCGGTGCCAAGCTTTACCTGATCCACCACGTCTCGCAGGCGAACGCGGCACGATACGTCGTCAGGGCCTACGACCTCCGCATCGGGCTGCTGCTCCCCGGCCGGATCGCCGACCGCACCCAGCCCGGCTGGGTGATGCAGGGTTACGCGGCGACCCGCGCGACGAGCCCGGACGGCCGGTGGGTCTACACGCTCTACCAGAACCCCGGCGGCTACCCGTTCGTCCATGCGCTCGACACGGTCCGCGGCGTCGCACACTGTATCGGACTGCCGTGGCAGGGAAACCAGAGCGGGCTCTACAACATCCGTCTCTCGCTCCGCGACGGCGGCCGCACGCTCGCTGCCAACTGGCGGACCGGACGGCCGTACCTGTCGGTCGACACGGCAAACTGGCGGGTGTCGCAGCCGGGCGGGAGCTTCCCCCGGTGGATCCTCGCCGCAGCCCTCGCCGCCCTGGCGGCGATGCTCGTCTCGACCGTGCTCGCAGCGCGGCGACTCCGCCTCCGCCAGGATCGGCAGCACGAGCCGGTTGAGGGGCTCGGCCTCGCGCCGGGGAGGGGAGTGCTCTAGCCTGCGCGCTCGTGGAGTTCGAGCACGTTCTCGTCGTAGGCGCAGGTCAGATGGGCGGCGGCATCGCCCAGGTCCTCGCCGCCTCGGGCCGGCGTGTCTCGCTGCACGACGCTGCGCCCGGCGCCGTCGAACGAGGGATCGAGACGATGCAACAGAGCCTCGCACGGCTCGCGAAGAAGGGCGGTCCCGACCCGGCCGCGGTGCTGGCGAGGGTCGAGCCCGCGGCGGAGCTCGTCCCCGCCGACCTGATGGTGGAGGCCGTCGTCGAGGACGCGGCGGTCAAGCAGGATCTCTTCCGGCGGGCAGACGAAATGCTGCCGGCCGCTGCGATCCTCGCCTCGAACACGTCGTCGATCCCGATCACGGCCCTCGGGGCGGCTACGGCCCGGCCGGAGCGCGTGATCGGCATGCATTTCTTCAATCCAGCGCCGGTTCTGAGGCTCGTCGAGGTGATCCGCGGCCTCGAGACCTCGGACGAGACCGCCGCGGCGATCATGCGGCTCGCCGGGGAGCTTGGCAAGACGCCGGCGCAGGCGCGCGATTTCCCGGGCTTCGTCTCGAACCGGATCCTGATGCCGTTCATCAACGAGGCCGTCTATGCGCTGTTCGAGGGAGTCGCGGACGCCGACGCGATCGACACGATCGCGACACTCGGCTTCGCCCATCCGCTGGGTCCGCTCGCGCTGGCCGATCTGATCGGCCTCGATACGTGCGTGGCGATCATGGAGGTGCTGCACGCGGGCCTCGGTGATCCCAAGTTCGCCCCATGCCCTCTCCTGCGCCAGTACGTCCAGGCCGGCCGGCTCGGCCGCAAAGCGGGCCGCGGCTTCTATCAGTACCCTTCCTAGCGAACACCGTTCAACCTGGCGCACGTTCGCGCCCCGCCAGCCGTCCAATCCACGGCAAGGACGGTTACTCAACCGGGCGGGCCCTGTTGCCGAATACGACCCTGCGGCCTCACCACGGAGGTTCGGGTTTGCGCATCCTGATGGTCGACGACGATCCTAACCTCAGGACGCTTCTCCGGGCGACCTTTGAGGCCGCCGACGTCGCCGTCGAGGAGGCGGAGAACGTCACCGTCGCCGAGCGAAAGATGCGGCGAGCGCTGCCCGACGTCATCCTGCTGGATGTCCGCATGCCCGGCGAGAGCGGGATCGAATTCTGCAGACGGTTGAAAAACGACTCCCGCACGGCTTCGGTCTCGGTCGTGCTGCTGACGGGGAGCGGCGCCGCGGATGCCAACCTCAACCAGGTCGGTGCCGATGCCGTGCTCCAGAAGCCGTTCAGCCCGCTCGAGCTGCTCTCAGTCGTCGAGCGCTTCGCCGCCGGAGCCTACGGGGTTCCCTTCCGGCCGCCAGGCGCACGCCAGACGAATGAGGACGCTCTGCTGCTGTACGCACACGACCTCCGCCACGTTCTCGAGCTCGAGCGGGGCCAGCGGGAGGCACTTCAGGCCGCCTACCTCGAGACGGTCGTCGCATTGGCGAGCGCGCTCGAGACGAGGGACACCGGTACCCGCGCGCACTCGCAGCGCGTGCATCGCTACGCCGTCGCACTGGGCGAGTCGGTCGATCTGACGCTGATCGCGAATCCGAGCACAGAGTACGGCTTTCTCCTCCACGATGTCGGCAAGATCGGAATTCCCGATCAGATCCTCCTCAAGGCGGGCCCGTTGACTGTAGCCGAGCGTCGGCGCATGCAAACACACACCATTCTCGGCGAGCAGATGCTCGGCGGCGTCGCCTTCCTGCAGGGTGAGGGTTTACAGATCGTCCGCTCCCATCACGAGCGCTGGGACGGAGCCGGCTACCCGGACGGGCTCGACGCCGGCGAGATCCCGCGAGGGGCGCGAATCTTCGCAGTCGCCGACTCGCTCGACGCGATGACGAGCCACCGGCCCTACCGGCGGGCCCTCTCCTGGCAACGGGCGCGGGACGAGATCCTGCGCGAGGCCGGGCGCCAGTTCGATCCCGACGTCGTCGCGGCGTTCGAGCGGCACGAGGGAGACCTGCACGAGATCCGCCGCGAGTTCGCGGCCGCCGCCTAGCGCCCAAGCGCCTAGACCGAGGTGCCCCCGCCGGGAGCGGGGAGCTGCCGCCAGACGACGATCTTGCCGTTGCGGACGGTGAAGGCGGCGGTCCGCTGGCCCGGTCCGTCGCAGGCGACGCCGGGGCGCTGGCCGAGCACGAAGGTCGCTGTGACGACATCGCCATCGCGGACGAGGTCGGCGATCACGCCAGCACAGGGCAGCGACTCGTTGAAGGCGACCGCGATGCGGCGGGTGTGAAGCCGCACGTCGAGCGGCCCCTGGATCACCTCGGCACCGGTGGCAAACAAGGCAGCGGCCGCCTCGTTGTCGCCCTGATTGAGTGCCGCGCTCCAGGCGCGGACGACGGTCTCCGGCGACACCGACCGCCGGTGCCCGCCGCAGCCTCCGAGCACGAACACGGCGAGGGTGAGCGCTGCGAGGAGCCTGGCCAGGCCCGGACTATAGTGGCCGACGTGGACTTCGAGTTGACGCCCGAGCAGCGCGAGATCCAGGCGCTGACCCGTGAGTTCGCCAGGGCGGAGATCGAGCCGCACGCCGCCGAGTGGGATCGCGAGCACCGCTTCCCGCGCGACCTCTACGGCAAGCTTGCGGAGCTCGGATTGATGGGCGTCTGCATCCCGGAGGCATACGGGGGCGCGGGCGCCGACTTCTTCTCGTACATCCTCGTCCTCGAGGAGCTCTCGCGGGCGGACGCCGGCGTCGGCGTCACAGTCGCGGTGCACACGAGCGCCGCCACGCTGCCGATTCTGACCTTCGGCACCGACGAGCAGCGGTCCCGCTTCGTCCCACCTCTGGCGCGTGGCGAGCAGATCGGTGCCTTCGCGTTGACCGAGCCTGAGGCGGGCTCGGACGCCGGCTCGCTGCGGACGCGCGCCGAGGCGAAGGGCGAGTGCTGGACGATCACGGGCGTCAAACAGTGGATCACCAACGGCTCCCATGCGGGTACCTACGTGGTCTTCGCGCGGACGGATCCCGCTGCGCCGGGCGCGCGTGGCGTCTCCGCGTTCGTCCTCGACGCCGAGCACGTCCGGGCGACCCGTGAGTGGGAGAAACTCGGACTGAACTCCTCCTCGACGGTCGATCTCGTGATCGAGGGCGCGCAGGTCGGCCCTGACCGTCTGCTGCACGAGGAAGGGAAGGGCTTTGCGGTCGCCATGACGACGCTGGACGGCGGCCGGATCGGGATTGCGGCGCAGGCGCTCGGAATCGCGCAGGCAGCCTACGACGCTGCCTGTGTCTACTCGCTCGAGCGCCGGCAGTTCGGCAGGCGGATCGGCGAGTTCCAGGCGATCCAGTGGAAGCTCGCCGACATGGCGACCGCGATCGACGCGGCCCGGCTGCTCGTCTACCGCGCGGCCGACCTCAAACAGCGCGGCAGGCCGCACACCGAGGCCGGGGCGAAGGCCAAGCTCTATGCATCGGAGGTCGCGCGCCGTCAGACGGCCGAGGCGATCCAGATCTTCGGCGGCTACGGGTACACGAAGGACTTCCCCGTCGAGCGGTACTACCGCGACGCGAAGATCACCGAGATCTACGAGGGGACGAGCGAGATCCAGCGGCTGGTGATCGCCCGCTCGATCCTGGGGCTCCGGCGCCAGGCGCTGGCCCAGGGATGACGCGCCCGGGGCGAACAAGCGCGCGCTCCCCCCGACGGGTACCCCCGCCGGCCGTCCGCCTTTCCGAGCGCTCTGGCACAGCCGGGACACCCCGTCCTGCCGACGACGCGATCGCCCGATGAGCTCTCGGCGGCGCGACGAGCCGGTGCGGCTGACGCGTATCTATACGCGCGGCGGCGACCGCGGCGAGACCAGTCTCGGCGACGGCTCCCGCGTTTCGAAGCTCGACCCGCTCGTCGCGGCCTTCGGCGCCGTGGACGAGCTGAACGCGCAGCTCGGCGTCGCGCTCGCCGGCGAGGTGCCGGGTGCCCTCCGCGAGCCGCTCGAGCTGATCCAGAACGAACTCTTCGACGTCGGCGCCGACGTATCGGTGCCGTACGCGGCCGGCGACGAGCGGCTGCGGGTCTCCCAGGATCAGGTCGACCGGCTCGAGCAGCTCTGCGACCGCTTCAACGGGTCGCTGCCCGAGCTGAAGAGCTTCGTCCTCCCCGGCGGCACGCAGCTCGCGGCCCGGCTCCACGTCGCCCGGACCGTTTGCCGGCGCGCCGAGCTCGCGGCGCTCGCCGCCCCCTCGAGCCCGCTCGCCCGGATCTACCTGAACCGGCTCTCCGATTTGCTCTTCATCTTGGCGCGCTCCGCGAACGACGCCGCGGGGGCCGCCGAGCCGCTCTGGCAGCCGGGCGCCTCGCGCTAGGCAAGCGACCCGCCAAGCACACTGGTCGGCCGGGCAGTCGCGGTCGACCTCGGGCCCGGCTGTCGGCGACAGCGGAGCGACCCTAGAATCAGGGTCGGATGGCAACAGCAGAGGACCCCCGCACCGGGCTGACCTCCACCGCCGAGTGGAGGCGCGAGCTGTACGAGGCGAAGCCCGAGCGGCAGAGCGAGCTCTTTTCGACGATGTCGGGTGTCGAGAACGAACCCCTCTACACGCCTGACAACGTCGAGGTTGATTACGAGCGGGAGCTCGGCTATCCGGGCGTCTATCCGTTCACCCGTGGCGTCTATCCCTCGATGTACCGAGGCAAGCTCTGGACGATGCGGCAGTTCGCCGGCTTCGGCACGGCGGCCGAGACGAACGAACGGTTCCGCTACCTGCTCGAGCACGGCCAGACGGGGCTCTCGACCGCCTTCGACATGCCGACGTTGATGGGTCTCGACTCCGATCACGCGCGCTCGCTCGGGGAGGTGGGCCGTGAGGGCGTCGCGGTCGACTCGCTCGACGACATGGAGACCCTGTTTTCGGGCATTCCGCTCGACGGCGTCTCGACGTCGATGACCATCAACTCGCCTGCGGCCATGCTGCTCGCCTTCTACGCCTGCGTCGGTGAGAAGCAGGGCGTTCCGATCGCCGACCTGCGCGGGACCGTGCAGACGGACATCCTCAAGGAGTACATCGCCCAGAAGGAGTGGATCTTCCCGCCGGAGCCGTCGATGCGGCTGGTAGTCGACATGATCGAGTGGTGTGCTCGCGAGATGCCGCAGATGCACCCGGTGTCGATCTCGGGCTACCACATCCGTGAAGCCGGCTCGACCGCCGCTCAGGAGCTCGCCTTCACGCTCGCCGACGGCTTTGCCTATGTCGATGCGTGCATCGCCCGCGGACTGGACGTCGACGACTTTGCGCCGCGTTTCTCCTTCTTCTTCAACGCGCATCTGGACTTCTTCGAGGAGATCGCGAAGTACCGCGCGGCCCGTCGAATCTGGGCGCGGGAGCTGCGCGAGCGTTACGGCGCGAAGAGTCCGCGCTCATGGCTGATGCGCTTCCACACGCAGACCGCGGGCGTATCGCTGACGGCGCAGCAGCCGGAGGTGAACCTGATCAGGACGGCGATCGAGGCCCTCGCCGCGGTTCTCGGCGGGACGCAGTCGCTGCACACGAACTCGTTCGACGAGGCGCTGGCCCTGCCGACCGAGCACGCGGTGCGGCTGGCGTTGCGCACCCAGCAGGTGATCGCGCACGAGACCGGCGTCGCGAACACGATCGATCCCCTCGGCGGCGCCTATTACGTCGAGCAGCTGACGAACGAGCTGGAGCGCGAGGCCTACGAGTACTTCGACCGGATCGAGAAGCTCGGCGGCGTCGTCGCCGCGATCAAGGACAGCTTCTTCCAGCGTGAGATCGCGGAGGCGTCGTTCCGCTACCAATCCGAGGTCGAGGCGTCGCAGCGGATCATCGTCGGCGTCAACCGCTACCAGCTCGACGTCGAGCCCGAGCTCGAGATCCTGAAGATCGACCCTGCACTCGAGCCGCAGCAGATCGAGCGCGTCCGGGAGCTGCGGGGCCGCCGCGACGCCTCGGCAGCAGAGGCGGCCCTGACCCGCCTGAAGGAGGCCGCGGCCCACGAGAACCGGAACCTGATGCCGACGATCATGGACGCGTCGCGCGCGTACGTGACGATGGGCGAGATGTGCGACACGCTCAGGGAAATCTGGGGCGTGTGGCGGGAGACGCCGGTCTTCTGAGGAACCTCGTCGAACGCTGGGCCGCGTGGGTCGCGGGCGCCGTGCTCGTTGCGGGGATCGCACTCGTCCTTGTCGGGCGGCTCACCGGCGGATCCTCCTCCGCCGCCGCCGGCAAGCCCGCGCCGCTCGCCCCCGCGGCGGGGAGGGTGGCGCGGTTGTTCGTCGAGTCGGCGGTGGCGAGGCGAAACCTCGCGCGATCGTACAGCCTCGTCACCCCGACGCTGCGCCAGGGGATGAGCCGGGCGGAGTGGCTGAGCGGCACGATCCCCGTCGTCCCCTACCCCGTATCGCAGGCGGTGCCGCGCTACCAGGTCGAGGGCTCGTACACCGACCACGCCCTGCTCGAGGTGACCTTCTACCCGCGGCCGAAGAGCTCGGTGCGTTCGGAGGCGTTCTTGCTTTCCCTCGCCCGCGACAACGGCCGCTGGCTCGTCTCGGCCTGGTCGGCAAGAAGCGTCGTCGGCGCGCCCGCGGGGAAATAGACTTCGGACGTGGCGCGCAAGATCAGGGTCGTGATCGCGAAGCCTGGCCTCGACGGGCACGACCGGGGGGCGAAGATCATCGCCCGTGCACTGCGCGACGCGGGCATGGAGGTGATCTACACGGGCCTCCACCAGACTCCGGATCAGATCGTCGAGACGGCGATCCAGGAGGACGCCGACGCAGTCGGGATCTCGATCCTCTCCGGGGCCCACATGTCGCTCGTACCGCGCATCCTCGAAGGCCTGCGCGAGGGCGGTGCCGAGGACGTACTCGTCGTCGTCGGCGGCACGATCCCGAACGACGATGCCGCCGAACTGAAGGAGCAGGGGGTCGCGGCGGTCTTCACGCCGGGCGCGCCGACGTCGGAGATCGTCGAATTCCTCAAGGGGAAGGTTCCGGTCTCATAGGCCTCGAGCTGTCGCGCCTGGGCCGCGTTGCGATCGTGACGATCAACCGTCCGGAGGCGCTGAACGCCCTCAACTCGGCGCTTCTCCACGACCTGCGCGAGACGCTGGCGCGGCTCGCGCGCGAAGAGGACTCGGGCGCCGTCATCCTGACCGGCGGCGGCGACGCGTTCATCGCAGGCGCCGACATCAAGGAGATGCGCTCGAAGAGCGTGCTCGAGGCGCGCACCTACGGTGCGCTCGGGCAGGAGTGTGCGGACATGCTCGAGACGATGCACAAGCCGACACTCGCGGCGATCAACGGCTATGCCCTCGGCGGCGGCCTCGAGCTCGCGCTCGGCTGCGACATCCGCTACGCCTCGACGCGGGCGAAGCTCGGCCAGCCCGAGGTCAACCTCGGGATCATCCCCGGCTGGGGGGGCACGCAACGGCTCGCCCGCATCGCCGGCATTGGCTTCGCGAAGGAGCTGATCCTGACCGGCCGCACGATCGACGCGAAGGAGGCCCAGCGGCACGGTCTCATCACCGCGCTCTTCGAGCCCGCTGAGCTGCTTCCAAGGACGCTCGAACTCGCGCAGGAACTCGCCGAGAAGAGCCCCTTAGCGCTCGCCTATGCGAAGGAGGCGACGAACCGCGCCCTGCATGGAGACCTCGGCGCAAACCTCGCGGAGGAGGTCAACCTCTTCTCGATTCTCTTCTCGACTGAGGACGCGAAGGAGGGGCTCGATGCGTTCATGGAGAAGCGCGGGCCGGGGTTCGTCGGCCACTGACGCCGGAGCGCCGGCGGTCGACTGCAAATTCAGGGCGGTTGTGGGCCCTGCGTGAACGCGAAGAAGACGGGGTCGAAGAAGAGCTCGAGCGGAGTGAGGCGTTGCACGCGCCCGGCGCCCGGCTCGCTCACACAGCCGGACGCGAACGCGGACGGGTCGGTGCCGCGAATCCGGGCCCACCAGCGACGTTCGCTCGACCGCCGCGGAAGGACGCTGGACGTCTGGCTGACGACCCGCTCGCGCGCCCGGCCGCTTGAAGCGGGATCGGCGCGACGCCGGCGAACCGTGCGGAAGGCGGCTCCAGAGCGGATGCGTCCCTGGCGTGAAGGGGAGGAGACGATCGACGCGATTTGGGTCACAGGAGTCGGCGGAGGTGTCGTGCCCGCGTCTCGGTGGGATCCGCCGGCCGCGCTGCGCAGGGCGCCCCTGCGGCCGTTGACAAGGCCGAGGCGAGCCGCGAACATGTCTCCGGAACCGTTACCAGCGTCGATCCAGCTGTGACACCCCGTTGGGTGAGAGGAGTCGAAGTGGCCGGCAGTGAGATCGAGGACCGGGCGGTGATCGGAGGGATCGGAGGGGTGGCGCCGCTGCTGCTCGAGCGGATCGAGACGATCCCGATCCGGGTACCGCTCGCGCGCACCTACCGCGGGAGCGCCTACAAGATGACGCACCGCTCGACCCTGATCGTGCGACTCCACACGTCCGCGGGCGTGATCGGCGAGGCCTACGTCGGCGACGAGGACGCTGCGCTCGTCGAGATCGACCAGATTGTCCGGGACGAGATCGCGCCCCGCATCCTCGGCGACGATCTCTTCGCGATCGAGCGCCTCTGGCAGCTCGCCCGGCCGTCGACATTCGACATCCTGCGTGACCGCCGCCTGGGCTTGGTCGCCTGCGCAGGGATCGACACGGCCGCGTGGGATGCGGTCGGCAAAACGCTCGGCCAGCCGCTCTGGCGACTGTGGGGCGGGTACCGCAATTCGATCCAGATGATCTCGATCGGAGGCTACTACGCCGCTGATGAGGACATCGCGGCAGAGATCGTCGAGCTGCAGGAGCGCGGACTCGCCGGGATGAAGTTCAAGGTCGGCGGCCTGACGCCGAAGGAAGACGCAGAGCGCTTCCGGTCGGCGCGTGAGGCGGCCGGACCGGACTTCGTCCTCCTGGCCGACGCGAACCAAGCGTGGATGCCACGCGACGCGATCCGCTTCGCCCGGCGCGACGAGGACTGTGACTTGCACTGGTTCGAGGAGCCCTGCAGATGGCACAACGACGCCCGCGCTATGCGCGACGTGCGCTATTCGGCCGGCGTCCGCATCTGCGCCGGTCAGAGCGAGTTCTCCGCATCGGGGTGCCGCGACCTGATGGATGTCGGTGCCATCGACGTCTGCAACTTCGACGCCTCCTGGTCGGGAGGACCGACCGAGTGGCGGCGGGTCGCCGCGATGGCGCTCTCCTACGACGTCGCGATGGGTCATCACGAGGAGCCGCAGGTTGCATCGCACCTGCTCTGCTCGATCCCGCACGGAACGTTCGTCGAGTGCTTCCATCCCGACCGCGACCCGATCTGGTGGAATCTGGTCGCGAACCGCCCGCCGCTTGCGAATGGGGTCCTGACGCTGTCGGAAGCGCCCGGGCTCGGCTGGGAGCTCGACGAGGACTACATCGCGCGCTATCGGATCAGCCTTGACTGATCCGAGCTCAGGTACTGAACACGTCAAGAGAGAGTCGTGACGAGCGGAGCGGCGAACGTCCGGCGGCGGCGCACCAGCATGCGGGAGGTTGCGCAACTCGCAGGTGTTGCGATGTCGTCTGTGTCACGGGTTCTCTCGGGCCACCCGGATGTCTCGACGGCCATGCAGGCACGCGTGCTCGCGGCGGTCGCTCAGCTCGGTTACCAGCCTGATCTCCTCGCTCAGAGCCTGCGGCGCCAGGAGACGATGACGATCGGCTTCGCGGTCGGGGACATCTCGAACCTGTTGTTCGCGGAGATCGTCGCGGCTGCGGAGACACGGCTGCGCGCGGCCGGCTATTCCATGCTGCTCACGAACTCGGAAGGCAGCTCGGCCCTGGACGCCGCGCACATCCAGCTGCTGGCGCAGCGGCGGGTCGACGGGATCATTCTCTCCGTGAGCGACGAGCACGATCCGACGACTCTCGCAGCCTTGGAACAGCTCGACATCCCCGTCGTCGTGCTCGACCGCAATGTCGACGTCGCCCATGCCAGGCACGTGTACACGGATCATCGACGCGGGATGCGGCAGGCAGTTGCACACCTGCTCGACCTGGGCCACCGGAACATCGCGATGATCAACGGACAGGCGATGCGACCCGTCGAGGAGCGCGGGGCGGCGCTCGAGGCGTGCTACGCGGAGCGCGGACTTCCGAAGGCCTACCGGATCCTGAACGGTGCGTTCTCCGTCGACTACGGGGCTCGCGCGGCCGGTGAGCTCCTCTCGACGGACGATCCTCCGACCGCGATCATCGCGGGAGGAAACCAGCTCATGCTCGGGTCGCTGCGGGTGCTCCATTCACGTGGGCTCCGCCTCGGTCGCGACGTCTCGTTCGTCGGTTGCGACGACATTCCGATCAGCGAGCTGTACGACCCGCCGATCGCCGTCGTCCGGCGGGACACGGCGGCGATCGGTCGCAGCGCGGCCGAGCTGATGCTGGCGCTGCTCCGTCACGCGGACGTGGCAGACGTGACGCTGCCGAGCGAGTTCATCGCGCGCGCGAGCTGCGGGCCCGTGGCGCGTGTCCTCCGCTAGCGTGGGAGGGTTCAGGAACCGATCCCGGTAGGCTATCGCCGTGCTGGCCCCGAGCGCACCCTGCCGATGAGCGGCCGTCTCCGGCGCTCCTGCCTCGCCGTTCCAGGCTCGAGTTCGAAGATGCTCACGAAGGCCGCGGCACTCCAGGCCGACCAGATCTTTCTCGACCTCGAAGACGCCGTCGCGCCCGATCTGAAGAACGACGGCACCCGGAGGCTCGTCGTTGGCGCGTTACGAGATCAGCTGTGGCTGGCGCGAACCAGGGCCGTCCGCATCAACGCGGTCGGCACCCCGTGGTGTCTCGACGACATCGTCACCGTCGTCGAGGGTGCCGGTGGGGCGCTCGACTGCCTGATGGTTCCCAAGGTCGAGAGCGCCGCGCAAGTGCACTTCGTCTCACTGCTCCTCGACCAGCTTGAGCAGAAGCAGAGTCGCGAGCGGCCGCTCGGGTTGGAGATCCAAATCGAGTCTCCTCGCGGGCTCGTCGAGGTCGAGCGGATCGCCGCCGCGTCGCCGCGTATCGAGGCCCTGATCTTCGGACCCGGCGACTACGCGGCCGCGGCTGGCATCCCGCAGCTGAGCGTCGGCGTCATCGAGCCGGGTTATCCGGGCGATCAGTGGCACTACGTCCTGTCGAGGATCCTCACCACCGCCCGCGCGTTCGGGCTGCAGGCAATCGACGGCCCGTACGCGGCGATTCGGGATCTCGAGGGGTTCGCGGAGGTCGCACGGCGCTCCAGGTTGCTCGGGTTCGACGGAAAATGGGCGCTTCACCCCGATCAAATCGCGATCTGCAACGAGACCTACTCGCCGACGCCCGAGGAGTTCGAGCGGGCCGAGCAGATCCTGGCCGCCTACCGCCTCTCGACCGAGCAGGACGGTCTGGGAGCGGCGATGTTCGAGGGCGAGATGATCGACGAGGCCTCGCGCAAGCTGGCAAGCTCGGTCGCGGAGCGGGGGCGCGCAGCGGGCATGGCCGGAGGGAGATCGTGACCGACCTGCCCCTGGCGGACCTCCGCGTCGTGGCGGTCGAGCAGTACGGAGCAGGGCCGTGGGGAACGATGCAGCTCGCCGATCTAGGCGCCGAGGTGATCAAGGTCGAGGATCCGTCGGTCGGAGGCGATGTCGGCCGCTACGTCCAGCCATTCCAGGAGGGCGAGAGCTCGCTCTTCTTCGAGACGTTCAACCGCAACAAGCGCAGCGTCTCGCTCGACCTGCGGCATGTCGAGGCGCGTCCGATCTTCGAGGATCTGGTCACCGGTGCGGACGCGGTCTTCTCGAACCTGCGCGGCGACCAGCCTGCGAAGCTCGGACTGCGGTTCGCCGATCTGGAGCATGTGAACCCCCGAATCGTCTGCTGCTCCTTGTCCGGCTTCGGCAGGACCGGTCCGCGCGCGGCCGAGGGCGCGTACGACTACACGATGCAAGGGCTCGCGGGCTGGCAGAGCGTGACCGGCGACCCCGATTCGCCGCCCACGAAGAGCGGCCTTTCGCTCGTCGACTTCTGTGGCGGCTACGTGGCTGCGCTCGCGATCCTCGCCGGCGTTTGGCAGGCGCGTCGGGAGGGCCGCGGGAGCGATGTTGACCTCGCGCTGTTCGAGGTTGCGCTCGCTCAGCTCACGTACGTGGGCACCTGGGTGGCGTCCCGCGACTACCAGCCCGTCCGGCGGTCGAATTCCGCGCACCAGTCGATGGTCCCGTTCCAGAACTTCGCGACCGCGGACGGATGGCTCGTCGTCGCGTGTCCGAAGCAGTCCCTCTGGCAGCGGCTGTGCGGGGTAATCGGCCGTTCGGACCTCGCGACGGATGAGCGCTACGCCTCCTTCGCAGATCGCTACCAGAACCGCGACGAGCTGCTCAACGCTCTCGACGCGATCTTCGCGACCCGTTCGACGGCGGAGTGGGTCGACGCTCTCACACCCGCCGGCGTGCCCTGCGCGCCGGTGAACGATGTCGCCGCTGCGCTGGGCGACGAGCAGGTTGCAGCGCGCGGCGGCCTCGTCGAAATCGACCATCCGGTGCTCGGCCTCGTACGCCAGGTTCCGAGCCCGTTCCGCATCGAGGGCATCCATCTCCCCGCCGGCCGCGGCCCGTTCCGGGGTGAGGACACTGCCGCGGTGCTTCGGGACCTCTGCGGTTACTCGGACAGCCGGATCGACGAGCTCGGCGAGAGCGGCGTGTTCGGCGACGTCACGCTCGACGAGCGCGTGCCGCGTTGACCAACCGCGGCCTGCGCCTCGAGGAATGCGCGGTCGGCGACGTCTATCCGAGCCGTTTCGGTCGAACGAGCTCCCAGACGGACAACACGTGGTTCACGGCGCTGACGATGAACGTGAACCAGATCCACCTCAACGCGCCCCGACGCCCTGATCGTGTGCGCCATCCCCCGACCGACGCCGTCTAGACCATCTCGACCCGCCTTAGATCCGGAAGATTCGCTCTGCGTTGCCGGAGAAGAGCGCCGTCTGCTCAGCGGGTGTGAAGTCCGACAGGATCCTCTCGTACGCGTCGAGCACGTCGCCGTAGGAGCTGTAGAGCCGATCCACCGGCCAGTTCGTCCCGAGCACGCAGCGGCCGACGCCGAATGTCTCGATGCAGGCGAGCATCCAGGGGCGGATCGACTCCAGCGTCCAGCCGTTGTCGCACATCCCAAGCCCCGAGATCTTGCAAAGCACGTTCGGCGCTGCTGCGGCGGTCTCCATTCCCTTGCGCCAGTTGGCGAAGTACTCGGGGTCGCGGGCCCGCGGGAAGCCAGCGTGATCCATGCAGATGAGGACGCCGTCCTGTTCTTCCGCAACCTCCCGCACGTTGCCCATGCTCTCCCAGGTCGTGTCGAGGCAGAGGACGAGGTCGTGCTCGGCGAGCAGTCCGAGGCCGCGCCTCCAGGCGGGATCCAGCAGGTAGTCGCCCTGCCCGAAGTCGCGGATCCCGCGGATGTTCGCGTACTGCAGGTGCCGGGCGATCGTCTGCTCGGCGTCCGCTCCGGCGAGGTCGCAATGCGCCACGATGCCGTGCGGGAACCCCATGGCATCCGCCTGGGCCTGGAGCCACTTCGTCTCCTCGACGGGATCGTCGATCCCGATCGCCGCCTGCACGTGGACGATCTTGGCGACGTTCTGGAAGCGGGTCTCGGCGATGAACTGAGCCGCCGAGTAGCGGAGGACCTTGAGGCCGTCGATGTTGCCGAGGATCGGGTGGATCCAGTCCGGCTCGAGCCAGGCGTACCGGAGCACGGGGTCCTTGAGGTCCCAGAAGTGCACGTGGGTGTCGACGAAAGGCCGCTGCGCCATAGCTGCTGATCCTCCTGGTAACGACTCCGGAAACGAATCTAACACGGCCGGGACGTAGTATGCTGCGACCGCCTGGAAACGAATCCAAGCGCTCTCCGATCACCTCCGACGCCGAGGAACAGAGTGGCTCCCCAATCCGAAGTCGGCACCGCGCTCGCATGGTCGACTCCGCGGACGCTGACGATCCGCGAAATCACTCTGACCCCAATCGTCGTCCCCCTCGACGGTGTCTACCGGGGCAGCTACTACCGGATGGAGAACCGGGCGAGCGTGATCACGAGGGTGGTGACCGACGAGGGCATCGTCGGGGAGGCGTATGCGGCCGATGAGGACAAGACGCTCGCCGAGATCGTCCACGTGATCCGCGACGAGATCGCGCCGCGGGTGATCGGAGCGAACGCGTTCGCCTACGAGCGCTGCTGGGAGCTCGCGTATCCGGTCACGTACGACCAGCTGCGCGATCGCCGCATCGGCCTCGTCGCGCTCGCGTGTGTCGATTTCGCTCTCTGGGACGCAATCGGCAAGGCGCTCGACCAGCCCCTCTGGCAGCTCTGGGGCGGGTACTGCGAGCGGCTGCGGGTGAACATCATCGGCGGCTACTACGGCCGCGACCTCGCCGGCATCCGCGACGAGGTCGCCGAGTGGCGCGAGCTCGGCTTCCGGGGCGGCAAGTTCAAGGTCGGTGCGCTCAGCCCCGCCGAGGACGCCGCTCGGATCACCGCCGCGAGGGAAGCGGCCGGAGACGACTTCGTGATCACGATCGACGCCAATCAGGGCTACAGCCTCCATCAGGCCCTCGAGCTCTGCGAGCGAGTCTCCGGCCTCGGTATCCGCTGGTTCGAGGAGCCGTGCATCTGGTCGAACGACCGCCGCGACATGCGGGAGGTGCGCGTCCGCGGCGGCATCCCGGTCTGCGCTGGCCAGAGCGAGTACGCGCCCGGCGCGTGCCGCGATCTCTTCGAGACCGGGTCCGTCGATGTGTGCAACTTCGACGCCTCGTGGTGCGGCGGCTACACGAACTGGCAGCGGATGGCCGCAGTCGCGCGGCTGTACAGCGTGCAGCTCGGCCACCACGAGGAACCGCAGGTCGCTCTGCATCTGCTCGCGAGCCAACCGCACGGCACCTACGTCGAGGTGTTCCACCCGAACCGCGACCCGATCTGGTGGAACCTAATCGCCAACCGCCCGGTGCTGGAGGACGGCGCGTTCGCGCTGCCCGACGCGCCCGGGCTGGGCTGGCAACTGGACGCCGACTTCATCGAGCAACACCGGGTCGAGCTCTAGCTGCCGCTCCTTGCCTCTGGAAACGATTCGGACTACAGTCGACCCCGCGAAAGGATCGCACTCCATGAGCACCGTCTCCACGTCGGATGACCAGACTTCGATCTCGTTCGTCCCCTCGATCGGGCGCCGGGCACGCATCGACTCCTGGGAAGAGCAGAAGATCTCCACCTACCGGAAGGTGCGCGAGGCGATCGCGGACGAGCGCTGGGCAGACGCCGCCCGGCTGACCAACTACTTCGTCGACGAGGGCAAGGTCTGTTTCTCGATCTACCGTCAATGGATCCCCGATCTCAATGCGTTCTTGCGGGAGAACGGCGTCGCTGCGAACGAGCTGGAGCGGGTGAACGGGGAGATCGTCGCGAAGCTCGCCCTTCCGGACGGAACGGCATGGAACCCGTACGAGCAGTGGGACCGCTTTCTGACGTCGGTCGAGGAGGCCGTACGCGCGATCCACCGCGAGAGCAAGGACGATGCTCTCGAGCTGTTCGACGCTGCGAAGGAAACCTGGCGGCGCTGCCATGACCGGGATGTCGACCACACCTACGGGTTGATGAGCGAGATCGTCGCGCGCTGTGGCGAGTCTGCGATCGGACCGATGTGGGACAAGGTAATCGTGCCGCTCTTCTCGTGGCGGTACGACAAGTTCGACATCGACAAGAACTCCTGGGATGAGTCGCTCTACACGCTGATGCTCGTTGCCTGCGAGGCGATGCGCGGCCATCTCGTCGGGCCGGAGCGCACCGGAGATTTCGAGCTGATCGAGACCGACGACCGCTTCATCCTGCGGTTCGACCCCTGCGGCTCCGGCGGTCGGACGGTCCGCGGCGACACGATCGAGGGGACGCCCGCACGCATGGAGGCTCCCTACAACTGGACGGTCAGCCAGGAGCCGCACACCTGGAACCACGGCCAAACGGGGATCTGCCACTACTGCACGCACTGCATCGTGCTGATGGAAGAGCTGCCGATCGACCGCTTCGGCTACCCGGTCCGCGTCGCTGACCCGCCTCGGTACGGGGCGCGCGACGCCGACGGGAACCTGGAGAAGTGCCAGTGGCAGATGTTCAAGGATCCGACGAAGGTGCCGGAGGAGTACTACGAGCGCGTGGGCCGCAAGCGTCCGGATACCTTCGGGTCGAAGGCGCACGGCGCGGGCGATCTCCCCTACGTCACCGGCATGCCCGGCGCGGGATGATCGACCTCGGGCTCGAGGGGCGGGGCGCGTTCGTCACGGGCGCGGCCGGCGGGATCGGCCGTGAGATCGCCATCGTGCTGGCGCGGGCGGGTGCGCGTGTGGCGGTGGTCGACCTCGACCAGGGTTCCTGCGAGCGGGTCGTGAGCGAGCTCGAGCGGCCTGAAGACCATCTGGCACTCGGCGCCGATCTGACCGACCTCGCGGGCCACGACGCGCTGCTCGGGCGCGCGGCCTCGCAGTTCGGACGGCTCGACGTGCTCGTCTGCTGCGCTGCGATCCTGCGTCGCCGCAACACGATCGACGAGGTGACCGAGGACGACTGGGACGCTCAGTTCGACATCAACCTGAAGGCCGTCTTCTTCCTGAACCGTGCCGCGGCCACGATCTTCCGCGCGGCGGGTCGTGGCGGGCGGATCGTCAACTTCACCTCCCAGGGCTGGTGGTCTGGCGGCTTCGGGGGCTCGGTCGTGTACGCCGCGAGCAAGGGCGGGATCGTCTCGATGAGCCGCGGCCTTGCTCGCTCGCTGGCGCCCGACGGAATCACGGTCAACAGCGTCTCGCCGGGGGCGGCTGACACTGAGATGATGCGAAGCGGGATGACCGAAGAGGGCCTGGCGAAGTTCGTGGAGATGATCCCGCTAGGGCGCATGGCCGAGCCCTCGGAGGTCGCCTCGACCGTGCTCTTCCTCGCCTCGGACCTGGCGGCCTACGTGACCGGCGCGACGATGAACGTCAGCGGCGGCCAGTTGATGTATTGAGCACGATCAGGGTCACCGGGCTCGAGCGGCGCGTGGCCCTGGTGACGGGTGCGGCGCGTGGCATCGGACGCGCGATCGCAGAGACGCTTCGCGACCAGGGTGCTCGGGTCGTCGCCGCCGACCTCGAGCCTGCTTCCATCGACGGCGTCACGCCGCTCGCGATGAATGTCGCCGAGGAGGCTGCGGTGGCCGAGGGATTCGCCCAGATCGAGGACACGCTCGGCCCCGTTGAGGTCCTGATCCTGAACGCCGGGATCTTCATCGTCGAGGAGGTGGAGGCGACGTCCCTCGAGTCGTGGCAGCGGACGATCGATGTCAACCTGACCGGTTCGTTCCTCTGCGCCAGGCGGGCGTTGCCACACATGCGCGAGGCAGGTTGGGGAAGGGTGGTGGCGATCGGGTCGTCCGCCGGGAAGACCGGGGGTTCCAAGGCGATGGCCGCATACGCAGCATCGAAGGCCGGCGTGATGGCCCTGGCGAAGTCGATTGCGAGCGAGTACGCCGGCTTCGGCATCACCTCAAACGCCCTCGCGCCCTCGCTCATCGACACGCCCATGCTCGCCGGGATCGCGGAGCTCGCGTCGCGGATTCCGGTCGGGCGGCTCGGGCGGCCGCAAGACGTCGCGGATCTCGTCGCGTTCCTCGCCTCCGAGCATGCGGGGTACATCACGGGAGAGGTCGTCGACGTGAACGGCGGCTTCCTGATCGACTAGATGGCCGATCGTCGATCGCGGCCGCGGGTCACGTTGTTCCAGCCCTACTGGGACTTCTGGGAGGCGGCGGTGCCCTTCGACCTGCGTGCCGATCGCGACCGGCTCGCAGCCGAGGTGCGGTCCCGGCTCGATGTCGACTGGGTCCAGCAGGAGCAGGCCGACTGTATCCTCCTCCTCGAGACGATGGCGACACCGCCGGCGTGGACGCTGAGGGAGCTCGCCGATCTTCCGCTTGTCGTTTGGACGGCGCATCGAGAGCCGCGCGTCGCGGAGCGTTTCGACCACGCTGCGATCACGACTGAGGGCGCGACCGTGGGAACCCCGATGCTCACGAGTGTCCTCGTGCGGGAGGGGCGTCCGTTCGAGCTCGTCGTCGGTCGGATCAACGACCAGGCGGTGCTCACCGAGGTGATGGGCGCGGTGCGCGGAGCGGTGGCCGCGAACCGGCTACGAGGCGCGCGCATCGCTCGTATCGGCTCGCCGCAGGACGGCTATGCCTGCGTCGACACGCCCAGCGAGCTCTTGACGGCGAAGCTCGGCGTCGAGATCGTCGAGCTCCCGGCCGCCGACGTGAAGGCGGCCTTCGACGCAGTCGTGAACGAGCGCACGCGCGACCTGCTCGAGGAGACGAGGCAGCTCTACTCCGTCGACTTCGAGGACGAGGGGCTGATCCGCTCGCTGCGCGCGGCCGCGGCAATCGAGGATCTCGTGGCGGCTCACGAACTCGACGCCGGCGCGATCAACTGCCATGTCCCCGAGATCCGGTTCGGCGGCGTCGGAGTGACGCCGTGCTTCGGGCTCGGCCGCTCGACGAGCCGGGGCATTCCGTGGTCGTGCACCGGTGACGTCCTCACCGCGGTGGCTCTCTTCCTCAGCAGGGCACTCGGAGGGGCTGCGCAGTACCACGAGCTCGAGGCGTACGACTACGGGACGGGGGAGTTCGTGATCGCGAGCTCGGGCGAACATGATCTGGCGTTCGCGCCTGGAGCCCGGCCGGCGCTGGTGAAGAACGCATGGTTCACCCACGACGGGTGCACGGGCGTCTGCGCGTGCTTCTCCGCTCCGGCGGGTCCAGCGACGTTGCTCGCGCTCGCCGACATCGGCGGTGACTACCGTCTGATCGCGGCCGAGGGAGCCTTCAGCGGGCGTTCGTTCCCGTCGACCGGAACGGCGAACGGCGCCTTCCGCTTCGACCGCGGGCTCGAGGGCTGGAAGATGTGGTGCCGCCTGGGCGCGAATCACCACTCGTCTGCGAGTCCGGGCTCGCTGGCCGCTTCGGCGGCCGCGTGCGCCCGGTACGTCGGCATCGGGTACGGCGTCGCGTGAGCTTCCCGAGCGCCGCCTGCACTCCCGCGAGAGCTGGAATCGAATCGGCGGGCTGATGCGCGTTGCCCTGCTTCCCGCGGTCGGTGCCCCGCTCGAGCTTGTCGAGCGCGACGACCCGCTACCCGGCCCCGGTGAGGCGCGCGTCCGGATCGAGGCATGCGGTGTGTGCGGATCGGATCTCTTTCTGCAGGATGGCGGCTTCGGCGCCGACAAGCTTCCGGTCGTCCCGGGGCACGAGGCTGCCGGTGTCGTCGACCGAGTCGGTGAGGGCGTCACGGAGGTTTGCGCAGGCGACCAGGTTGCGATCTACTACATCGAGAACGTCCCGAATGCGCCGCGCCCGAATCTCGGGCCGGCCGTCCGGCGGATGGGTGTCGACGTCGACGGGGCGTTTGCCGAATACGTCGTGCGGCCGGTGTCCACGCTGATCCGGCCGTCCCGCCCGCTCCCACCGGCGACGCTGGCGGTGCTTACCGACGCGGTCGGCACCGCGTACCACGCGCTCGTCCGAATCGCCGAGGTGAAGCCGGCGGAGACCGTGGCAGTGCTGGGGGTCGGAGGTGTGGGCTCGAATGCGGTCCAGGTGGCCAAGGCCCTCGGCGCGCGCGTCGTGGCGATCGCACGCTCTGCGGAAAAGCGGGAGCTCGCGCGCGGCCTGGGAGCCGACGAAGCCGTCTCGATCTCCGACGCGCTCGCTGCGATCGGCGGCGACGGGGCCGACGTCGTCGTTCAGTGCGCGTCCTCGGCAACGATGGACGAGGCGGCAATCAAGTTGGCCGGCTACGCCGGCCGTGTCGTCTTCGTCGCGACGACTCCGGGGTCGTTCTCGACGTGCGCGAGCACCCTCGTCTGGCGCGAGCTCGCGCTCCTCGGATCGCGTGGGTTCACCGTCGCGGACATCGAGGCCGTGATCGATCTCTACCTGGCGGGCGCGATCACGACCGAACACCTGACGGCCGCGACCAGGCCGCTCGAGGAAGCGAACGAGGCGCTCGATGACCTGCGAGCGGGCCGTGTCATGCGATCGGTGCTGGTTCCGAGAGCGTGACCCGCGTCGGCGTTCTTCCCGGAGACGGCGTCGGTCCGGAGGTCGTCGCAGAGGCCCGTAAGATTCTCGAGGCGACGCGGCTTCCGCTTGATCTCGTGACGCTGCCCTGGGGCTCCGCGTTCTGGCATGAGCACGGCAGGATGATGCCGGCGGACGGCGTCGAGGTCGCGAGCGGGCTCGACGCGATCCTCCTGGGCGCCGTCGGCGATCCCTCGGTTCCGGACGACGTCACGCTGTGGGGGCTGCTCCTGGCTCTGCGCCAGGAGCTCGACCTGTGGGCCAATGTCCGACCCGTCAGGTTGCTGGAGGGGATCCCGTGCCCGCTGGCAGGTCGAGGGCCGCAGGACGTCGACATGCTGTTCGTTCGCGAGAACACCGAGGGTGAGTACTCCGGCGTGGGCGGCTGGGTGCACAGGGGCCTCCCCGGTGAGCTGGCAGTCGAGTCGTCGGTCTTCACCCGAGACGGCGTCGAACGGACGGTCCGCTTCGCCTTCGCGCAGGCTCGCGCAAGGCGAGGCCGCCTCACGAGCGCCACGAAGTCGAACGCCTCGCGCTACACCTACGTTCTCTGGGACGAGGTCGTGGACGCGGTCTCGGCCGACTACCCGGACGTGGAGAGGGAGAGCGTGCTCGTGGACGCCCTCGCTGCGCGGATGGTTCGCGATCCGGGCAGCATCGACGTCGTCGTCGCATCCAACCTGTTCGGGGACATCCTCACCGACCTGGCGGGAGCGATCCAGGGAGGACTCGGCGTCTGCGCCAGCGCCAACATCGCGCCGGGATCCGACGCCACGGCAATCTTCGAGCCGGTGCACGGCTCCGCGCCGGACATCGCGGGGATGGGTATCGCCAATCCGACCGGAGCGATCTGGAGCGTGGCGCTCATGCTCGATCACCTCGGAGAGGTAGCCGCCGCTGCCGCCGTCATGAAGGCGCTCGAGGCGACCGCCACGGCGGGCGTCCGCACACGCGATGTGGGCGGATCCGCGACGACGGTCGAGGTGGGCGACGCGGTCGCCGCCCGTGTGCGCGACCTTCGTTAGGCGACTCCGACGGTACCCCGGAAGAGCGGCATGCCCGCGATGCCGACCTCGACCCGGAGGAGATTCCCATCAAGAGGCACGTCGGCGGACGTGGTGTCGAAGACGCCCATGTCCGTGATGTAGATCGCCGTCCCGCCGAAGACGATGTTGAGCGGAACCCCGCCGGTCGCGACGAAGCCCTTGTGCGCGCCGTCGGAGCCGACGACGTCGACGCCACCCGAGCTGACCGTCGTGACCCAGAGATCGCCGTTCGCGTCGATCTTGAGTCCGTCGGGGATGTGGCCCTCCGCGAGTGTGTGCAGCTCTTCCTTCGACCCGTCGGGCCGCCGCCGCCGAACCTTCAGCGTGTACGACTCGACCCAGATGATCGAGCCGTCAGGCTCCGCGACGATCCCGTTCGGGTACACGTGGCCGAGTTCCTCGACCACCTCGCCCTTGCCGCTCGCGTCGAGGGCGAAGATGTAGCCGGGGTGCGGCTTCGTCTCGGGGTCCCAGTCGCCGGAGTCCGTGAAGTAGAGACGGCCGTCCGACCCGAAGGTGAGGTCGTTCGGGCCGTTGAAGCGGAGTCCGTCGATCTCGGTCGCGACGATCTCTACATCCCCGTCCATCGACGCCCGCTGGATGGATGGCGGACGGTAGTCGGGCGCCTTCCAGGTTCCGACCTTCGGTGTCTGCGTCACGTAGACGAAGCCGTCGGACCCGAGCATGCAGGCGTTCGGGCCCCCGCCGGTGTAGGCAAAGGTCGACTTGCCCCTGCCCTCTTCCCAGACGCCGATCTCGCTGAAGTACGTGTTCGCGAAGATGATGCGCCCGTCGGGCAGGACGTACGGCCCCTCGGGATGTCCGAGCCCGCTGACCAGGACCTCGGTCGGCCCGTATTCCATCTGTTCCTCCTCCGCTTGTCACCAGGTGATGAGCCCACCTGAGAAGTTGATCGACTGGCCCGTCATGTAGCCGGCCTCGTCCGAGAGCAGGAACCAGATCAGGCCTGCGCACTCCTCGGGCGTGCTGCCGCGAGCGAGCGGCACCGCGGCGGTCCGGGCATCGCTCAGCTCCTCCGCGGTCAGATCCCGGAGCGGAGCCACCTCCGCGAGTACGCGGTCCTGCATCGGCGTGTCGACGATCCCCGGGCAGACGGCGTTCACGCGGATCCGGCGGGGCGCGTAGGCGTACGCGAACGAGCGCGTGATCGAGGTCACCGTCGTCTTCGATGCCGCGTAGATGGCGACCTCGACGGTGGTCGCGAGCTTGGCCGAGCTCGACGAGAGGTTGACGATCGCGCCGCCGTCGCGCAGGCGTGACCCGAGTTGCTGGCAGAGAAAGAAGACCGCCTCCGCGTTGACCGCGAAGATCTCCCGCCAGTCCTGGACGGTGCACTCAAGGATCGGCTTGATCCTGATGATGCCGGCCGAGTTGACGAGATAGTCGGCGCCGCCTCCGGCTGCGACGATTCGCTCGCGGCCGTCCTCGTTCGCCAGGTCCGCGACGAGGACCGAGGCTCCGGCCTCGCGGAGCGGCTCGAGGCCAACGGCGTCCCGATCGACGGCCACCACGGAGACGCCCTCCAGCAGGAGGCGCTCGGCGGCGCCCCTGCCGATCCCGCTCGCGGCTCCCGTCACCACAGCTCGACGTTCCATTCGCCCCCTCAGAATCGTTTCCAGCTTCGAAGCCAAGCAGAGGACTCCGGGGAAATCAATCGGCGGCCGTGCTTGCCTCTCGGAATCGGTTCCATTAGCGTCGCTCAACATCCGGACCGCGACCAGCTGGAGGCCGAATGCGCATCAAGTCAGTGGAGTCGATCCCGATCGGCTATCCCGAGCCAAACGACGACGGCAGGACGCGCTACGTCTGTCTTGCCCGGGTCACGACCGACGAGGGGCTTGTCGGCTGGGGAGAGGGGGTCGCCTACTGGCCCGAGGCTGCGCACGCCGCGGCGACGCTGATCGACGCGCTCGGCGAGGTCGTGATCGGCATGGACCCGCTGCAGACCGAGACGATCTGGCGTGCGCTGAAGAGTCACTCCTGGTGGTACGGGAACGGCGGCATCGCCTCGATGGCCATCGCGGCGATCGACATCGCCGCGTGGGATCTGAAGGGCAAGGCACTTGACGCGCGGGTGCTCGACCTTCTCGGCGGGCCGACCAAGGAGAAGCTGCCAGCGATCGCCTCGGGCCACGCGGCGAAAGCCGACCTCGGCGAACTCGCCTCGCAGGCCGCCGAGTGGGTGTCGGATGGGCTCCACGGCTTCAAGGTCGGCTTCGGCAAGCGGGGCGATGCGCGCCTGGGCTTCGAGCACGACCGCGACGTGGAGTACATGCGCCGCGCGCGCGAGGCGATCGGTCCGGACAAGACGATCATGCTCGACATGGGCGTTGCCGTTCAGTGGGATGTCGCCGAGGCGGTCGCGCGGGTGCGCGCCTTCGAGGAGCACGACCTCTACTGGGTCGAGGAGCCCCTAGGGCACTGGAACCCCGATGGCTACAAGACGCTGCACGAGAAGACGTCCACGCGCATCGCGTACGGCGAGAAGGAGTTCGGCGTCGAGGGCGTCGAGCGCGTACTCGCAACCGGGACGTGTGACGTGCTCGGTTTCGATCCCGGGCGTGCCGAAGGGCTGACGGCGTTCGGGCACGCCGTCGAGCGGGTCGAGGGCGCCGGCACGGAGGCGAACGCGCACGCCTGGTCAACCGCGATCGTCTCCGCGGTCAGCCTCGCCGTCAGCTGGGCCTCGCCCGTCTGCAAGCAGTTCGAGGTGAAGCCGATCCGGGACGTCGCGCAGTACGAACTGGTCGCGAACCCGGTCGTCCACGAGCACGGCTTCATGCCGCAGCCGCAGGGGCCGGGGCTCGGCCTCGACGTGCTCGAGGATGTCGTCCAGAGGTACCGGCTCGACCGATGAGAGTCGCACTCGTGACCGGCGCCGCGGGCGGAATCGGGCTCGCGACGTCGCTGGCACTCCTCGGCGCCGACTCGTCCCTCAAGCTTGCCGCGGTCGACCTCGCCGGCCTGCCGGACGAGCTCGCGGCCGACGGCCGGGTCACGGCCTACCCCTGCGACGTCGGAGACCACGAGGCAGTCGTCGCGACGGTCGACGCGGCGACGGCTGAGCTCGGCCCGCCGGACTGGCTCGTCAATGCCGCCGGCATCCAGTTGCATGCGGCCGCGCTCGACCTCACCTTCGAGGAGTGGAGCCGCGTGCTCTCCGTCAACCTCGGCGGAACCTTCTCGTTCTGCCAGGCGGCCGGCCGCGCGATGGTGGAGCGTGGCAGCGGCTCGATCGTGAACCTGAGCTCGATCTCGATCTTCTTCGGCTTCCCGAAGCGGCTGCCCTACATCGCGAGCAAGTGCGGCGTCGCGGGGCTGACGCAGACGCTCGCCGTCGAGTGGGCGCCGGCCGGCGTCAGGGTCAACGCCGTCGCGCCCGGGATGATCGACACAGCCTTCGTCCGGCCGGGGTTCGAGAGCGGCGTGGTTGCGCGCGAGACGGCGGAGCGGGCGCATGCACTGGGCCGTCTCGGCCGTCCGGAGGAAGTTGCCGCCGCGATCGCCTTCCTGCTCTCGGACGCGGCGAGCTTCGTGACCGGCGAGATCATGTGCATCGACGGCGGTTTCCGGCGGGCGAAGATTTGACGGGCGTCGCCCTTGACGCCTCGGTCCGGGTGAGAGAAGGTTGCAAACGATTCCAACTAGCGTCCGCCGACGACGGGCGACGAGCCCGTCGGCGGTCGGCGAGGAGGTAACGCGCCATGAGGTACGGAAGCTCGCGTCACGCCTGGAAGCGAAGAGCCGTCGTCGTAGCGATCTCGATCGCGCTGGGAGTGCTGGTCTTCGCGGCAGTCGGAGGAGCCACCGCCGCCAAGAACAAGTGGACGGTGAAGCTCAAGGACGGCAGCACCTTCACCCTCAACAAGCGGATCGCGGGCAAAGTCAAGAAGCACCAGCGGATCAACTACGTCTTCTCCTACCAGTCGTCAGCGATCCAGGGCTTCTCGCAGCAGTACCTCGCGGGATACAAGAAGACCCTGTCGGACGCCAACAAGATCTATCCGCTCAGCGGCAAGGCGATCGCCCCGTCGGTGCCTGCGGGCGACATCCCGCAGCAGATCTCCCAGATCCGGGCGCTCCTCGCGACGAACCAGATCGACTGCCTCTCGATCGAGCCGTCGAACAGCACCGGCTTCACGTCGATCGCGGATCAGGTGCTCAAGCAAGGCATCCCGGTCTTCACGGTCGGCGTGACCTCGAACGGGAACGAACTGACGAACTTCACCCAGATTCCGCTGAAGGAGGGCGCGACCGCGGCGGCGACCGTCGTGGCCTACATGAAGAAGCACCACCTGAAGTTCAAGACCTTCGCCGTCTCCGGCGGCGACCCATCGCAATTCTGGGCACAGGGGAGGATGAAGGGCTTCCGCCTCGGCATCCAGAAGGCGATCCCGGGCGCGAAGTTCATCACGACCGAACAGAGCCCGCTCGGCGTCACCTATGACCCGGCAAAGACGTACGACGCCTACAAGGCCTTCCTCACGGGCGTGGGCAAGACGGTCGACGTGATCGAGAACGTCGACATCGGTGCCGGCTACGCGGCCCGCGCGATCAAGGACGCGGGGCGGGCCGGCAAGGCGTACAGCGTGGGCTGGAACGTCACGCCGGAGCAGGTCGACGCACTCAAGCAGGGCACGCAGATCGCCCTCTTCGACCAGAAGTGGCCGGAGCAGGCGGGCTTCGGCGCCCTGGCATGCGCCACCTTCCTCAAGACCGGGAAGGTCCTGCCGAACACGCAGCACCTCTCCGTCGTCACGAAGCAGAACTACAAGCAGGCGCTGGCCGAGCTGAACAAGCTGCTCGGGAAGAAGTAAACGCCTCAGGACACTGACCGGCCGCGCGGCCCCCGGGACCCGCCCGGGACCGCGCCGCCGGTCGACCCTTCGCCTCCGTGAACGAATCCGCCTCCACACCGCCGAGCACTCGCGGGGCGACCCGTCGGCTCGACAGGACTCGCAGCACGATCGCCCGCATCGGCGGCGTCACGCTCGCGGTGATCATCGTCGGGGCCTACTTCTCGATTCGTACGCACGGACAGATGCTGCAGGTCGACAACCTGCTCGGCATCGTGCGCGGCCTCAGCACGATCGCGATCATGGGGCTCGGCTTGACCCTGGTGATCATTGCCGGGGAGATCGACCTCTCGTTCGCGAACGTCTACGGCCTCTCCACGAACATCGTGGCGGTGCTCTGGATCACGCATGCGGTACCCGTCTACCTCGCGATCCTGATCGCATTTCTCGCGGCGGCGGCAGTTGGTCTCTTCAACGCGTTCTTCACCGCGGTCGTCGGCATCCCCTCGTTCATCGCCACCCTGGGTTCGAGTACGCTCGTCTTCGGGTTCACGCTCTATATCGGCAAGACCCAGAATCTGAGCGCCGAATTTCCGCCACAGGGCGACACCGTCCCGAAGAGCGAGTTCCATTTCTTCTCCAATCTCAGCAACGCCACGCTACCGTGGAAGTTCCCGGAGCAGGGGCTCTGGTCGCTCGCCCTCCTCGTCATCCTCGGGTTCGTCCTCGGCCGCACGCTGTTCGGGTTCCGGTTGAAGGCGATCGGCGGCAGCAGAGCGGCGGCGCAGATCGCACGGCTGCCGGTGCACCGCTACACGTTCGTCGCCTTCGTCGTCTGTGCGTGCAGCGCGTGCCTGGCAGGTCTGCTCGACTTCTCCTTCATCGGCTCGGCCGGCCCGAACGACGGGCAGTCGTACCTCTTCCCGGTGTTTGCGGCGGTGATCATCGGCGGCGCGAGCCTTGCGGGCGGCAAGGGCACGGCGATCGGCACGCTCACCGGGGCGCTGCTGCTCGCGGTGCTCGCGAACGGCTTCGCGCTGATCGCGGCCGGCCCGTTCGCACAGCAGGTTCTGCTCGGGACGGTGACGATCGGAGCCGTCGTGATCGACCGGTTCACGACGAGCCGGCGCACGTGACCTCGCCCGGGGAGAGCGGCATCATCATCCGGGACCTGCGCAAGGCCTACGGAGACACCGTCGCGCTCGCCGGCCTCTTCCTCGATGCGCAGCCGGGCGAGATTCTCGGTATCGCTGGCCCGAACGGCGCCGGCAAGAGCACGATGGTGAAGATCCTGGCGGGGGAAGTGGAGCGCGACAGCGGCGAGGTGCTCGTCGACGGCGAGGCGTGGTCGAGTCAGCTCGGCTCACACCGCGTCGCGGTCGTGCACCAGGAGCCGCAGCTCTTCCCGAACCTGACGGTCGGCGAGAATATCGTCGCCGGACGGGAGCAGAGCGGGGCGTGGTGGCCCCGGGTCGACCCCGCGAACCGTCCGCTCTTCGATGAGCTCGGCATCATTCCCGTGATCGACGTCCCCCTCGGCTCGCTCGGGCTCGCGCTGCAGCAGCGCACCGAGATCGCTCGGGCCCTCGTGCGCGATGCACGCCTCGTTCTGTTCGACGAGCCGAACTCGGCGCTGACGCCGGAGGAGTCGGCCGAGCTCTTCCGCCTGATGCGCAGGCTCGCAGACACGGGACACGTCGTGATGCTGATTTCCCACCGGCTCACCGAGCTCGCTGCGAACGCCGACCGCGTGGGCGTGATCGTCGACGGTCGCTGCGTGCGCCTGCTCGAGGGTGAGGCGCTGACTGCCGAGGAGATCGCACAGACACTCGTCCGCGGGCTCGAGGTCGCGATCGGGCGGGTAACGGGCGAGGCGCCGCAGGCCGGCGCCTTCGCGCCGGGTCTTCGCTTCGCGGGGCTGACCGACCGGGATGGTGCCTTCTCGGAGCTGGACTTCGAGGCGCCTGCGGGCGCGATCACGGCACTGATCGGCGTCGAGGGCTCCGGCGCGCGCGAGATCGTTCGCGCCACGGCAGGCCTGCAACGGGTGCGGGGCGCGGTCGAGATCGGGGGCCGGCCCGTGCGTGCGCCGAGGCTCGCCTCGCATGTCGCCTATGTCGGGGCCGATCGCGCGTCGAGCCTGTTCACGAACCTGACGGTCGGGGAGAACCTGGTGATCAGGCTCGACCGGCAGATCTCCGGTATCGTCGGGCTGCGGCGGCGGCGGATGCGGCAGCTCGCGCAGGAGCTGCTGGCCGATTTCCGCGTCAAGAGCGACGGGATCGACATCGCCGTTCGTTCGCTGAGCGGCGGCAACCAGCAGAAGGTCGCGATCGCGTCCGCCGTGGCGCGACGGCCCGAAGTCCTCTCGCTGGAGGAGCCGACTCGGGGGGTGGATATCGCGAGCAAGGCCGAGATCTACGAGATCCTCCGCGCGTACGCCGCCGAGGGGAACTCCGTCGTGATGTTCTGCACCGAGATCCCCGAGGTGTTCGAGGTTGCCGACCGCCTCCATGTCGTTTCCCAGGGTCGTCTTTCGGCCCCGCTCGCGGCCGCGGACTTTCCGGGGATGGAGGCACTGGCGAAGGCCGTCGCGAGCCTCGAACGGCACGGCATGATCGCCTAATCGGATCGCCCGAGCACCGAGTCGGCGAGTTCGGCAAACGGGTAGTCCGCGATCGCGAGGCAGCGCTCGAGGGCCTCCGTGCCGTCGCCGGCCGCCACCCGCCGCCACTTCAGGAGCTGCTGCTCGTCGCTCAGCGGGCGGCTCGGGTGGCCGAGCGCGAACGGCACGGTCGCGGTCCGCCTGGCACCGCTCCGGAGCTCCACCTCGAGGTCGGCTCCGAGATCCGCACGGCCCGCGGTCACGGTGCACCGTCCGAGCAGCGCCGTCACGGCGGGATCGCTTGTCAACCCGCGTTCGAGCGCCTCCCCGCCCGCGACCAGAGCCACGCACGCTGCATGCGCGACGCTCCACCATGCCTCCTCGTTCGTCTCCGGCCGGAGGTTCCCGGCGAGCGCCGCGCCCCCGGCGGACAGCGAGATCGACACGGCCGCGACATCGTCCGCCGGGAGCGGCCCGAGCTCCAGGGCTGCGTCCACCGCCGCCTGCGCGAACCCCGTGGCCGCCCACGGACGGAGCGAGGTGGCGGCGAGCGCGGGGGTGCCGCCGGGTGGCTCCGCCCACGGATCGACGTCGCTCCCGACCGCGGCGAGAAGACCGTTCGGCGACTCGAGCCCGCGCCGGGTCGCGCCCAGGCCGGCGGACGCCGCACCTGCGCAGTCGAGACCGCTCCGGACCGCGTGCGCCCGATGGAGCAGCCGCGTGCCGGAGCGTTCGAGCATGCACTGGATCGAGCCTCCCGCGACCGACAGCGCGTGCCCGGCCGCGGCGGTCACGACGTCGGCTCCCGCGCCGGAGACGCTCGCGGCGGCCGCCGCCGCACCGGGCGCGCCGGCGAGCGCGGCGACGTGCCAGTGGCGCCTCGCGTCCCGCCCGAGCAGGGTTGCCACGGCAGTGACAACCTCGTAGCCGAGCGCGGCGGCGGCGACGGCTTGCCGGCCGGACGCAGCTCGCCCGGCGGCGAGGACGGCCGGCCAGACGATCCCGCCCGGATGCGTGAGCGTCGCGGCGTGCAGGTCGTCGCGGTCGAGCGCGTGGGCCTCGAGGGCCAGCCGTCCGGCGGGGTCGGCCCAGGCGGCGTCCAGCGCCCCGCGTCCGCCCTGGACGCAGGCGGCGAAGTCGAAGAACGAGCGGCCGGCCACGGCATCGAGGGGACGTCCGTCAGCCTCCGCGACACGCGCCAGCGCGCGCTCGACCAGGGCCCGCGTCGCCGTCACAGGCGGATCGTACTCGTCGCCGCGTGCAGTAGTCTCGCCGCGCGATGACGGCCGTCACCTGGCTCGAAGGCGTGCACCACGTGGGCTTCTCCGTCGCCGACATCGAGCGGTCGGTCGCGTTCTGGGAGAGGCTGCTGGGAGCGCGTGCCCGCTTTCGCGGCCGTCTCGACCGGCCTTACCTCGGCGAGAGCGTCGGCTATCCGGGCGTGGCGATCGAGGCCGCCCTGATCGACCTTCCCGGCGGCGGGCTGCTCGAGCTTCTGGACTACCAAGTCGAGAGGAGCCCCAACCCGGATGCCCGCGCGAATCCCGGGAACGTGCACATCTGCCTGCGTGTCTCCGACGCGGACACGGCCTGGAACCGCGCCGTGCAGGCCGGTGCCCGGCCGTCGAGGGCAGACGGTCCTGTCGAGGTCGACACCGGCCCCAACCGCGGGGCGCGCGTCGCCTACTTCCACGATCCCGACGGCATCTCGTTCGAGATCTACCAGCCCGCGGCCTGACGGTTCGCTCAACGTGCGCTCGAACCGAGCACGACGGCGACGCCGGCGAGTGCGAAGAGCGCCGCGAGCACGACGCGGCCCGATGGGCGCCGCTTGCGGAAGGCGAGCTCCGCTGCGATCAGCATCAGAGGTGCCGTCGCGACCATGGTCTGCACGGAGGTCGGGCTTCCCCGCTTCAATCCCGCGAGGATCAGCAGGAACGACGCGGTGATCGCGCTGGCGCGGATGGCCATCCGGGGGAGCTCGCGCACCGGCAAGTCGCGTGGCGGGAAGAGCGCCATCAGCACGGCCGCCGCGAGGCTCGTGCGGACGAGGTAGATCTCGACGACACCCGCGCCGGCGTCGAGGAGCTGCTTGCCCAGCACCGTCAGGAGCCCGTTTCCCCCGGCCGCGGTGATGAGGAGCGTGGCAGCGCGTCCGCGCGTCAGGTCGGCGAAGGAGTCCGTCAGCGCCGCGAGCACAGCGGTCGCGACGATCGCCGCGGCCGCGATCTCCGTCGGCGACGCGCCGACGGGAAGGAGGAGGGCAGAGAAGAGGACGGCGGCGAGCGGGCTGACTGCGGTGCCGGCGGTGACGGCCGTCGCGCTCCCCCCCGCGAAGAGTTCGAAGATCGCGACGGCGGTGACGATCATCACGATGACCGAGGCGCCGAGCACCGCGGCGATGTGCCAGGAGACCGTCCAACCGCCGAAGGGGGCTGCCGGCGCGACGACAGCCGCGTTGAGCGCGAACAGCGGCCCCGGCAGCTGACGGGCGGGGTAGCGGAGCGCGAACCTGCGGCTCAGGACGGCGGCGGCGGCGAGCGCGGCGGCGGCGGCCAGCCCCAGGAGCGCGGCGCTCAGCCCGTCGCCACGCGCAGCCGGAGTTGACCCGGTCGGACGGCCCGGGTTAGACTTGGGCTGGAAGCGGTTCCAGGATGGGCGGGAGCGACGACGATTCGGAGCGTACGGTCGGACGTCCCTGGCTGTCAACGCCGAAGCGGCGAGAGAGGATTATGGTCGGCGCATGCGTCTCGAGATCAAGATGGCGAACCTGGGCTACGACATGGAGACCGGCACGATCGGGTCCTGGCTGAAGGCCGTCGGGGACGACGTGCGGCGGGGCGACCCGATCGTCGAGGTGGAAACGGACAAGAGCGCGGTCGAGATGGAGTCCCTCCACACCGGTACGCTTGCCGAGATCGTCAGCGCCGCCGGCGAAGAGGTCGCTGTCGGCCAGGTCATCGGCTACATCGAGAGCCCCGACTGAGCTCACCGCTGGAACAGGGCACGCTCGTCGAGTTCTCGCGCATGCGCAGCGCGATTGCACGCCGGATGGTGAAGAGCAAGCAGGAGGCTCCCCACTTCTACGTCGCGACCGAGGTGGTGATGGACGCTGCGGTGGCTGAGACCGAGCGGCTCGCCGCCGAGTCCGGGGAGCGCGTCACCCTGACGAGCCTGCTCGTACGGGCCGCGGCCGCGGGGCTCCGTGCTCACGCCGAGCTGAACGCGGTTTGGGGCGAGGAGGGCCTCCTCCGGATGCGCTCGATCAACGTCGGGGTCGCGGTCGCGCTCGACGACGGGCTGATCGCGCCGGCTCTCATCGGCTGCGATGCGTTGACGACGCTCGAGGTCTCGGCCGCGCTGCGCGATCTCGTCGAGCGGGCCCGTACCGGCAAGCTGCGTGGCTCCGAGCTGACCGACGCCACTTTCACCCTCAGCAATCTCGGCATGTTCGAGGTCAGCGCCTTCGCGGCGATCGTGACGCCGCCTCAGGTCGCGATCCTCGCGACGGGCAGGGCCTATCGCGTGCCGCGGTACGACGGCGATCGGCTCGTCCCACGCCTGGTGCTGACCGCGACCCTGAGCGCGGATCACCGGGCGGTCGACGGCGCCGAGGCCGGCCGGTTCATGAATACCTTCAAGCAGGCGCTCGAGAACCCGACGCTGCTCGACGACGAGGAGATGCGATGACGACGGACGAGGAACGCCTCAGCTGGTATCGGCGGATGGTGGAGATCAGACTCTTCGAGGAGAAGGTGCAGGAGCTGTTCATGGAGGGGCTCGTTGAGGGAACGACTCACCTCTGCCAGGGCCAGGAGGCCGTCTCGGTCGGCGCGATCGCCGCGTTGCGTGACGATGATTACCTGACGATCACCTACCGCGGGCACGGGCACGCGCTCGCACGCGGCGTTCCGATGGAGTCCTGCTTCGCCGAGCTGATGGGGCGGTCGACGGGCTGCTGCAAGGGTGTCGGCGGCTCGATGCACTTCACCGACCACTCCCGCGGGCTGCTCGGCGCGTTCGCGATCATCGGCGCCGGGCTGCCGGTCGCGGTGGGCGCCGCGATGTCCGCGAAGCTGCAGGGCTCCGACCGCGTCGCGATCACCTTCATGGGCGACGGGGGCACAAACATCGGCACCTTCCACGAAGCGTTGAACATGGCCTCCGTCTGGAAGGCGCCCGTCGTCTTCATCGTCGAGAACAACCTCTACGGCGAGTACTCCCCGCTGCGGGATACGACCTCCGTGGACGACATCGCCGAGCGAGCCAGGGCGAACGGCCTGCCCGGCTCGATCGTCGATGGCCAGGACATCGACGTCGTTCGCGATGCGGTCGGCCAGGCTGTCGAGCGCGCCCGCGGCGGCGAGGGCCCCTCGCTGATCGAGATGAAGACCTACCGCTTCCGCGGCCACTCGCGAACCGATCCGGCGAAGTACCGCCCGGCGGGTGAGCTCGAAACCTGGAAGCTCCGCGACCCGATCACGTTGCTCGGCGCGAGCCTCGGGCTCTCCGACGACGATCAGTCGATCCTCCGGGACGAGATCCAGCAGCAGGTCGACGACACGGCCGACCGCGCCAAGTCGGCGCCCAACCCCACGCTTGAGGAGATCGAGGCTTATGTCTACGCACGCTGAGGCGACCGAGCGGCCGGCGGCCGGCGCCACCACCGAGCTCACCTACCGCCAGGCGGTCAACGCGGCGCTGCTCGACGAGATGGAGCACGACGAGCGGGTGCTGCTGATGGGGGAGGACGTCGGCGCCGACGGCGGCGTCTTCAAGACGAACGGTGGGCTCGCGGAGCGCTTCCCCGAGCGAGTGCTCAACACACCGATCTGCGAGAACACGTTCGTCGGCGTCGCCATCGGGATGTCGGTGACCGGCCTCCGGCCGGTCGTCGAGATCATGTTCAGCGACTTTCTCCCGACCGCAGGCGACGCCATCGTCGAGGAGCTGCCGAAGTTCCGCTTCATGTCGGGCGGCCAGTGTACGGTTCCCGTCACGGTTCGCTCGATCGGCGGCGGCACCGGGCGGTTCGGCACGCAGCACTCGGCAACCGGCGAGTCCTGGTTCATGGGACTCCCCGGCCTCAAGATCGCCTGCGCCGGAACACCGGCAGGGGCATACGGGCTGCTGCGGGCGGCGATCCGCGACGAGGACCCCGTGCTGATCTTCGAGCACAAGGGCCTCTACGGGCGCAAGGGCGCGGTTGCCCGCGGAGACGGCGGGATCGCGGAGGTCGGGAAGGCGTCGATCGACTGCGAGGGCACCGACGTCACGATCGTCTCGACGCTGCTGATGACGGATCGCAGCCTCGCCGCGGCCGAGGCTCTTGCAGAGCGGGGCGTGAGCGCCGAGGTGATCGACCTGCGCTGGCTGCGCCCGCTCGACCTCGACACGATCCGCGCCAGCGTCGAGAAGACCGGCAGGCTCGTGATCGCGGAGGAGCAGGTCCACCGGGGCGGCTGGGGAGCGACCGTGATCTCGGAGCTCGCGATGGGGGGGATCGCATGGAAGAGCCCGCCGCGCGCCGTCAGCCTGCCCGAGCACCTACTGATCCCGTACAGCCCTTCCCTCGAGGACGCGATCATCCCCAGCGCCGACGCGATCGCCGAAGCCGTCTCCGCATTGCTCTAGCGCTCCGGCTCGGTTCCGCGCGAGCCGCGCGCGGAACCGAGCGTCCTTCCGCGGTGGTAAGTCCACCGGCGATGTGGTAGGAACCGTTTCCAGGATCTCGTACGTGTCGGGGCCACGGCAGGGGAGATCCCCACACAAATCATGCATGTCGCCGCTGACAGCTCTTGGTACCGCCGGGTGGCCGGCGAGCTCAGACTGCGCGCCGGAGGCCGCGCTTGACGGAGCAGACGGGCATTCGCGAGCCGGGCACGCAGACCTCGCCGCGGCTCCGGCTGCCCGCCTGGACGAGTCGCGTGCCGGAGGAGCTCGGCGTCTTCGCCGCCCTCGTGCTGCTGGTCGCGCTGATCGGCGTCCACAACAGCGACTTCGTCCGACACGGAAACCTGCTCAACCTGATCGCGAGCAACTCGTTCTTCGGGATCATCTCGCTGGCAACGGTCTTCTTGCTCGCCCTCGGGGAGATCGACCTCTCGGTCGGCTGGAACTTCAACTTCTCCGCGGTGATCACAGCGCTCGCGATGGTGCACGGCGTCGCCCCGTGGATCGCGGCCGTGCTCGGGGTCCTCTTCGGCGCGAGCCTCGGGCTGCTCAACGGTCTGCTCAGCGTCGGCCTAGCGCTCCCGGTGATCATCGTCACGCTCGGCACCTACTCGATGTTCCAGGGGCTGTCGCTCGTCGTGAACAAGTCTGCCGCCGTCGTGCCGCCGAACGTCTCGGGCAGCTTCTTCACCACGGCCAACAAGCGGATCGGCTCGTTTCCGATCACGGGCCCGGTTCCCGTGCTGGCGATCGTCTTCGTCGCCCTTGCGCTCGTCCTCCACCTGATCCTCCACCGCACCCGCTTCGGCTACCGCGTCCTCGCGATCGGGAGCAATGCCGAGGCGGCGCGGCTCGCGGGCATCCCGATCGCACGGACGCGCGTGGCGGTGCTGGTGCTCGTCGGCGCCTTCTGCGGGCTCTCCGGGAGCCTCTACGTCGGCTCGTTCGGCTCGGTCGACCCCTCCTCGGGGGGCCAGTTCCTGCTCGCCGTCGTTGCCGCCGTGATCATCGGCGGCACGCCGCTGTCGGGCGGCATGGGCACCGTGATCGGCGCGCTGATCGGCGTGCTGATCATCGCCACGATCTCGAGCGGGATCGTCTTCTTCGGTATCGACTCGACCTGGAGCACCTTTGTCACGGGCGCAGTGATCATCGTCGCGGTCTCGCTCGACCAGGCGATCAAATGGCAGCGGCGCCGAACAGGTGAAAGGAGGGCGATCAGCGCCGACTAGGTCCGGAACAGCATTCCCGTCCCTCCGAGCCGGATCCATCTCTCGAAAGGAACCATGCCGTGAAAAGATCGCTGATTCTCATCGTCTGCCTGCTCCTGACGGCAGCCGTCGCGACCGCAGCCGCGGTCGGCAGCACGAACACGAGCCGGTCTGCCCAGGCGAAGAAGCTGACGATCGGCTTCGTCACGCACGCCGTCGGGAACCCGTTCATCAAGCAGGTCGAGCAGGCTGCACGCGACGCCGGCAAGGATCTCGGCGTCAACGTGAAGGTCGAGGGTACCCCCGCCTTCGATCCCGCGGCCCAGCTCAAGATGGTGCAGGACCTGTTCGCCTCCGGCGCTGACGGTGTGGCGACCTCGATCACCGGTGACTCGATGGCCAGCGGTCTCAATGCGCTGGTCGCTCAAGGGAAGCCGATCGTCGAGTTCAACATCTTCAGCACCCGCGTGCACGCCCCGTATGTCGGGGAACGGTCGGTTGGCGACTGGGCGATCCTCGGCAAGGCCGTGCGGGCCAAGATGGGCGGCGGAGGCAAGGTGCTGATCGGCACCTGCGCTCCTGGCTTCCCGGCGCTCGTCGACCGGATCAGGGGGGTGAAGCGCGGCCTCGGCAGGGGTGTGACGGTCAAGGGCCCGTTCGACGTCACGGGCGATCCGACCAAGAACTACACGGCGTGGCAGCAGTTGATCGCCGCGAACCCTGACGCGAAGGCCCTGATCGGCGTCTGCGCCCAGGATCTCGAGACGCTCGGCAAGCTGAACAGCCAGAACGGCGACAAGTTCATCACCGCGGGAGGCGATCCGACCCTCGGGAACCTGGCCGCGATCGCGGGCGGTCACGGCCTGATCTCGATGGGCCAGACCGGTTACATCCAGGGCTATCTCCCGATCAAGATGATCGTCGACGCCCTCCGCTCCCGGAAGGCGCTGCCGAAGGGCGGCTTCATCTCCTCCGGAGCCGAGATCATCACGAAGTCGGGTGTCGTCGAGCCCTACGGCCTGCCGAGGTTGACGCCGGCGCAGATCAAGGGCTTCCAGACGAACTCGCGGGCGCAGCACGCGTTCTACAAGCGGCTCTTTTCGGGCAAGGGTGTGTTTGCGAACTGGCGGAAGCACATCGAACCGATCGCGAATGCGAGTCGGTGAGGTGGAGCAGCACGGGGAGGACGGCCCCTCGGGGCCGTCCTCCCGTTCCTCGGCGATCTCGATCCGGGGCCTGACGAAGCACTACGGCGGCGTCCAGGCGCTGAACGGCGTCGACTTCGAGGCGGCGCCCGGCTCGGTGCACGCCGTCGTCGGCGAGAACGGCGCCGGAAAGTCGACGCTGATGAAGGTGCTCGCCGGGTCGGTCCGGCCGGACGGAGGCAGCATCGCTCTCGGCGAGGAGGTCTTCGAGGCGCAGACGCCGCACACCGCGCGCGAGCGAGGGATCGGGATCGTCTACCAGGAGCTGAGCCTCTTCCCGAACCGCTCGGTGCTCGCGAATCTCTTCGTGAACCACGAGCCGCGGCGGCACGGCCTGGTCTCGACGAAGGAGATGGCCGACCGGGCAGCGCCTGTGCTCGCGGAGATCGGCCTCGAGGTCGACCTCGACAAGCAGGTCGGATTCCTCCCGATCGGGGAGCAGCAGCTCGTCGAGCTCTGCCGCGTCCTGCTCTCGGAGCCGCTGATCCTGATCCTCGACGAACCGAACTCGGCGCTCAGCGAGGAGGAGACCGGTCGCCTCTTCGCCGTCCTGCGCCGGCTCACGGGCGGCGGGATCACGGTGCTCTACGTCTCGCATCGGCTCGAGGAGGTGTTCGAGATCGCCGACCGGATCACGGTGATGCGAAACGGCGAGGTCGTGCTGACCGAGGACCGGGCCAACCTGACGATGAGGGCTGTCGTCGAGGCGATGATCGGGCGGAAGGAGCACGAGCTCTATCCCGAACGACCGGAAAGAAGCCCGGAGTCTCGCGCGCGCTCCCTCAGGGTCGAGCACGTGTCGCTACGCCGCCGGCTGTACGACGTCAGCTTCGAGGCGCGCGCCGGCGAGATCGTCGGGCTCGCCGGGATCGAGGGCTCGGGCGTCTCCGATCTGCTCGGCGTCCTCTTCGGCTCCCGCCGCGCCGACGCGGGCACGGCCATCTTCCCCGACGGCAGTGGTCTGCCGCGCTCGGCCACGGCGGCCGCGCGTAGACGGATCAGCCTCGTGCCGGCCGACCGCCGGCACCAGGGGTTGATGCTTGCGAGCGACGTCGCACGGAACATCGCGCACGTCTCCGCCGGCGCCCTGCGGCGCCGCTCGCCCTGGCTGCCTCGGCGCGATCTCGCCGCCGCTGCCAACCGGCAGATCGAGAACGTGCAGATCAAGACGCCCTCGCCGTGGGCGCAGGTCCACCAGCTCTCCGGCGGCAACCAACAGAAGATCGTCATCGGCAAGTGGCTCGAGATCGAACCCGAGGTGATCCTGCTGGACGATCCCGCGCGCGGCGTCGACGTCGGCGCGAAGAGCGAGATCTTCCGACTCGTCCGACGCGTCACGAGCGACGGTCGGATCGTCCTCCTGCGCTCGACGGAGCTGCCCGAGCTCCTCGGCCTCTGCGACCGGATTCTCGTCTTCTATCGCGGGCGGATCGTCGCCGATCGCCGCGCCGAGTCATTCAGCTCCCGCTCGCTCTTGCACGCGATCAACACCGGCGAGGCGCCGGAGAACCAGGAGGCAGGAATCCCATGATCCGTCGAGCGTTCACGCTGCGGCTCAAGCCCGGCGCGCTAGCCGAGTACAAGGAGCACCACGACAAGATCTGGCCCGAGCTCGTCGAGGAGATCGAGCGCAGCGGCATCGCAACCATGACCGCATTCGAGGCCGATCCCATGATCTTCTACTACTCGGAGATCCTCGACGAGGGCGCCTGGGATCGGTTGTGGCGCACGGAGGTGCACGAGCGCTGGGGGGAGCTCTTCAAGCCCCTGATGAGCTTCACGGAGGATGGGATCGTGGACGCCGGCGACCTGCGGGAGATTTTTCACCTCGACACGAAAGCGACGCGGCAGTCCGCATGACCGAGCTCTCCGACGCTGTCGCCGTCGTGACGGGCGGGAGCCGCGGGCTGGGCAAGGACGTGGCTGACGCGCTGGCCGTACGTGGCGTCAAGGTTGCTTCCGTCTCGCGCACAGCCGAGCGCTTCCGCACCGACGTCCGCGACCCTGAACAGGTTGCGCGGCTTGTGCGCCAGGTCGTGGAGCAGCTCGGCACGCCGACGATCCTCTTCAACGCGGCGGGGACGTTCGGTCCGCTCGAGCGCTTTCGCGACACCGACCCGGCCGCCTGGGTCGAGACCGTGACGGTCGACGCGATCGGGCCCTATCTGACGTCCCGCGCCTTCGTCGGCGGCATGATCGAGGCGGGCTGGGGCCGGATCATCAACGTCACCTCCGCGGCCTCGCTCCATCCTCCCGGCGCCCTCGGGAGCGCCTACGCAACCGCCAAGGCCGCGCTCAACCAGCTGACGCGGCACCTGGCCGCGGACCTCGAGGGCACGGGCGTCACGGCGAACGTGATCCATCCCGGCGACGTCCGCACGGCGATGTGGGCCGACATCCGCGACCAGGCGGCGCGCCTCGGGGAGGTGGCCCGGCCCTTCAGCGAGTGGGCACACTGGGTGGACGAGACGGGAGGCGACCCGCCCTCGAAGGCGGTCGACCTCGTGCTGCGAATTCTCGAGAGCGACCTGAACGGTCGATTCCTCTGGGTCGACCAGCCGTTGCAAGCACCGATTCCGAGCTGGGGTGACGGAGCGGAGCTCCAGCCCTGGCGAGAGAGGAGTTCCCAGTGCCGAAGAAGCTGAGACTCGGCGTGATCGGCGCGGGGTCGTGGGCCGTTGCGTCCCACCTGCCGAACTTCGCGCAGCGCCGCGGTGAGCTGGAATTCGTCGGTGTGTCGCGGAAGGGACCGGAGCTGCTGCAGAAGATCAAGGACGACTTCGGTTTCCAGATCGCGAGTGAGGACTACCGCGACGTGCTCGACGCGGGCATCGACATCTGCCTCGTGGCCAGCCCCACCGGCTTGCACCACGAGCACGCAAAGGCGGCGCTCGAGTCCGGTGCGCACGTGCTCGTCGAGAAGCCGGTGACGATCGATCCCGCCGATGCGTGGGAGCTGGCCGAGACCGCCGACCGCCAGGGCCTCCATCTGGTCTGTTCCTTCGGCTGGAACTTCCGCCCGATGCTGCGCGCGGCCAAGGAGCTGATGGAGAGCAAGGGGATCGGCGCCGTCGAACAGGTCGTCCTGCACATGACCTCGGCGACGCGCGAGCTGCTCTCGAACACCGGTGCCTACCCGCAGGCGAGCCCCGAGACGATCCCCGAGGCGGCGACGTGGACCGATCCGCGCATCTCGGGCGGGGGCTATGGCCAGGCGCAGCTCTCCCATGCGCTCGGGCTGGCGCTCTGGCTGACGGAGCTCCGCGGCCAGGAGGTGTTCGCCTACATGTCGACGATCCTCGACTCGCCGGTCGAGCACTACGACGCCTGCTCGCTGCGCTTCACGAACGGCGCCGTCGGTGTGATGGCGGGCGGCTCGGCGCATCTCGGCTACGACGGCAACAAGCACCAGATCGAGCTGCGCGCGATCGGCAGCGAAGGACATCTCGTCTGCGATCTCCAGCGCGAGCTCCTCTGGATCTACAGCCCGGCGGACGGGGACACGAAGCCGCCGGTGCGGCCGGGGGACGGTGTCTATGACTGCGACGGCCCGCCTCACGCACTCGTCGACCTCGCGCTCGGGAAGGAGGTCCGAAACTGTGCGCCCGGCGAGCTCGGTGCCCGCACCGTCGAGGTCCTCGACGCTGCCTACCGCAGCGCGCGCAGCGGCAACCGGGAGGCGGTCGGGACCGAAAGCTAGTCCTGATGCCAGACCTCGTCGGCGCGGAACAGGTTCCCCTGCTCGTCCGTCAGCTGTTCGATCACGTCCTCGAACCAGCTTGCCCAGCGTGCGTTCACGTCGGTCTCGGCGACCTTGCCGAATGCCGTCGCCGCGTCCGGGTGGCACTCCGCGTACGCCGTGATCTGCAGGCCGCGCCGGAAGAGCGTGTAGTTGCGGATGCCCGCCTCCCGGATCGCCTCGACCAGCTCGGGCCAGATCTCGTCGTGGCGGCGCCTGTACTCGTCCTCTGTTCCGGGCTTGATCGCGAACGTGAAGCAGATCCGTTCCAACGGCGTTATCCCGACGTGAGCCGGATCCGCAGCTGGTCGAGCGACACCGCTGCAATCAGCAGCGTTCCCTGCGCGACCTCCTGATAGAACGGGTCGATGTTCAGCAGGATGAGGCCGTTGTTCAGCACGCCGATGATCAGCAGGCCGAGGATCGTGCCGAGAATCGTTCCGCGTCCACCCGCCAGGCTCGCGCCGCCCAGGATCACTGCGGTCACGACCGACAGCTCGAGGCCGAGCGACGCGACCGGTGACGCCGCGCCGAGCTGCGACGTCAGGATCAAGCCGCCGAGCGCGGTGCAAAGGCCGGAGAGCAGGAAGCCCACGAAGATCAGCCGCTTCGAGCGGATGCCTGTCAACCGCGCCGCGACGGGGTTCGCGCCGATCGCGTACATCGACCTGCCGAAGACCGTGTAGCGCATGATGAACCAGAATACGACGAAGATACCGAGGAGGATCAGCACCGGAGTTGGGATGTTCCAGAACGGCCGCGACGTGCCGAGACTGCCGAAGTTGTCGAGGATCAGCGTCTGCCCGCCGGAAACCACCTTCCCGAGCCCGCGCAGGACTGCCAGCATGCCGAGCGTCGTGATCAACGCGTTGACGCCGACGACCGTGACGAAGAAGCCATTGATCAATCCGATGCCGAGCCCGACCGCCAGCACGAGCAACACGCCGACCCAGATCGAGAGGCCGTGCCCGGCGACCATGTACGCAAGCATCACGCCCGTGAAGGCGGTTCCAGAGCCGACGGAGAGGTCGAACTGGCCCGCCACGAGCAGCAGCGTCGCCGGGGCGGCGATGATGCCGGCGACGGCGACCGCGGTCAGGATGTTCAGCCAGTTGTCCCACCCGTTCGTCGAGAGCGGGTGCCAGAAGTACGGCGACTTGAGGGAGAAGAAGACGACCTCGACGACGAAGAACGCGACCAGCGCCGTGAGCTCGGGAACCGATCGTCCCCTGCGCGTCCGCACGGCAGGCGTCGTCACTGCCGGCCCCTCCGCTGCGGCCTCGCCCGAGGCGAGCTGCGTCGGCTCGTCCGCTTCCGTCATCGTCAGCCTCCCGCCGCTTCGGTCAAGACCTCGGTCGTGATCTCGTCTCCTGCGAACCAGGCGACGATCCGCCCCCGGGCCATCACCGCGGCCCGGTCAGCGACCTGCACGACCTCCTCGTAGTCGGAGGTCGGGATGAGAATGCCGACGCCCTGGGCGCTGAGAGCCCTGATCGAGCGGTAGATCTCCTGCCTCGCGCCCACGTCGACCCCGCGCGTGGGCTCGACGAGCAGGAGCGCGTGGCTCTGCCGCTCGAGCCAGCGGCCGAGCAGCACCTTCTGCTGGTTGCCGCCCGAGAGCGTTCCGATCGGCTGAGCCGGGTCGTTCCGCGAGCGAATCCCGAGGGTGTCGTGCCAGCGGCGGTAGGCGGCGGCCTCGATTCCGCCCGTGATAAAGCCAAACGCCTTGGCGAGGCGGCGCCACGACGGCGCGCTGAGGTTCTCGGCGACCGGCCGCACCGCGAACACCCCCTCCCGCTGGCGGTCGGCCGGCAGCAGCCCGACGCCGGCGGCAATCGCCTGCGCCGGCCCGCGAAACGCGACCCGCTTGCCGTCGAGCTCGAGCGTCCCACCCGTGAGCGACAGCGTGCCGAACGCCGCTTCGGCGATCTCGCCCGTGCCCGAGCCGACCTTGCCGTACAGGGCGACGACCTCACCCGGATGGACGTCGAGGTCGACATCGGCGAACGCACCCTCGCTCGAAGCCCCCTCGAAACGCAGCACCGGCGTCTCGCCGGTCGCCCACGTCGGCGCGGGGGGCCGCTGGACGTCCTCGATCGCGCGCCCGACCATCGCAGATACGAGCTCGCGCCGGCCCAGGTCGGCAACGTCACCGACAAGCACGACGTTGCCGTCTCGCAGCACCTGCACGCGGTCGGCGATCTGGCGCACCTCGTCGAGCCTGTGCGTGATGTAGATGAGCGAGACGCCCCGCTCGCGCAAGCGGTGCACGAAGGTGAAGAGTCGGTCGACCTCCTGGGACGAGAGCGCCGCCGTCGGCTCGTCGAGGATCAAGCAGCGAGCCTCGTCCGAGAGTGCGCGTGCGATCTCGACCACCTGGCGTTCGCCGATGCGCAGAGAGCTCACCGGTCGCATTGGGTCGATGTCGACGCCGAGCTGCTCGAGCGCCCGTTCGGCGCGGCGCCGAAGGGTCCGCCAGTTGACCACACCCCGGCGTCCCGGCCACCGGCCGAGCGAGATGTTCTCCGCGACCGTCAGCGCGGGTGCGTCGGAGAGCTCCTGGAAGATCATGCGGATGCCGAGCTGGCGCGCGGTCACCGGCGTCAGCCCAGCGTGCAGCTCGCCACCGACGTCGATCTCGCCGGCATCGGCTGTGTAGTCGCCGGCGAGGATCTTCACCAGCGTGGACTTGCCTGCTCCGTTCTCGCCGAGCAGCGCGAGGACCGTGCCGCCGGCCGCGTCGAGATCCACTCCGTGCAGGACCTCGACGCCGCCGAACGACTTGCGGATTCCGCGCGCCTGAAGCCGGAAGTCCGCCAAGACCGGGCCTAGCAGCCCTTCGGCTTGTAGTACTTGAGCAGGTTGGTGTGGTTGACGACCACGTGCGGAACGTACAGCAGCTTCGGCACCTTCTTGCCCTTGATCGCATCGATCAGATACGGAACGCCTATCTCGCCGTACCGCTCCGGGTAGAACGCCACGTCGCCGGCCCACTGCGGGTTGTTCTTCATCAGACACCACGACGACGGATCGGCGCCCGTGCCCGACACGAAGAGGTCTTTCACGCGACCGGCCACCTTCGCCGCGGCGAGCGCGCCTTCGATTCCGTCGTCGTTGATCGAGACGACCATGATGCGGTGCTTGCCCGGGAGCGCGGTCAGGACGTCGGCGAACTTCGTTCGCGCCTTGTCGATGCGATCGGCATCGTCGACCTTACGGACGTCGTGCGCCTTGCCGCAGACGCTCTCGAAGCCCTTCTGTTGACCGCCGAGGCGGAGGTCGTCCACGACTCCTGCAGCGGATGAGTGGAGCCAGATGAAGGCGTCGTACTTGCACTGGAGGTGCGCCTTGACGTACTTGCCGAGAGACCTCCCCGCGATGTAGCCGGCATACGCGTTGTCGGCGCCCATGAACGCAACCTCGCAGGGCTTCTGGTGGATGTCGATCGAGATCACCGGCACGTGCGGGCCCGCCTTGCAGATCTGGGCCGAGGCGTTGGCGAAGAGCTGGAAGTTGAGATATCCCTGGACACCCTGCGTCTTGAAGCTCTTCGCACAGTCGAGCGCCTTGGAGGCGTCGAGCGCGGAGTCGCAGAAGACGAGCTTCGCACCTGCGATCTTGGCCTGCTTCTTGATGCTGTTGGAGACGAGCACCACGAACGGCACCGACTGGCCCAACGAGATGTACCCGATCTTCAGGCCCTTGCCGCTGCCAGGGGTCGCCCCGCGGAACGTCACCGCCTTGTGCGGCGGGGCCGCGAACATCGTCGCATACGCCGTTGCCGCGAACGCACCTGTGGCAACAATCGCTAGGACGACGAAGAGCTTCACTCCACGTCGCATTCCGACCTCCTTCGCTTGAAATCAAAACCGGAAACGGTTGCAGCGCAAGGCTAGGTAAGCATCGGAACCAAGTCAAGCTCGCGTGCGGGCGGCTCCGGCGTGACCGGAGAGCCGCGTCAGCGTGTTCGCGGCGGCTCGGATCAACACCGCGGTCGTCCGTACAACGTGCCGCCCTTCTGGAGCAAGCCCTTGCGGGTGCTACTGCTCATGATCGCGATTGCCTCCGGGCCGCTGATCGCGCTGAGCGCGGCCAGCGTCCTGCGCACGCGACGGAGGACTCGTCGTTGAGCCCGGCGGAAAGCCCCCGAGGAGGCGAGCCCCAAGCATCGTTGCGAGCTCGGATGGGCATCGAGACACCACGCCGGCCAGCAGCAATCACACTCGCGCGCAACGCCACGCTGCGACCAGCGAGAGAGCTGCTCGAGTACCACGCTGCTCGGCGCCGAGCGACAGCGCGTGCGGTACGAGGACGGACGCCCACGTACCCTATCACCACTTCTTTACGAGACAGCCCTTGTAGATCGCTCCGCGGCCGAGCGGTCGATCATCACCTGTGCCTGCGGGCCGCCGAACCGCGACCAGCCGCTGATCAACCCGGCCTCAGTCGCGAAGAGGAAGAGCGCCTTTCCGCCCATGACCTCGGAAGCCGGCCCGGGAGCTGTTGAAGACGATCCCGGTCAGCGCGCCGTCCACGGCGACGACGAGCGGGAGCTTCGTCCCACCGGCGTCGTAGAGCGTCGAGCGTTGGTGCCGTTTTCGGCGACCCGCCAGGGTGTGCCGGCCCTGAGACGAGGCCGCAGCCGTTGACGAGATTGGGGGTCGACCGTGGGCGTATTGCCCGGGAGGTCCGAGGCGAGCCGCGTGACGGTGTAGGGCCTTTCCGGTGCGGCGCCGAGTGGCGCGGCGACATACGAGTGTGGCACCGACCGCGCCAGGGCCGCGAGCGATGGCCGGAGTCGAGCAGCGAACATTGCTCCTCTTCTCCCCCCAACGAGCGACGACGCGGGCCGGTGAGAACGGTTTGGTCGGGCCTAACCGAGCCCGACGAGCGCCGCGGTCAGGGCGCCGTCGTCGCCGCGTTCGGCCTTGACCGTCGCGAGCGCCGGCTGAGTCCAGACGACCACCGGCTGGCCTTCATACGCAGAGAGGAGGCGCAGCGCACCGGGTATGCCCTTCTGGTGGACGACCGCCGTCGCCGGTACCGAGATCGTCAGCGGCTTGGCGAGCTTCGTCAGCTTGAGGCCGGTCGGCCACGCCTGGAGGACGGAGACCTCCAGCTCGAGCCGGTCAGCGCTGGCCGTGACGACGGTGCCGGTCAGCGTCAGCCCGAAGGGTGTGCCAGGTTTCGCGTAGAAGAGCAGCGGCGTCGCTGCCTTCAGGTACGGATAGGGATCCACTGCCTTGCCGTCCTTCGGGTGCACCTCGAAGTGGAGATGCGAGGCGATTCCGTTCGCATCGCCGGAGTCGCCGACGAAGCCGACCTGCTGCCCGGCCTTGACGCGCGCCCCGTCTCTCAGGCCCGGAGCGTATGCGGTTCCGGCGACGCACTTCCCGCGATTGTCGTTTCTCAGCGTCAGGTCGTTGTTCAGGTGGATGTAGAGGTAGGTCGTGCCGCTGTCGCCGTAGAGGTAGAGCATGCAGCCGGCGCTCGCCGACGTCGTCCAGAACCGGACCTTGCCGCTCTCGGCGGCGACTGCGATCGACCTCTTCGCGGCCATGATGTCGTTGCCCTGATGCGGGCCACCGGCGCGCGGCTGGCCGAAGTCGTCCTGGTACTGCACCGGGCCGACAACGGGGAAGATGATCGGTGCCGCGCCCTGGGTGGCGAACGCAGTCCCGGCGGTCAGGCCGAGCAAGGCGAGAAGGAGGAGTATCCCTCGGGCTGTCGTCCGGTGGCGTCTCATCAAGCTCCGGTTCGCGCTCGAAGCGCCGCACCCTACCAGACCGTTCGCAGGAATCCAGCGGCCCGCGAGGTACTCCGGCAACGTGCGCCACCCTCGTCTCGTGATCGTGGCTGCGCTTGCGGCAGGTCTGACGGCGGCCGTGCCTGCGGGCGCGCTGAACCCGCAGTCGGCCGGACTGCAGGTCGCGCTGCGGTTCCAGGGTCTCTATGCGGGGCCGATCGACGGACTCGCCGGGGCGGGGACGGTGCACGCTGTCAGGGCCTTCCAGCGGCGCCAGGGCCTCCGGCCGACCGGCCTCGCCGACGTCAGAACGCGGGCTGCGCTCGGCCCGCTCGGCCGCCCGCTCTTCGGCTCGCGCCAGCTGCTGAACGGGATGCTCGGCTGGGACGTCGCCGTGCTCCAGTTCCTGATCGCCCGCCAGGGGATCGCGGTGCCGGTGACCGGCTATTTCGACCGGCCGACGGCCGCGGCGCTCCGCGTCTACCAGCGCAGGCTCCGCCTGAGAGCGGACGCGGTCGCCGGACCGGCCACGTTCGCCGCGCTCGGCCTCCAGACCCACGTCCCGGTCCCGACGGTCCAGCTGGTGGCGTCGAAGCTCTACATCGTGCGGGCAGGCGATTCGCTGGCGGCGATCGCGCGACGGCACCTGACGACGGTCGCGGTGCTGGCGCGGCTGAACAGGCTGAACCCGGCCAAGCTGATCCTGATCGGCGCGCGGCTGCAGCTTCCTGCCCCGAGGTCGAGGCGCGCCGCGGCGCCCGTGTCCGTGGCGACCGACGCCGCGGTCGTCCGCGCTTCGCTCGGTCGCTGGGCTTCCCACTTCGGGATTGACCCCTCGCTCGCCCGCGCGCTCGCCTGGATGGAGTCCGGCTATCAGCAGCGGGTCGTCTCGAGCGTCGGCGCGATGGGCGTGATGCAGCTGCTGCCGTCGACGTGGAATTACGTCGAGACCGTGCTGATCGGGCACCCCGTCGACCACAGCGCCGACGGCAACGTCGAGGCCGGGCTCGCATACCTGGACCACCTGCTCAAGGCATTCGGCGGCAACGAGAAGCTGGCGCTCGCAGCGTGGTATCAGGGTGAGGCGGCCGTCCGCGCCGACGGGCTGTACCCGGAGACGCGGACGTTCGTCGCGAACGTGCTCGCACTGCGTTCGCGCATGTGAGACGCCCCCTGCGGGCTGCGCAGTAGAGTCACGCCGCATGAAGATCGCCGTCTGCGTCAAGCAGGTCCCGGAGGGAACGTCGCTGCGTCTGGACGCGAGCTCGAAGCGGCTCGAGCGCTCCGGCGAGGGCACGCTCAACCACTTCGACGCGAACGCCGTCGAGGAGGCGCTGCGCCTGAAGGAGGCACTCGGCGAGGCCGAGGTCGTCGTCGTCTCGCTCGGCCCGGCGAGGGCCGCCGACGCGCTCCGCAAGACCCTCGCGATGGGCGCCGATCGCGCCGTGCTCGTTTCGGACGACGGCGCCGCCGGGTCCGATCTCCTCGCCACCAGCCGTGCCCTCGCCGCCGCGCTCGAGCGGGAGGGAGCCGACCTCGTGCTCTTCGGCCAGCAGTCCTCCGACTCCGACGGCGCCGTGCTGTGGGCTGCGGTCGCCGACCGGCTGCGCCTGCCGATGGTCTCCCAGACTGCCGAGCTCACCGTCGCGGGCGGCACGCTCCGGGCGAAGCGGCAGACCGAGTTCGGCTACGACGTGATCGAGGCCTCGCTGCCGGCGGTGGTGGCGGTGTCTGACGCGATCAACGAGCCGCGCTATCCCTCCCTCAAGGGGATCATGGGTGCGAAGAAGAAACCGCAGGAGACGCTGTCGCTCGCCGAGCTCGGCCTGGATCCAGCCCAAGTCGGCGAGGCCGGCTCGAAGACGGAGGTCTACGCGCTCAGCGAGCCGCCGCCGCGGAGTGAGTCGCGCAAGATCGAGGACGACGGCAACGCGGCCGAGCAGATCGTCGACTTTCTCGCGGAGAAGCGGCTTCTTTGAGCATCCTCGTCTTTCTCGAGCATCATGGCGACGAGCTGCAGAAGGGAGCGCTCGGCGTGCTCGCGAAGGCGGCGTCGCTCGGTGAGGCCGCCGCGGTCGTGATCGGCTACGGCGTCAAGGAGCTGGCCGCCGAGGCGGGGAAGTACGGCGCCGCCAAGGTTCACGTCGCCGACGATGCCGCCCTCGAGGCGCCTCTGCCGCAACCGCGCGTCGACGTGCTCGCGAGGCTCGTCCGCGATCGCGCGTTCGAGTCGGTGTTCTTCGCCAACTCGGTGCTCGCCGCCGACGTCGCCGCCGGCCTCTCGGCGCGCCTCGACGCCGGCTTGAACTGGGATCTCACCGACGTCGTTGGCCGGGACGGGACGCTCGTCGGCAAGCGCCCGGCGCTGCAGGACTCGGTCTACGTCGAAGTCGGCTGGACGGGCACGCCGCGGCTTGCGCTCTTCCGCGCTGGCTCCTTCGATGCCCCAGAGGCCGATGCCGGAGAACCGCCGACCGAGGAGACGGCCGTCGAGCTCGAGGACTTCTCCACGGCGGCGACGATGGTGGAGCAGGCGCACGAGGAGTCGAGTGGCCCCTCGATCGAGGACGCGGACGTCGTTGTCGCCGGCGGCCGCGGCCTCGGCAGCCCCGAGGGGTTCGGGCTCGCCGAGGAGCTCGCGAAGGCGCTCGGCGGGGCGGTGGGCGCAACCCGCGCCGTCGTCGACTCCGGCTGGTACCCCTACGCGGCCCAGGTCGGCCAGACCGGCAAGGTCGTCGCGCCGAAGTTGTACGTCGCGCTCGGTATCTCCGGCGCGATCCAGCACAAGGTCGGGATGCAGAGCTCGAACGTGATCGTCGCGATCAATAGGGACCCGAATGCGCCGATCTTCGAATTCAGCGACCTCGGCGTCGTCGGCGACCTGCACCAGATCGTGCCGAAGCTGACCGCGCTCGTCCGGCAGCGCAAAGGCTCGTGAGACCAAGCGACTACCCGCCTCCGTACGCGCCGAGGGAGTTCATCGGGCCGCCGACCGACCACCCGGAGGACGAGCGGATCGAGGTCGGCGTTCTCGTCGTCGGCGCGGGCCCCGCCGGCCTGGCTTGCGCGATCCGGCTTGGTCAGCTGCTCGAGGGGTCGCCCGAGACCGCCGCGCGGCTCGGCGAGGTGCCCGTGGCGCTCCTCGAGAAGGGAAAGCAGCCGGGCTCGCACCTGCTCTCTGGCGCGGTTGTCAACCCGCGCGCGCTGCGCCGTCTCTTCAAGGGGCGCACGCGGATCGAGGAGATGCCGTTCTACGGCCCGGTGCCCGGCGAGGCCGTCTACGTGCTGACGAAAGGCGCCGCGATCCGCATCCCGACGCCGCCGACGATGAAGAACGAGGGGAACTACATCGTCTCACTCTCGCAGCTCGGCCGCTGGCTCGCGGAGCGTGCGGAGGAGGGGGGCGCGACGATCCTTCCGGAAACCTCCGCGGAGCGGCTGCTCGTGGCGGACGGCCGCGTGCGGGGCATCCGAACGGGCGACAAGGGCCGCGGGCGCGAGGGCCAGGAACTCGGAAACTTCGAGCCCGGCGCCGACATCGTGGCGCGCGTCACCGTGCTTGCCGAGGGGACGCAGGGCCACCTGACCGAAGCGGCGCTGCAGCACTTCGGCCTGGCGGGCGAGCAGCCGCAGATCTGGGCGCTCGGGGTCAAGGAGGTCTGGAAGGTCGCGAAGCCACTCCGCACGATCGTCCACACGATGGGCTGGCCGCTGCGCGCCGGCGCGAGATACCGTGAGTTCGGCGGCTCGTTCATCTATCCGATGGGCGACGACATGCTCACGATCGGGATGGTCGTCGGCCTTGACTACCGCGATGCGGAGCTGTCGGTGCACGGGCTCTTGCAGGAGCTGAAGACGCATCCGAAGATCCGCAAGCTTCTCGACGGCGGCGAGCGCGTGCAATGGGGAGCGAAGACGATCCCGGAGGGCGGCTTCCTGTCGCTGCCGCGCAAGCTGAACGCGCCGGGCCTGCTGCTGTGCGGCGACGGCCCCGGGCTGGTCAACGTCCCCGCCCTGAAGGGGATCCACTACGCGATCGAGTCGGGCCGGCTCGCGGCCGAGGCGGCGTTCGCCTCCCTGCAGCGCGGGACGACGCCCGGCACCCCCGGCGCACTCGATTCCTATGACGAGGCCGTGCGGCAGAGCTTCATCTGGAGCGACCTGCAGGAGGTGCGCAACATGCGGCAGGCGTTCGGGCGCGGCTTCTTTGTCGGCGGGGGGCTCGCCTCCGCGATGATCCTGACCAAGGGCCGCTTCCCGGGCGGCTCGCCGCGCGCGGAGCCGGACCGCGAGCAGGAGCTCATCCGCACCGACCGCGCGACGAGGTATCCGGCTCCGGACGGCAAGCTGACGTTCGACAAGCTCTCATCCGTTTTCCTGTCGGGCAACAAGACGCGTGACGACCAGCCGAACCACATCCGGATCGACCAGCAGGTTCCACGCGAGCTCGCCGAGATGTGGGCTCGGATGTGCCCCGCGCACGTCTACGAAGTCGTCGAGGGCGGGAACGGGGTGACGGTGAAGCTGGCGCCGTCGAACTGTGTCCAGTGCGGCGCGATCACCGCCAAGGGCGGGCGGCTTACGCCCCCCGAGGGCGGCTCCGGCCCCGAGTACACCCTGACGTAATCCGTTTTACGTCCGCTTTACGCTCGGCTTACCGCCGTCTGACGCGGGCCGGGAAGGGTGGTCGTATCGACCGCCAAGGAGGCACGATCATGAAGACCACGACCACGCTGATCCTCGCCGTTTCGCTCGCCGCCCTGTTCGGGGCGCTGGGCGCCACGGGCGCGCTCGCCGCGACTGCGCCGAATCAGCATCTGACTCGCTTCACGTTCGCGGGCCGGCTGCAGGCCGCGCCCACGTCCGGCTCGCTCTCGATCCGGGTCGAGGGTGGGTCGAAGCCCGCGCTGAGGAAGATGCTCGGGCAAGGTGTCATCCAGACCTTCTCGTACGACTCAAGCACCGAGTTCCTGAAATGGTCGCATGGAGTGCCGAGCATCGTCTCGGCCGTCGACCTCGCCGCCGGCGACTGGGTCCGCGTCAACGTCCGCGCCGTTCGCGACGCGACGATCGCGGAGATCGAGGCGAAGGCCCCGGGCATCGTCGGCGACCATGGGGCGAGCCCGCAGCGTCCCGACAAGCCGCAGTACGTCTTTCGCGGCAGGCTCGCCGCAGTCGGGACGAGCACGATCACCGTGGACGTCCGGGCCGGTGATCGCCGCGCCCTTCGGCTGCTGATCGGGCAGCCTGCACAGCAGAGCTTCGCGTATGACCCGGGGACGATCTTCCTGCTCTGGCAGGGGAAGGTCCCGACCGTCACCTCGCCCGACAAGCTCAAGCTCGGTGACAGGATCACCGTCCGTGTCCGTGCCGCCAGAGGAGCCTCGCTCGCCCAGGTCGAGTCGACCGCCGCTGCGCACATCGGCGACCGGGAGCCGGCAACGAAGGCGGCCTGACGTCCCTGGACGGGGGCAGCGAAGCCGCCCGGGTGCCGCCCGCCTCGGGCGGCTTCGCGTTTTACGCACGCTTTACGCGCTCGCGGGCGCCGGCGACCATGATTGACACATGACCCGCCGATTCACCCTCCTCGCCGCCGCGCTCCTCGGGCTCAATCTCTTCTTTCTGCTCGTGCCGGTCGGCGTCGCCGGTTCCGGCTCGCTCGCGGCCTTCCTCTTCGGTCCGCGCATGATGCGCGCAGAGGTGGTGATGAAGGACGGCTCTGATTACCTCGCAGACAGGGGGCGGATCAGCTCGGTCGCGGCCGGATCGCTGACCCTCCGCGAAGCCGACGGACGCCTCGTCACCGTTCAGGTGTCTCCGTCGGCCCAGGTGACCCTCGGCGGCGTTCCGACGACGGTCGCTGCTCTGCGCCGGGGGCTGCGCGCGACCGTGGTGCGCGAGAGCAACGGGCCGGCCACGATCGTGCAGGCGCAGCGCCGCTAGGGCCGATGGCCTCCACTCCGACAGCGGGGACGGACGGCGCCGGCGCCGCACTGCCCCGGGCCGGCGGGGCCGTGCTCCTGGTCGAGGACGAAGACAGCATCGGCAGGCTGGTCAAGAGCTACCTCGAGCGGGACGGCTGGAGCGTCGTCTGGATCCGGACCGGGGAGGAGGCGCTCGTCGAGCTCGTCCGCCACCCGGTGCGGGTCGTGATTCTCGACCTCGGGCTCCCCGGGATGCACGGCTTCGAGGTCTGCCGACGGATCCGGGCACGCTCGGGCGTTCCGATCGTGATCCTGACCGCCCGCGACGACGAACCCGATCGCGTCGCCGGCCTCGAGCTCGGTGCCGATGACTACATCGCGAAGCCGTTCTCTCCGCGCGAGCTCGCGGCCCGGATCAAGGCGATCCTGCGGCGTGCGGAGCAGCGGCCACTGGACGAGATCCTCACGGCCGGCGAGATCGTACTCCGGCGGGACGCGCGCGACGTCACCGTCTCGGGCCGCGCGGTGGCGCTCACCGGGAAGGAGTTCGACCTGCTCGCCTGCTTCCTCCAGCACGCCGGCGTGGTCCTCTCGCGTGAGCGGCTGCTCGACCTCGTGTGGGGGATCTCGTACCCGGGTGGGACGCGAACCGTCGACGTCCACGTCGCGCAACTCCGCCGCAAGCTCGAGCGACCGGAGACGATCGAGACGCTACGAGGGTCCGGCTACAAACTGGTGGTGCGGTGACGGTGCTCGGCGGCTCCCTCCGTTCGCGGCTCTTTCGCGCGATCGCGCTGATCGTCGTCCTGTCGGTCGGGCTGACCCTCGCGGTGGGGCTTGTTCTGACCCGCCGAGCCGTCGAGCGGGCGAGGCTCGACGACGTCGCGCATCAGGCCGACCTCCTAGCGGGCCGCGAACGGATCGCCCTCGCGCCGCTCGCGCACGTGGCGGGGCTCCGCCCCTTCCTCGCGCGGCAGCGCGAACGGTTGGAGACACCCCTCCTCGGCGCCGCGACGCCCTACCTGCCGGAGCAGGCCCGCGTCGCCCTCGCGGCCGGCCGGCCCGCGCGCGGTTCGGTCGCGGTGGACGGGGCAAACTGGTACTTCGCAGCGGAACCCGTCGGCAAACGGGCCTTCGTGCTGCTGCGCCCGAAGCGCCTCGGGGCCTCGGACTGGCGCCCGTACCTGGAGGCGCTGCTGCTCGCCGGCCTCGCCGGGGCGACTCTGGCTGCGGCCGCGTCCCTCGTGATTGCACGGGTGATCTCGAGGCCCGTGCGTCGGGTTGCCGCCGCGAGCCGGAGCCTCGCGGGCGGCGAGCATCCGCAACCCGTCCCCCTCGAAGGCGCTGACGAGCTCGTCGTGCTCGCCTCCGCGTTCAACGACCTCTCGGCCCAGCTGGCCCGGGCCCGGGATGCGGAGCGGTCGTTCCTCCTCTCCGTCAGCCACGAGCTGAAGACGCCGCTGACGGCGATCCGCGGCTATGCCGAGGCGCTCCGCGACAACGCCACGACTCCCGGCGAGGCGGGCGAGGTGATCGGCCGCGACGCAGCGCGGCTCGAACGGCTCGTCGGCGACCTGCTCGACCTGGCGCGCATGAACCGCAGCGAGTTCGGCACTCGTCCGGCCGAGATCGATCTTGATGAGGCCGCGGCCGAGGCCGTTCGCCGCTACGAGCCGCACGCCGCGGCCTTCGGCGTCGGGCTCGAGCTCCACGTCTCCAGCCCGGCCCGCGCGGTGGCCGACGCGGACCGCGTGCTCCAGATTGTCTCCAACCTCGTCGAGAACGCCCTGCGCGTGACGCCCCCGCACGGCTCGGTTCGAGTGACGGTGGCGCCGGGAACGATCTGCGTCGAGGACACCGGCCCGGGTCTCGAGCCGGAGGATCTGCTGCACGCCTTCGACCGTTTCTACCTCTGGTCGCGCTACGGCCGCGAGCGTCGTGTCGGGACCGGGCTCGGGCTCGCGATCGTCAAGGAGCTCGTCGACGCGATGGGCGGTCGCGTCCAGGTCGAGAGCGAATCGGGTCGCGGCGCCCGGTTCCTCGTCTCCCTGCCGATTCCGAGGTCCCCTCGCGCCCAGCTGCGGGCCAGTGCTGCGGCCCAGACCTAGCCCCAGCGCACCTGCTGACCCGGTTTCCCGCCGCGGCCTGCCGGGAGTGGCGCCGGTCGGATCACGTGCTGAGCAGGGGCATCCCTTCGCCGCGGGGTCCCGATCCGCACCGTGTGAGCCGCGCGCGGCCCGGCTCGTCCGGAGCTCGACGCGGCCGCCGGCGCGGCTCGTTCTACGCCCGTGCGCCGGATTGCGGCTTGAACCCTCGGCGCGGGCGAACCGATCGGCTCCCCGTTCCGTAGGAGAAGCCATGAGAGCGAAGCTGATCGGCCTCGCCCTCGCCGCGCTACCGCTCCTCGCGGCCGGCTGCGGCAAGGGCAAGTACTGAGCATCGGGTGGTTCGCCACCTGCGGCTGCCGTTGCTCGCGACGTCCCCTCGCGTGCACGGGAGACCCTGCACGACCCGCTGCCGGGGAGCCGGCACAAGTGGCCGACGCGCGCCGCCCTTTCAACCACGCTCTGCCCCGGCGGTGGTGGGTCGGCCCGGGTTTCCTCAACCGGTGCGGCGCCCGTGAAGCCGGAGGCGGCGCGGGATAGGATCAACCCGTGGCAGCGACCGGCTCCGAGCTCGTCACGCTGGACGACGTCTACGCCGCCCGCGAGCGCATCGCCGGTCGCCTGCACCGGACGCCGCTCCT
>JBHEMK010000194.1:0-35743 GCA_046262635.1 Gaiellaceae bacterium
GATCCGGTCTCGTGGGTCGAAGCCGATCGCGAACCGCTGGAAACCGGCAAGGGGGCGATCGATCATCGCCGAAACCTAGTGACGGCCTCGGAGCACGCGGCCCGGGTGGTGTGCCAACCTCGCTCCGTGCTCGCGCTTCTCGTGCTCGTCATCACCGTTGGGCTGGTCGACTCGGTCAGTCCGGCGACGATCCTGCCCGCGCTCTACTTCGCGCTTGGCCCGCACCCGAGCCGGGCGGTTGGCGGCTTCGTGCTCGGCTTCCTCGCCACGAACCTCGTCGCCGGCCTCGTGCTCACGCTCGGACCAGGGCAGGCAGCGCTCGCGGCGCTGCCACGACCGGAACCCCACACGACGCATCTCGTCGAGCTCGCAGTCGGCGCCTTGCTCGTCGCAGCGGGCGTCTGGCTCTGGATCCGCCGAGCGCGCCTGACCTCGCTGTTCGTCCGCGCGGAGCTCCGGGTCACGCGGGCCTCTCCTGCGGCCGGGGCCGCGATCGCGCTGATCGAGCTCCCGACGGCGTTCCCCTACTTCGGCGTGATCGCGGCGGTCGTGGCCTCGGGACGCGGCGTCTCGACGCAAGCCGGCCTGGTCCTCCTCTTCAACCTGATCTTCGTCACCCCGCTCCTCGCCATCCTGATCCTGACGGCGTGCGGCGGGGCCTCCTCCGAATCCCGGATCGACGCCGTGCGGGCCCTGCTCCAGCGCGCCGGCGCGTCTCTCGTTGCCGGCGTCACGTTCGCGATCGGCCTTGCGGTGCTCGCCATCGGCCTCGTGGGTGCCGGCGCAGCCTGAATTCCGAGGCCCGAAAGATGCCACGGACGGAGGGATAGCTGCCCAAACCTGAACGGTTCCTGACCGGCGGATGCGGGATTCGACGCCGCAGCGTCAAAGAGAGCGGGGATGTTCCTGCTCGCCCTGGCCGCGGCGCTCCTGGCGAGCGTGCTGTTCAACATCGGCATCGCCCTGCAGGCCCTGGAGGCGCGCCGGGCCCCCCGCTCGCTCGGCCTGCGCCTGTCGCTCGTCGGGCGCCTGCTCCGACGTCCGCGCTGGCTGCTCGGGCAGGTGCTGGGCACAGTCGGGGTGGGCCCGCAGGTGTACGCGTTCGCCCACGCCCCGTTCGTTGCGGTTCAGCCGCTGCTTGCCGTCGGCCTGCTGGTTCTCCTGGCGCTTGGCGCCCACGCGCTCGGCGAGGAGGTCGGCGTCCCGGAGATCATCGGCGTGGTCGCGATCATCGCCGGGGTCACCCTCGTCGCCTGGGGCGCCCCGCAGCACAGCGAGACCCACCGCGGCGGCCTCGCGGTGATCGGTGTCGCCTCGCTGCTGACCGTCGCCGCGTTCGCGCCCTTCTTGCTCAAGAAGACGCGGTGGGACGCGGCGCTGGTGACGATCGTGGCCTCTGGTTGCGGCTTTGCCGGGACGAACGTGGCGACGAAGCTCATGAGCGACGACATCAATAGAGGTCACTACCTGCAGGTGGGTCTCTGGGCCGCACTCGGCCTGCTGCTCGGACTGGCGGCCACGGTGACCGGTATGAGCGCCTTTCAGCGGCGCACCGCAACGGTCGTTGTGCCGGTCTCGACCGCGGTCCAGACGTTCCTGCCGATCCTGCTGGAACCGCTCTTCCTCCATGAGCGCTGGGGATCGGTCGACTACGGGGGAGCGCCGATCGCCGTCGGCCTCCTCGTCGCGTGCGCCGGAACGATCCTGCTCGCGCGGGCGCGCGCGGTCGCCGACCTCGCCGCAGGCGCGCAGGGACAGTGAGGCTCAGATCACGCCGTAGGTTCGGAACGCCTCGACGACGGGCATGCCCTCGGCGAGGTTCTGCCGGACGAGGTTCTCTCCTGCGACCTTCTCCTCCGCGAGGCCGACGACCTGCTCGGCGATCGCCGCCGGGATCACGACGACGCCGTCGTGGTCGCCGAGCACGAGGTCTCCCGGGTTGACCTGGACGCTCGCGCAGACGATCGGGACGCCCACGGCGTCGACGTCGATGCGGCCGAGGGAGTCCGCGCAGTGGATCCCGGCGGCGAAAGTCGGAAATCCCATCTGAATCAGGGCAAGCGTGTCGCGCGTGTAGGCATCTGCGACGATGCCGCGCGCGCCGCGGTGGCGGGAGGCGGTCGCGAGCAGCTCTCCCCAATAGGAGCCTCGACAGGTGGAGACGACCATCACGTCCCCCGGCTCGAGTGCGTCGACCGCAGCGAGCTCGCCGCGGTACCAGTCGTCGCGCTCGGTGGGTACGGCGTCCACCTCCACGCAGCGCACGGTGGCGGCGTAGCCCGCGAGCCTGGCCTCGGGATAGAGCGGCCGGATCTGGGGCTCCAGCACCTGATCGCGGCTGCCGAGCCGGTCGAGGCAGTCGGCGACGACGGCCGGGTGCAGGCGCTCGAGGCGCTCGATCAGAGCGAGGTCTCGCTCCATGGGTGTGGCTCCTCTCTCTATGTGTGTGGGATGCTCCGCCGGATGGGCGAGCTGCGCAGCCAGCGCTGGTTTGGCGGGCACGACGTCTCCGGGTTCATCCATCGCGCGTCCCTCCACGCCGAGGGCATCTCGCGCAGCGCCCTCGCCGGGCGGCCGGTCGTCGGGATCTGCAACTCCTGGTCGGAGCTCGTGAACTGCAACCTGCACTTCCGTGCGCTCGCCGATGCGGTCAAACGGGGTGTCCTGCTCGCGGGAGGCCTGCCGCTCGAGTTTCCGACGATCTCGCTGGGCGAGAACCTGATGAAGCCGACGGCGATGCTCTACCGGAACCTGATGGCGATGGACGTCGAGGAGTGCGTCCGAGCCTACCCGCTCGACGCGGTCGTCCTGCTCGGCGGCTGCGACAAGACGGTTCCCGCGCAGCTGATGGGGGCGGCGAGCGCGGACGTCCCGGCGATCATGATCACCGGCGGCCCTTCCCAGCCCGCCTGGTTCCGAGGACGCGAGCTCGGCGCCGGCACCGACCTCTGGCACTACGCCGATGAGCTGCGCGCCGGGCGGATGACCCAGGAGGAGTTCGACGAGCTCGAGGCGGCGGCGACGCCGTCCTACGGCCACTGCAACGAGATGGGCACGGCCTCGACGATGGCCGCGCTCGTCGAGGCGCTCGGCATGTGTCTGCCCGGCACGGCATCGATCCCGGCCGTCGACGCGGCCCGCGTCCGCGCCGCCGAAGCAACGGGTAGCCGCGCGGTCCGACTGGCGCATGAGGAGCTGCGGCCGTCGCAGGTGCTGACGGCCGGGGCGTTTGACAACGCGATCACGCTGCTGATGGCAGTCGGCGGCGCCACGAACGCCGTGGTTCACCTGCTCGCCCTCGCGGGCCGCGTCGGCGTTCCCATCTCGCTCGACCGGTTCCACGAGCTCTCGCGCCGCACCCCGTTGCTCGCGAACATCCGGCCCTCGGGCGAGCACCTCGTCGAGCAGCTGCACCGGGCAGGCGGGATCCGGGCCGTGCTGCGCGAGCTCGCGCCGCTGCTGCACGGGGAGGCACTGACGGTCAGCGGCGATACCCTCGCCAAGGGTCTCGAAGGTGCGGAGGTGCTCGATCGCGCGGTGATCGCAGCGCTCGAGGCACCGCTCGCACCCGAGGGCGGGATCGCCGTCGTCCGCGGGAGCCTCGCTCCCGACGGCGCACTGATCAAGCGGAGCGCCGCCACGCCTGCGCTGCTCAGCCACCGCGGCCCCGCGCTCGTGTTCGAGGATGTCCATGACGTCGCAGCCCGCATCGACGACCCGGCCCTCGAGGTCGGGCCCGACACGGTCCTCGTCCTGCGCAACTCGGGCCCGCGGGGCGGGCCCGGGATGCCCGAGTGGGGACAGGTGCCGATCCCGCGGAAGCTGCTCGAGCGCGGAATCACCGACCTCGTGCGCGTCTCGGACGCTCGGATGAGCGGCACCGCCTTCGGCACGGTTGTCCTGCACGTCGCTCCGGAGAGCGCCGCCGGCGGGCCGTTGCGGGCCGTGGAGGACGGAGACCAGATCGTGCTCGACGTCGAGCGCCAGCGACTCGATCTCGAGGTGCCCGCGGCGGTGGTAGCGCGGAGGCTCGAGCAGCTCGGGCCGCCCGAGCCGAAGTACCGCCGGGGCTACGGGAAGCTCTACCTCGAGCACGTGCTGCAGGCGAACGAGGGCTGCGACTTCGACTTCCTGCGCGCGCGGCCCGGCGAGGCCGCCGAGAGCGAGCCGTTCGGCCTGCTCAAGGGCTGGGTGGGCGGCTGGTGACCGAGGCGCGGTGGACGCTTTCTCCTGTCTCGGCGTCGAACACGTAGAGCCGCTCGACGTCGACGGAGAGCTCGAGTGGCTCCCGCTCCTTCGCTCGTGTCTCGCGTCCGAGACGGGCGACGAACGGGCTGGAGCTTCGGGCGACTACGCGTGCGTGCGCCGCCTCTCCCGGTGCCACCGCTTCGACCACCTCGCCTCGGCGGACAGGCTGCACGTCCAGCCCGAAGTGGACGTACACCTCCGCGCCCATGTCCTCGCGGATCTCGGGGATCACGCCGAGGGACGAGCCGGGTCCTCTTGGCGCGACGAGCGCAGCGTCCTCGAGATCCTCGGGGCGGAAGCCGACGATCACCCGCGAGCCAATGCGCCGGCCCAGCGCCGTCCGCTCGGCCTCGACGCGCCGGCCGAGCCTCAGCATTTGCTTGCCGAAGCGCACCGCCAGGCCGTCGCCCTCACGGACAAGTTCGGCCTCCACGAGGTTCATCGCGGGGGAGCCGATGAACTCAGCGACGAACAGGTTGGCGGGATGCTCGTAGAGCCGCTGCGGACGGTCTGCCTGCTGGAGGACGCCCCGGCGCATAACCGCCACGCGGTCGCCCATCGTCATCGCCTCGGTCTGGTCGTGGGTCACGTAGATCGTCGTCACCGCGAGGTCGCGCTGCAGCCGCAGGATCTCGGCCCGCATCTCGACACGCAGCTTCGCGTCGAGGTTCGAAAGCGGCTCGTCCATCAGGAACGCCTGGGGCTCGCGCACGATCGCCCGTCCCATCGCGACACGCTGGCGCTGGCCCCCCGAGAGCGTCCGCGGCTTCTTGCCGATCTCGTCCTCGAGCCCCAGCGTCCGCGCGGCCTCGGTGACCCTGCGGCCGATCTCCGCCCTCGGCAGGCGGCGCTGCCGCAAACCGAAGGCCATGTTGTCGAAGACGGTCATGTGCGGGTAGAGCGCGTAGTTCTGGAACACCATCGCGATGTCCCGCTCCTTCGGGAGCTGGTCGTTCATCACCCGGCCGCCGATTCGCACCGTGCCCCCGGTGATCTCCTCGAGGCCCGCCACCATGCGCAGAACGCTCGTCTTGCCGCAGCCGGATGGGCCGACGAAGACGACGAACTCGCCGTCGTCGATCGCGAGATCGAGGCTCTCGACCGCCCGGGTCCCGTCGCCGTACACCTTCTCCAGGCCCTCCAGCTCCACCTCAGCCACCGGCCACCTCCAGCATCACCTTCCCCCGCCGTCCAGTGGCTGCGGCCAATTGGGCGAGCGCCTGTTCGAAGTCCTCGAGTGCGAATCGGTGCGTGACGAGCGCGGCCGGACGGAACCGGCCCCTGTTCAGCAGCTCGACGACCCGCGCCCAGGCCGCGGACGTGTAGCCGAAGCTCGCGGCGAGCGTCACGTCGTTGTTGACGAGCAGGTCGCCGGGGAGCTGCAGCAGCGAGCCGGCCGGCGGCAGCCCGAGGTGGAGGACGGTGCCGCCGCGGCGGACTGCGCCGACTGCCGCTGCCACCGCCGCAGCCGAGCCGGCGGCCTCGACCACGAGATCGAATGCGGCGCTCGGCTCGCCCATCGAGAAGCCCGTCGCGCCGAGGGATCGCACCAGTTCCGCCTGCTCGTCGCGGCGGCCTGAGACGACGAGCTCGGCGGGCGACCAGAAGGCGGCGAGGAGAACCGCGAGCAGCGCGATCGTCCCGTCGCCGACGACGAGCACGCGGAGCCCCGGCCGCAGCCGTGCCTTCTCGAGCCCGGTCAGCACGACGGCGGAGGGCTCCACGAGCGCGGCGTCGAGCAGCGTCACCGCCTCGTCGAGGACGTGGGAGACACGCGCCGGGACGAGGATCTGGTCGCTGGCTCCGCCCTCGCGCGTGAAGCCGATCTCGTCGTAAACCTCGCAGACGTTGGTCGCTCCGGCGCGGCAGCTCCTGCAACGGCCACAGGGGATGAGCCCCTCTGCGACGCAGCGCATGCCCGCCTCGATCCCGGTGACGCCCTCACCGACGCGCTCGACCGTGCCCGACCACTCGTGTCCGAGCGTCAGCGGATAGCGGACGAAGGCCGGGTCGATGCGGCCGTGCACGAGATCGAGGTCGGTTCCGCACACCCCGCAGTAGGCCGGGCGCAGGAGGACCTCGCCCCGGCCTGGGCGGAGCTCCTCCCGCTCGCGGACCGCGACCGAGCCAGGCGGGTCGACGACGAGTGCGCGGCGGCTCACGCGAGCGCCGCCACGGGCTGCGGCGCGCCCAGCAGGGCGGAGATCCGGGAGGCGTGTGCCTGCACCTCCCGGCCGAGCTGGTCGACCTGCGACGCGCGCAGGTCGAGCTTCAAGCCCGTGACGCTGACCGCTCCGGCGCAGGCGCCGGCGTGGTCGAAAACCGCGGCCCCGACGCAGAAGACGCCGACCGCATCCTCCTCGTCGTCGATCGCGTATCCGCGGCGGGCCACGTCCTCGAGGTCGGTGACCAGCGCGGCGGGATCCGTGAGCGTTCGCGCGGTCTTTCCGGGCAGGCCAGCCCTGCCGATGATCTCCCGGACGGTCGTCGACGGCAGGGTGGCCAGCATGGCCTTGCCGACCGCCGAGCAGTGCAGGTGCTCGCGCTTGCCGAGGCTGGCCGTGAAGCGGACGGGGCTGTGCGGCGCATCGACACGCGCGATCACGATCGCGTAGAACTCGTCGAGCACCGCGACGCGCGAGGGGAGCCCCGTCTCCGAGGTCAGGTCGCGCATCACGGGCAGCGCGACATCGCGCAGGGCGATCTGCGAGACGACGAGGTCGCCGAGCCGGGCGAGCGCCATCCCGAGCCGGTAGCGGCGGGACATGCCGCTGCCGGCGTCGGCGACGAACCCGCCGGCCAGGAGCGTCTGCAAGATCGCGTAGGCGGTGCTCTTCGAGACGCCGAGCGTCCGGCCGAGGTCGGAGAGCGTCGTCCCCTCGGGCCCGGCCTCGGCCAGAGCCTCGAGCAGCATGAACGCCCGCTCGACGCTCTTGACGCGATACCGTTCTTCCGTCACAGGTTCGTTCTGTTCTCCCGAACGCAGGTTTGAATTACGAACACTATGCCGCTCGCCGCAGCTGTGTCCAGCGTTGACAGCGTCGAACTGACGTGAAACGTTTTGAACTGCGCAATCATGTTCTGTCCAGCCGAACACAATGTGAGTTTGACGAGCCGGGCCGACGAGGTGCACGCGAAGCTGGAGCTCGTGCGCGGCCTCCTCCGGCGGCGAGAGCTGGACGCCGGCGTCCTCCGCGGCGTCGACGCGGTGGCCTGGCTGACCGGGGGCTTGACGAACCCGATCGAGCGTGGCCTCGCCGCGAGCCCGCTGTGGCTCGTGGTGACCCGGGAGCGCGCAGCGGCCGTGACGACGAACGTGGAGTACCCACGCCTCGCCGCCGAGGGCGGACTTGCCGAGCTCGGATTCGAACTGCACGAGGCGGCCTGGTACGAGCCCGACGCACTCGCGGCGGCGGCGGTCAAGCTCGCGGCCGTCCCCACGGGCCGCATCGGCGGGCTCGGCACCGATCTCGACGACGACCTCGCCGCTTCGCGCCTCGCCCTGCTCCCCTCCGAACGCGAGCGGCTGGGTGCGCTCGCCGCTGACACGGCGGCCGCCCTCGAGGAGACGCTGCGAGTCTGGGCTCCGGGCGACCGCGATCTCGACGTGCAGGCAGGCGTCGCCGGCCTGCTGGAGCAGGTCGGGGCCATCGCGGCCTGCCTGATCGTCGGCGGTGACGACCGCGTCGAGCGCTTCCGCCATCCCCTCGCCGTCGGGCGACCGGCGCTGCGGCTCGTGATGGCCGTCGTCGTCGCGGAGCGATCTGGACTGCACGCCGCGGCGACCCGCTTCGCCTGTGCCGGGCCGCTGCCGGAGCCCGTTCGCCGGGCGCGGGAGGCCGCGCTCGCCGTCGAGCGGGCGACCCTCGACGCCTGCGTGCCCGGGGCGACCTACGGCGACGTGCTCGTCGCGCTCGCGCGCGGCTATGCCGAGACCGGCTACCCCGGCGCCTGGGCCGAGCACTATCAGGGCGGCCCGGTCGGCTACCGCCAGCGGGAGTTCGAGCTCGCCCCGACCGACACGGGGAGCCGCTGGTACGGAACGACCGTCGAGTCCGGCCACGCGCTTGCGTGGAATCCGAGCGTCGCCGGGGGCGGCAAGTCCGAGGACACGTATCTCGTCGAGGCGGCGGGCCTGCGGCGGCTCACCGACACCGGCGCGTGGCCGCTCGAGCACGGACGGCCGGCGGTGCTCGACGTTGTCTCGGGCGGGGCGGCATGAGAGCCACCGACGCTCTCGCCCGCCTGCAGGGCGGCGCACCCGAGAGGGCGTCGCGGTTTCCCGACGGGGCCCACTTTCGGGTCGAGATCCCGAGCGTCGAGGGGCCGCGGGTGCTCGCCGAGGTGGTCGCCGCGGCGGAAGCCGAGGGGATTGCCGTCAACCGTGTCTCACAGGGCAGCGGCGCGATGCTTCTGCGCGAAACCGAACTGCACGAGCTGGCGGCGATCGGTGCGGAGAAGGGGATCGAGGTGTCGCTCTTCGTGGGCCCGCGTGAGGGCTACGACGTCGGTGCCCACGCGCGCACCGCCGACGGCTCGGCGCACTCCGGCCAGCTCCGTGGCCTGCGCGGTCTGCGCTACGCGGCCGAGGACGTCTGCCGCGCGGTCGAGTGCGGGATCCGCAGCTTCCTGATCGCCGACTCGGGACTGCTCGTGCTGCTCACCGAGATGCAGCGGGCCGACGAGCTCCCTGCGGACCTCGTGTGGAAGATCTCGGTGATGCTGGCGCCGTCCAATCCGCTCACGCTCGGCCTGCTCGAGCGGCTCGGTGCGACGACCGCGAACATCCCCTCCGACGTCACCCTCGAGCAGCTCGCGGAGCTCCGCGCCGCCTCCGGCCTGCCGCTCGACCTCTACGTCGAGTCCCCCGACGCCCTCGGCGGCGTCGTGCGCGGCAACGAGCTCGGCGACCTCGTCACGGCCGGCGCTCCGCTCTACGCCAAGTTCGGACTTCGCAACTCGCGGCCCATCTACCCCGCCGGAGCCCACCTCGTCGACGAGGCGTGTGCGATCGCCCGTGAGAAGGTGCACCGGGCGGCGGCGGCGCTCGAGTGGCTCGCCCGGCTCGCGCCCGAGCTCGTCCAGTCGGCCCCCGGCGCGGCCGGTCTCGGCGTGCCGCAGGTCGCTGTGGAAGAGGTGTCACGATGATGATCGATCCCACGAGAGTCAAAGGAGGCACGATGCGGAGGCTCATGATCGGGGTCGCGGCGCTCGCCGCGGTCGTCGCGCTCGGCGGTGCGGCGCTCGCCGCGACCGGCGCACGGAGCGGCGGCGTCACGCTCACGCTCTGGCACAACTACGGAACCGAGGGCAACGCGGTCGCGACGAGGAACCTCGTGGCCGCGTTCGAGAAGGCCAACCCCACGATCACGATCAAGGTGATCAGCCAGCCCGCGGACAACTACTTCGCGCTGCTCCAGGCAGCTTCGATCTCGCACACGGGACCGGACCTCGCCGTGCAGTGGACGGGGCTCTTCGACCTCAAGTACCAGAAGTTCCTGCTCAACCTGAAGCCGTACTTCTCGGCCGCAGAGGTCGCCAGGATCAACGGCGCCCCCTACATGTCGGCCGACTTCCAGACGTCGAAGGGCCTGCTCGTGATGCCGCTCGAAAATCAGTTCTACATCGGCTTCTACAACAAGGCCCTGTTCCGGAAGGCCGGAATCGCACGGCCGCCGGCGAGCTGGCGCGAGCTGCAGGCCGCCTGCACCAAGCTGAAGGCGAAAGGGATCACCCCGATGATCTACGGGGCCGACACCCAGGCGCTCGGGGCGCAGTTCTACCCCTTCTACGACTTCAGCTACCAGATGATCGGGATCCTCTCCCCGGCGCAGTGGCGCAGTCTCTACACGGGGAAGCTGTCCTGGACATCACCGAAGATCGTCGCCCAGATGAACAAATGGGTGGCGCTGCCGAAGAGCGGCTGCACCAACAAGGACGTGCTCACGAAGACGAACATCCTCGGCGCCTTCATCAAGGGGCAGGCGGCGATGATCGTCGACGGCAACTGGGACACCGCCACCCTGCAGAAGGGGCTCGGCCGCAACCTCGCCCCGTTCGTTCCGCCGTATGCGAGCGGCAGGCAGCACGGCGTCGTCCAGTACCCGGGCGACGGCTTCTCGGTCATGAACTACAGCAAGCACAAGGCAGAAGCCGTCCGGTTCTTGAAGTTCATGATGACCGCCCAGGCGGCCAAGATCGTCTCCGCCGCCGGCCTCATCCCGGACATCAAAGGCTTCCGGACGACGAACCCCGTCTCGAACGCGATGCTCGACCTCGCGGCCAAGCGGGGTCTGAGCCCCTATCCGATGCTCGACAACGTGATCCAGCCCGAGGTCGTGACGGCGGCGCAGAAGCAGCTCGTGGCGGCGTTCGGCGGCAACATCTCGGTCTCGGAGGCGCTGAAGAGCATGAAGGCGGCGCTCGACGGCCTCCCGGCGAGCAGGAAGGGCCCGCGCTATAGCGGTTAGGGCCAGGGTCGGCGCTGCGTCTGCTCCGGCGGGCGCGGCGCGCGGCCCGGCGCCGCGCCGGGCAGGCCCGCTCGCCGCGCGCAGGCGCCGTGCGGGGATCCTGTTCACGCTTCCGGTCGTCGCTCTGGTCGGCGGGCTGCTCCTCTACCCGATCGGCCAGACCGTCTACTACAGCTTCACGACCTGGGACGGCATCAGCTCGACGTGGGTCGGCACGGCCACCTACGCTCACCTGTTCCACGATGCCCAGTTCGTCCGGGTGCTCGAGAACAACGGCATGATGATCCTGGCGATTCCGGTGGCGATCGCGCTGCCGCTCGCGGTCGCCTTCCTGATCAACAGCCGGGTGCGTGGCTGGCGCTTCTTTCGCTCCGTGTTCTTCCTGCCCACGGCAGTCTCGTGGGTCGTGATCGGCTTCATCGCCGTTCGCTTCTTCCAGAACGGCGGCATCCTGCAGCACCTGCTGGACCGCGTAGGGCTCGGTTCCCTGCACCCGGACATGCTCTCCCACGAGCGGTCGGCCCTCGTAGCGGTCATGATCACCTTCGTCTGGTCGATGTTCGGGACGAACCTGATCATCTTCCTCGCCGGGATGGCGACGATCGACCAGGAGCTCTACGACGCGGCCAAAGTCGACGGGGCGGGCCCCCTGACGACGATGCTCAAGATCACCTTCCCGCTGCTGAAGCGCTTCGTCCAGTTCACCTTCGTGATCAGTCTGGTCACGGCCTTCAGCGCGCTCTTCAGCTTGATCTTCGTCATGACCGGCGGTGGCCCCGGCTACGGCACGACCACGCTCGAGTTCTTCATCTACCAGCAGGCCTTCTCGGCCGGTGACTTCGGCACGGGCGCCACCGCCGGGGTGATCCTCTTCGTAGCCGTGTTCGCGATCAGCATGCTGCAGCTGCGGCTGCTCCGGAGCGAGGATTGAGCGCGCTCGGGATGCGCGAGCACCCGGGCCTGGCGCTCTGGCGGCGCCGGCTCGGTCGCGCTGGGATCTACGTCGCGCTCGGGGTGATCACCGTCGTGATGCTCTACCCGTTCTGGTCGATGGGCCTCGCCTCGTTTCGCTCCCTGACCCAGTTCCAGCTCGGTCACGGGTTCTCGCTCGCGAGCTGGCATGAGCTCTTCCGCACGCTGCCGGTCGGACGCGAGCTGGCGAACTCGGCGCTGATCACCCTGAGCGCGATCACCCTGATCCTCGCCGTCAGCACCACCGCCGGCTACGCGCTCGGCACGCTGCGCTACCGGGCCTCGGGGATGGTCTTCCTCGTGATCGCCTCGGCGATGATGGTGCCGATGCAGTCGATGATCGTGCCGGAGTACGTGAACCTTGCGCGCCTCGGCTTCATCAACCACTACTACGGGGCGATCCTCGTCTACGCCGCGCTCGGCGCGCCGTTTTCGACCTTCCTGATGACGACCTATTTTCGCCGCCTGCCGGAGGACGTGATCGAGGCCTCGCTGATCGACGGGCTGGGGTACACGAAGGTCTTCTTCCGGATCATGCTGCCGCTCGCGGTGCCGGCGATCGTGACCGTGACCGTGCTGCAGTTCATCCAGATCTGGGACGACCTGCTCGTCGGCCTCCTGTTCCTGCAGACGCCGGACTTGCGGCCGATCACGGTGGGGCTGGCGACCATTCCGGCGCAGCATCTGCTCAACGTGCCGGTGCTGATGGCGGGCTCGCTCATGAGCGCGCTGCCGGCGATCGCCGTCTATCTCGTCTTCCAGCGCTACCTGATCACGGGACTGACGACGGGGATGAGCAAGTAGCTCACCCGGCATAGGCGTGCGCGGGCAGGCCGTGGGTGCCGACGTGCGCGCGGAAAAGCCCGCCGGCGTGAGGCTGTGCAGGGTCGGGTGCGTCGGCGGCAGCGGTGGTGATGTAGAGATCCGCGAGCCCGGGGCCGCCGAAGGCCGGCTTTGTCACGCGGGAGACGGGCAGCTCGATCACGCCGAGCAGCTCGCCGTCCGGCGCATAGCGCCGCACGGCCCACCCCTCCCAGAGCGCGACCCAGAGGCAGCCCTCCGCGTCGACGACGAGCCCGTCCGGTGAGCCCGCATCCGCCTCGATCGTGAGAAGGCGGCGACGACAACGGATTGCTCCAGTGGCGGCGTCGAAGTCGAAGCCGTCGATGCCGAGCGTCGGCGTGTCCACGTAGTACATGCCCGTGTCGTCAGGGCTCCAGGCGATGCCGTTTGAGATCGTCACGCCGGTGAGGACCGTCTCGACCTCGCCGTCTCGGTCGAGCCGGTAGAGGGATCCCGCGCCGGGCGTGGAGTCGAGGTGCATCGTGCCCGCCCAGAAGCGCCCGCGGCTATCGCAGGCGCCGTCGTTCATGCGGAGCTCCGGGCGCTCCCGGTCGACCGGGGCAACGAGCGTCACCCGATCCTCGTCGGCGACCGCGAAGCCGTCACGAAGGGCGAGCGCGTAGCCGCCGGCCGCCCGGGTGACGGCAGCTCCGACAGGCTGGCCTGCGTCGAATGAGCGGGTCCGGCCGACGAGCGGGTCGAAGCGATGGACGAGGCCGGCCATGATGTCGACCCAGAGCAGCTCGCCGCTGCGCGCGTCCCACACCGGCCCCTCGCCGAGGTCGGCTCGCGCGTCGAGCGCGAGCTCGGCGGTCCAGCGCTCGGTCACCGGCGGTTTGAGCTCGAGAAGGAGACGTACGCTCGCTGCAGCTTGTCCACGAGATCGACTCCGTGGAGGCGCACCCCGCTCGGGCCGAGGCGCTTCAGCACGGCGCCGACCGGAAGCGGGCGCAGCGGGCGCGGCTCAGGCGGTGGCCCTGGTGCCCGCCACGGGTCGTCGGTGGCGACGGCGTCCGGGCGCCGGCCGTTCGAGGGGTCGCCACTCACGCCACGGCCTCCATCCAGTCGGGCGAGAGCGCGACCGCGGCCCGGATCGCGCCGAGGTCAAGATCTCCCAGCCAATCCTCGGCGCCGCCGGCGATCACCTTCGCCGCCAGCTCCCGCTTCGAGTCCAGCAACCGGTCGATCCGCTCCTCGAGCGTTCCGGTGCAGATGAGGCTGTGCACGAACACGGGCTTGCGCTGACCGAACCGGTGAACGCGGTCGGTCGCCTGCTGTTCGACCGCCGGATTCCACCAGCGATCGAAGTGGATGACGTGGTTGGCGGCGGGCAGGTTGAGACCCCGGCCTCCCGCTTTGATCGAGATCACGAGCACCGATGGACCCCCGGCCGCGGAGAACGCCGCCAGGAGATCGTCGCGCCGGCGTGCGCTGAGCCGGCCGTGGAAGAACCCGACGCTCCTGCCGAGCTGCTGCTCGAGGTGCGGCACGAGCCGGTCGAAGCCGGGGTACTGCGTGAACACGAGCGCCTTGTCGCCGGCCGGTACCTGGTCGAGCAGCTCGAGCAGGCGCTCGAGCTTGCCGGAGCGGCCGTCGAGCGGGAGGCCGGACGGGAGCAGCAGCTCCGGGTGGTTGCAGAGCCGCTTCAGCTGGCCCAGCATGGCGAGGATCGCACCCCGCCGCCCGAAGCTGTCGCCGTGCTGCTCGATTCGTGTCAGCCACCGGTCGACCGTCGCCCGGTACAGGCCCGCCTGCTCGACCGTGAGCCGGCAGTAGCTCTTGGCGATCGTGATCGGCGGAAGCTCCAGCTCGACCTCCGGTGCGTCCTTCGCCCGGCGCAGGATGAACGGCTGCACGATTGCCCGCAGCCGCTCCAGCGCCCGCTCGTCGCCGGACTCCTCGATCGGCCGGGCGAACGTGCGGTCGAACCAGTCCCGGGAGCCAAGCAGGCCGGGGTTGACGATGTCCATCAGCGCCCACAGCTCACCGAGGCGATTCTCGATCGGCGTTCCGGTCATGGCGAGCCTCCGCCGGGCGGGCAGGCGGCGCAGCGCCCGCGCCCGCTTCGTCGCCGGATTCTTGACGTCCTGTGCCTCGTCGAGCAAGAGCCTGTCCCAGGCGACCGCGGCGAGGTCGTCGGCGTCCCGCGTCGCGATGTCGTAGGAGGTGACGACGACGTCGCAGCCACGCGCGGCAGCGGCGAGCGTGGAGCCCGAGAGTCGACCGCTGCCGTGGTGGAGGTGGACGCGAAGCGACGGCGCGAACTTGGCGAGCTCGGCGACCCACTGCTTGACCACGCTCATCGGACAGACGACGAGCGTCGGCCCGAGGGCCTCCGCCCCGAGCTCTTCCCGTTCGGAGGCGAGCATCGCGATCGCCTGCACGGTCTTGCCGAGGCCCATGTCGTCGGCCAGGATTGCGCCGACCCCGAGGTCGCCCAGCATCCGCAGCCAGCCGTGCCCACGCTCCTGGAATGGGAACAGCGGGAACCGCAGCCCCGCCGGCGTTGGCAGGGCGCGGAACCGCCGCTCGTCCTCCCGGAGCAGCTCCGCGAGGGCTGCGTCGAGCGTCACCTCGCCGAGCTCGAGGCCCGCCTCGTCGGTCTCGAGGCCGGAGACGGCCCGGACCAGGTCGATCAGCCCCGCACCGCTGCGGCGCCGCTCGAGGAAGCGCAGCGCCCGCTCCACCTCCGAGCGGCGCAGGGCATGCCAGCGGCCGGCAATCCGCACGAAGGGCTCCTTCGTGCCGGCAAGTTCCGCGAGCTCCTGCTCGCTGAGGGCGACGTCGCCGAGGGCGACCCGCCAGTCGAACGTCATCACCGCGGCGGCGGAGAGCAGCCCGCTCGAGCGGCTCGTCGCGCTCAGGTTGACCCGCAGCCGGCTCGGCGAGCGCATCCAGGCCGCCGGCAGCAGAACCGGCACGCCCCGCTCCTCGAGCCGCGGCATCGTCTCGCGCAGGAAGAGACCGGCCGCCTCGACGTCGAGCTCCGCCTCGGTTGTCTCGCTGTCGAAGCGGACGCCGCTCTCGGCAAGCAGCGGCTCGATCTCGGCGAGCCGGCCGACGAGGTCACCGCGCGCGTCGCTGGCGCGCAGGAAGGCGAAGACGTCGTCGCCGCCCTCGTGCAGGAGCGACGCGGGGAGCATGAGCGTCGGGTCGTCCTCCGCCTCCAGCCACAGCTCGAGCACGAGCGTCGAGCGGTCGTCTCGCTCGCTCAGGTGGAGGGCGAGCCTCCACGGCGCCGCCGAGCCCCGCGCGAGCGCTCCGAGGCCGTCGTACACCCAGCGGGAGAGCCGTCGCTCGAGAGGCGCGTAGCCCGCGTGCCGCGGGAGCAGCGCCTCAGGGCTGGCGAGCCCCTCGACAAACAGCTCGAGCGCCGACGGGCGGACGGGCCGGATCAGGCCGGCGAGGTGCACGCGGTCTGCCTGGAGGCGGTCGCGCGCGATCTGGTCGACGACAACCGGGTAGACGTCCTGGACCGTGGCGTCGCGGTCGCCGTCGAATGCATCCGCGGACACTGCCGGCATCGCCGCCGCGATCTGCACGAGGATGGCCTGCACGCTCGCGTCGACGGTGGCTCCCCAGAGCGCGTACCACGAGCCCCCGTCGTACTCAAGGTAGGGGTGAACGAGCCCCTCGGCAACGGAGCGGTGCGCCAGCTCCACGATCGCAAGGAGCGCCAGCGCGCTTCCGCCCGGCTCCAACCCGGCGGGCGGTGCGTCTGCCAGGGCGATCAGCTCACGCACGCCGACCCGCCTGGCAGGGATGCCGCGGCCGACCAGCGCGAGCCCGGCCACGGCCGGTGTCCCCACCCTGAGATCAGCGGCCGAAAGCGCGCCGCCCGGGGCCCGCGTGAAGAGGTACGCAGTGGCGTCCTGCTGCCAGACGATCTCCAGCGTCGCCGAGTCCGGCGTCTCGGCGGGGGCGGTCAACTCGGGCGCAGACATGAACCCCTCAACATAGGGGCAGACGGCGTCCGCTTGCCAGTCGGCGGATTAGACGCGGGCAGCGCGTCCGGCCGCCTCGACGGCGCGCCTCGCCGCGTCGCTGAGCTGCGTCGGGGCGTCGAGCTCCAGCGGGTCGGACGTCCAGGAGGGCGGCAGCCCGGCCAGCGACTCGACGATGGCGAGGTTGCACAGCGGCAGATGGTCGAGGCTGTAGCCGCCCTCGAGGAACGCGACGACGCGGCCGCCGCAGAGCTGGCGCGCGAGGGAGATCGTGCCGTCGGTCAAACCGCGGAAGCCTTCGGTCGTCATGCCCATCCGCCCGTGACAATCGGTCGCGGCCGCGTCCTGCCCGGCAGAGACGAGGATGAAGTCGGGGCGAAACCTCTCGATTGCCGGGGCAACGACCTGCTCGAAGGCGAGCCGGTAGCCCGCATCGCCGGTACCTGCCGGAAGCGGGACGTTCACCGTCGTGCCCTCCCCCTCGCCGGCGCCGCGTTGCTCGAGCGTCCCGAGCCCCTTCGGATAGAGGTCGTCCTGGTGGAGAGAGAGAAACAACACCGAAGAATCCGAGTAGAAGATGTCCTGCGTGCCGTTCCCGTGATGGACGTCCCAGTCGATGATCGCCACGCGCGGGCACCCGTGCCCGACTTGCAGGTGCCGTGCGGCGATCGCGACGGCGTTGAAGAGGCAGAAGCCCATCGATTGCTCCGCCGAGGCGTGATGGCCCGGCGGACGACAGCAGACAAACGCGTTCCCGAGCTCGGCCGAGACGACACGGTCGACGGCTTCGAGCAGGCCGCCGGCCGCGAGCAGGGAGGCCGTCCAGGTTCCTGCGGAGACCCGGGCCTCGGGACCGACCCACTGCAGTCCTCCGCGCTCCGAGGCCGCCCGTACCGCGTCGACGTGATGCACGGGATGCACGAGCTCGAGCTCGCCCGTGGTCGCCTCCCGGGCCGGGATCCGCACCAGGTGGTCGAGGATGCCCGCCTGCTCGAACAGACCGTAGGTCCGGGTCAGCCGCTCGGGGCGCTCGGCGTGCGGGACGTCGAGCCAGTCCCGGACACGGCGGTCGAGGATCATCGAGCCGTTGTCGTGGAGCTCGCAGCGTTCGTCGTAGCAGAAGCCGGTCGGGAGGCCGTCAGATCTCATCGGGAAGCTCGTACCAGCGCTTGCGGTCGCCGACCCGGTCGCGGAGACGCCACCTCTTCGACTTCGGCTCCCGCTCGATTCGCTCCCAGAGCGCTTGCGCGCGCTCGAGGACGCGCGCCTTTGTGTCGGCTTCGACCGGGAGCGAGCCGATCTGCTCGCGGAGACGCTCGAGGTTGAGCTTGACCGTCCGCCAGAGGCCCCAGTCGTCGGCAGTCAGCTGCGCGACGAAGCCTGCGTTGACGGCATCATCGTCATGCTCGCCGACATCGTGCGCAGCGAGGAGGGTGACGATGTCGCGCAGATCCTTCTCGGTCATGTCGATCACCTGGAGCTTCGTGAGCAGGAGCTCCGCGAGCAGAATCGTCCGAGCGTCGAGCGCGAGGCGCCCGCCGATCGGGATCGTGTGGCACATCTCGAAGCCGCCGACGAATACGTCGAGCTTCCGCTCGTTGCGGGTGTCGAAGAAGACCAGTCGACGGTCGCCATTCAGCGCGTTGAACTCCTTCGACGGTTCATAGCCGAGCTCCGAGATCAACGCGCTGACGCGGCGGCCCGCGCCCTTCTCCGTCGCGATGTCGATGTCCGCGTACGGTCGTCTCAGCGGCTGGGGGATCTCCTCGGTGTGGAAGTAGACGGCGAGGCCGCCGATCAGCCTGACCCGGACACCGTCCGACCGCGCCGCCTCGAGCAGGCGTGCGGCCTCGGCCACGATGTCGTCGAGCGGTCCGATTCGCTCAGCCCTCGACACGCTGCACCAGCTCGATTCCCGTCTCACCGATATCGACGAGGTAGCCGCGAAGGATCCCGTGATTCGCCTCGCTGCCGGGGTTGAGGCACACCGTCGCGCCGATCTTCCGCTCGCCGCCCGACTCGTGGATGTGCCCGTGCACCGCGAGCAGCGGCTGCCGCTCCTCGATCAGCCGCCGAACCGCGGTCGAGCCGACCGGGCCGCGCAGGACGTCGCCGGCGGAGACGGTCGGGCGCAGGTTCTCGTCGAGGATCGGGGCGGTGTCGAGACCAGAGTCGTGCGGCGGCACGTGGATCATGAAGACGGCTCGATGCGGGTCGTCGACCTGATCCGCGAGCTCGTCCAGGCGCTGGTACAGCTCTTCCTCCGTCACCTCGCGCGGTGTCTTCCAGGGGGTCTGATTCGACCAGCCACATGAGAGAAGCTGCAGCCCGCCGCGGATGTCGACCACCCTGCCGTCCACGTTGACGGGCCTGAACTCCCCGCTGTCGAGGATCGGGTCGATCGCGAAGTCATCGTCGTTGCCCGGGATCAGGTAGAGCGGGACCTCCGACTCGGCGAGGCGTTCGGTCGCGAGCCGCATCCAGGCCTCGACGCGTTCGTTCATCAGCCGGTGCAGCAGCTTGTCGCGCTCGGTGTCGTCACCGACGAGGCTGTCCGCCTCATCGGGGCTTGCGACGAACGAGTAGTAGCCGACATCGGCAATGTCGCGCTCGAGCTGTGCGAGTTCCTCGTCGCTGCGGGCCGAGCGGCGGACGCCGAAGAGCTCGGCCTCGAAGCGTCCGTTGCGGCTGATGATCGGAACGATCGCCTTGCCGGTCAGGTCGCCGGCGACGAGCGCGACGTCGGCCTTGTAGACGTTGAGCTTGACGGCGTTCAGGAACTTCCGCCAGGCCTTCTCGGCTGCGTGGAAGTCGCTGGCGATGTAGATGCGGATGGCGATGTCAGTCCGGCGGAATCTCGGCGAAGAGCATCTTGGTGTCGACGCCCGCCGATCTCGTGCGCAGCCGCATGACCACGTAGATCGCAAGCCCGATGCCATAGAAGAGCAGTGCGTCGAGGATGCCGTTTGTCTCGAGGTAGTGCAGTTTCCCGGTCCCGGACAGGCTCTTTTCGATCGGCTTGAACACGGCGAAGACGTACACCCAGACGGGAAACACGAGCCAGACGAGGCCGAGCCACGGCAGCGCAGTCGAGAAGGGCGCATTCCGAACGAGGTCCGGCCGCCGGAAGCGCACGAGCAGCGCGTTCACGCCCGGCATCGTCCAGGTGAGGATCGCCATGACGATCGCGAACCAGGCGGTGCCGGCGAGGTTGAGCTTGTTGCCGGTCGTGGCGAGGAAGGACGGCAGGGCGTTGTAGCTCTGGAAGAAGAGGAAGACCGCCGTTAGGCCGAGCGTCGCGAGGATCGCGTTTAGCGGCGCCCGCAGGCGCTCGCTCACCCGGCCGAACCACTCCGGAAGCTGGCGGTCGAGACTCCAGGCCAGCTGCATACGGCTGATGAAGTTGATGTAGACGGGGCAGAGCAGGAACGGGAAGATCGTCCCCGCGAGCGAGATCAGCGCCCAGATCGGCCAGAGGCCGTGGTTCGCGATCACCGCGAGCAGCGGCATCGCGTTCGGCTGGCCGAGCGGCAGCGCAGAGAGGTGCGAGTTGAATCCCCAGTAGCTCGCGCCCCAGCTGACGTTGGTCGCGAAGCCAAAGTGATTCGAGATCGCGTCGACGTAGAGGGAGTTCGCCAGCACTCCGATTGCCAGCGCGCCGAGCAGGGCGATCAGCACGCCGCGGCGGACGTTCCCGCGTACTTCACCCGCGATGTAGGCCGAGTACTGAAAGCCGATGAACTGGAAGAGGAGGATCGACAGCATGAACGGGAAGACCGTTGTCGAGAACAGATCGCTCAGGAAGTGGTGGCTGTTACCAGCCAGAAAGTCGGCCTTCCCGGAGGCGGCGATCTTCGCGGCCGTGACGCCGCCCGTGTAGTGAGGGAGGTTGGTTTCGAAGCTCGAGCGGCTCGTCGCCGCGAGGCCGAAGATGAACATCGCGACGAAGCCGGCGACGCCGAAGCCGGCGAGCGCCGTGACGACTCGGTGAAACGTCCTCGTCGGCAGGATCACCACGAATCCGATCACGGCCAGCACGATCAGCGAGCCGATGAAGCCTGGAGTTCCCGTGATTGCCCCCGTGGAGTCGGTGAACCAGCTATTTGCATGCCTGAAGAAGTGCCCGCCGGCACCGATGCCGATGATCCGCGCGGTGATCTGAAGGTTGCGCAGGACGAGGGGGACCTCGAAGGCCATGATCAGGACCGACGCGATCACGAGCGTCCACGACTCCATCCAGCCGAGAAACGGGTGGACGATGCGGCTGGTGAAGACGTAGTCGCCTCCGGAGCGCGGCATGACCGACGTCAGCGACGCGAAGATGAGGGCGAGGATCGCGCAGAAGATCCCGGCGACGATCGCGGCCCAGCCGTACTCCGAGAGGCCGCCGAACTTCCAGACCGGGACGAAGGCGAGCGAGTAGAAGATCGGATAGAGCGTGAGCCCGACGCCGACGAAAGCGGCGACGTTGAAGAAGAGGGCGTTGGTCACGCTGACGTTCCGGACGAGCCCCGACGACTGGCGTACGAACAGTTTCGCGTCCCCCGAGGGCGCTGCAGACACGGTTTTCTCAGACAAAGCCGACCTCCCAGGCTGGGTCGAGGTGGACGGGAACGCTCGCCCGCGGCGCGATTATCGATCTTCGCGGAGCCCGGGACAAATTGACCCGCCCGGAATCAGACGGGATCTCGCTCCACGTTCAGGTTTTGCGGGAGCTGCCGCAGGTAGTCGACCCGCCCGTCGTCCACGCCGGCTGGCCCCACGGGAGCGACGAGCAGTGCCTCGGAGTCGGGAGGCGCCTCGGCGAGCACCGTTCCGTCCGTGCCGACTGAGCGGCTGCGACCGACGAGGAGCAGTTCTCCAACGGAGCCGACTGCGTTGGCGTAGAGGTGCGGAAGGCGGTTCTCGAGCGCCCGGGCACGCGTCGCGATCTCATGGTCGGTTCCGAACGGTGCCATATTGGCCGACGCAGTCACAAGAAGCGTGGCTCCGGCGGCGCCGAGTTGGCGCGCCAGTTCGGGGAACTCAACATCGAAGCAGATCAGGGGCCCGACCTCCATGCCGGCGAGGCGCACGACGCGAAGCGCCTCGCCCGGCCGGAACACGCGCCGCTCCTCGCCGAAGAGCTGTGTCTTCCGGTAGATGCCCGCGAGCGAGCCGTCGCGGTCGATACAGGCGACGGAGTTCGCGAGGCTGCCGTCGGCGTCCAGCTCGGCGAATCCGACGACGACGGCAGTGGAGGCCGCCGCGGCGGCGTCGGCGACCGCGTGGAGCTCCGGGCAGTCCCACGGCCGGGCGGCCCGAGGGAGCAGCGAGAGGTCGTAGGCGCCCAGGAAGAGCTCGGGGAAGACGGCGAGGTCGACCTCCGGCTGCGCCGCGAGGGCCGCGGCCGCCCGCCCCGCGTTGGTGTCGGTCTGCCCCGGCACCGAGGCCAGCTGGGCGAGAAGCGCGAGCACGGGCTCGAGCCTACCGCCCCGAAGAGGAGTGATCGTTGCGATCGGCGGCCTCGATGTCCAGAATGGGCGCGATGACCGAGACGGGGCTCGACATGCGGCTTGCACGCGACGGCGGGAGCCCCGCCCGAACGCGCCGCGAACGGCCCATGTTCCCCGGTGGCATGGAGCTGGGCGAGGAGGAGGTCGAGGCGGTCACCCGGGTGATCCGCAGCAAGAACGTCTTCCGCTACTACGGCGTGGGCAAAGGGCCGCACGAGGTCGAGGACTTCGAGCGCGAGTTCGCGGCGCATATGGGCTCGTCGTATGCGCTGTGCGTCAACGCGGGGACCTCGGCGCTGATCTGCGGCCTGATCGGCGCGGGCGTCGGTCCCGGGGACGAGGTCGTCATGCCCGCCTACACGTGGAATGCGAGCGCGAACGCCGTTCTCTCGGCCGGGGCGACGCCGGTGCTGGCAGAGATCGATGACTCCCTCACACTCGAGCCCGAGGACGTCGTCCGGAAGATCACGCGGAAGACCCGCGCCGTCCTGGCCGTGCACATGCGGGGCGCGCCAGCGAGCATGGATGCGATCACGACGATCGCGCAGGAGCGCGGGCTCGCGCTGATCGAGGATGTCTGCCAGGCGGCGGGCGCCTCGTACAAGGGCGAGCGTCTCGGAACCTTCGGCGATGCAGGCGCCTTCAGCCTCCAGTTCAACAAGATCATCACGACGGGCGAGGGCGGGGTCATGATCACCGACCGCGAGGATCTCTACGACCTCGCGATCGACGTGCACGACTGCGCCGGCTCCGTTCGCCGTGGGCTCGGCGTGCCGCAGTTCGCTGGCTGGAACTTCCGCGCGTCCGAGCTCCAGGGCGCCGTTGCGCGGGTGCAGCTCGGGCGTCTCGACGGCCTGCTCGAGCGGATGCGGGCAAACCAGAGGTCGGTCGCCGAGCGGGTGGAGATGCTCCGCGGCCTGACGCTGCGACGCCCAAACGACGAGGGCGGCGACGCGGGAATCTGTCTCGTGGCGTTCGCCGAGAGCGCAGCTCTCGCAGGCGCTGCAGTCGAGGCGCTCCGCGCCGAGGGCGTCGAGGCGATGCGGATCTACTCCCCCGACGTGATCGACCTTCACATCTACCCGTACTGGCAGCCCGTCCTCGACGCGATCGCCGGCGCGGGCAACGCCCCGCCGGACTGCCCGCGTACGCTCGCGCTCCTCGCCCGGTCGATCCACGTCGACCTGTCGCCGCTCTGCGACGAGCAGGACCTCGATGAGATCGCGCTTGCGTTCGAAAAGATCGCCCACGGGATCCTCGTTTGACGGTACAGGTCGGCGTCGTGGGCGGCGGTCTCGTCGCCCAGGCGATGCACCTCCCGTACCTCTCCGCCCTTCCGGACCGCTTCACGATTTCGGGCCTGGCGGAGCCCAGCGCGACCGTGCGCGAGCGGCTCGGCGCGCGCTACGGCATCGGCGGCCTGCACGGGGACTACCGGACGATGCTCGACGCGGGTGCCCTCGACGCGGTCATCGTCAGCTCGCCCGCCGCGACGCATGCCGACGTGGTCGCGGACGCACTGGACGCCGGGCTGCACGTCTTCGTCGAGAAGCCGATGTGCATCACGCTCGCCGACGCTGACCGGATCATCGCCGCGCGGAACCGCGCCAACCGCGTCGTTCAGGTCGGGACGATGAAGCGCTTCGACCCGGCCTACGAGGCGATGCTCGCCGAACTGCCGGGCTCGGCTGCGGACGTTCGCTACGTGAGCGTCATCGTCCATGACCCCGAGGCCGGGCCGTACTTCGAGGTGGGGGAGATCGTCCGCGGCGGGGACATCCCGCCGGCGCTGATCGAGTCGACGCGGCGGGCCGAGGCAGAGCAGGTCGAGCAGGCCGTCGGCGCCAGCGACCCCGCGACCGTCACGTCCTTCGCGGATAGCTTTCTCGGCAGTCTCATCCACGACCTGAACCTGGTACACGGCCTGCTCGAGAAAATGGGTGAGCCGCTCCCGGCGAAGGTCGTCGCAGGCGACTGGTGGAACGAGGGCCGCGCCGTCTACGGCGCCCTCCGGCTGCAGAACGGAGCACGGGCAGACGGAGCCTGGATCCAGCTCCTCGACACGTTCGAGTATCGCGAGACGATCTCGCTCTTCTTCGCCGACTCCGTCCGCTCGCTCGAGTTCCCGTCCCCGTGGCTAAAGCAGAGCCCGACCGTCTATCGACGCAGTCGCGTCGACGGGCGGTCGAACGAGGTGCGGATCGCGCAGTCCCACGACGAGGCCTTCTCGCGCGAGCTCAGACACTTCCACACGTGCGTCGTGGAGGGCGGGCCCTGCCGGACGCCGCCCGAGCAGGCGCGGATCGACATCGACGTTCTCACGCAGATGTTCCTCGCCTCGCGGTGATGCGCGCCGCCCTCGTCGGCACGGGGTTCATCGCTCGGGTGCATGCGATCGCGCTGCGGGCGGTCGGGGTTGAGGTGGCGGCGGTTTGCGGCCGCACACGCGAGGGCGCGGAGGCGTTCGGCGCAGGTCGGCCGTACGACGACCTGTCCGAGCTGCTGGCAACCGAGCGCCTCGACGCACTCCATGTCTGCACGCCCAACGACGTGCACGCCGATCAGGCGCTCGCCGCGCTCGCCTGCGGACTCCCAGTGGTGTGCGAGAAGCCCCTGGCGACGTCGACGCTGGCAAGCGGCGCGATGGTCGAGGCCGCGTCGGACCACCGGCTCGTCAACGCGACCTGCTATCACGTCCGCGGCTACCCGCTGGTCGAACAGATGCGCGTCGACGTCGCCTCGGGAGCGGTCGGAGAAGTCTCGTTCGTGCACGGCCGCTACCTCTGCGACGACGTGCTCTTCCCGACGTCGGGCTGGCGCGGCGACCCTCTGCGCTCCGGCCCGTCCTACGTCGTCGGCGACCTCGCCACCCACTGGCTGGATCTCGCCGAGCACGTGACGACGCAGCGCCTGGCCGGGGTGCTGTCGGAGTTCCGCTCGTTCGCCGCCGGCCCGCTCGAGGACTACGCCGCACTGCTGCTGCGCTTCGACGGGGGCGCGTCGGGATCGCTGGTCGTCTCGGCCGGAGCCGCCGGGCGGAAGAATCAGCTCCTGTTCGAGCTCGAGGGCACGACGGCCGGCCTCACCTGGGACCAGGAGCGGCCGACCGAGCTGCTGTTCCGGCCGGCCGCGGAGCCGAAGCGGGTCGTCGTCAAGGATCCCACGGCAAACGCGAAGTCGGCGGGCCGGCTCGCGCGCTATCCCGCCGGGCACGGCGAGGGCTACGGAGCCGCATTCCGGAACCTGTTCGAGAGCGTCTACGCCGCGATCGACGGCCGGCCCCACGATCCGTTCCCAACCTTCGAGGACGGCCACCGCGGGGTCGCGGCCCTGGAGGCCGCCGTCGCAAGCGCGCGGGACGGCACCTGGGCCCAGGTGGCAGCCTAGGCGCCGCGGTCACGAAGCGCGACGCGGGCCCGCCTCATCGCGAGCGGCAGCGCGAACGCCAGGGCGAGCAACGCGATCGAGGCTGCGAGGAGCAGCGATGCGAGCGCGTTCACCTCGGGCGTGATCCCGAACTTCACCTGCGTGTAGATGTAGATCGGCAGGGTGTTGTGCCCGCCGATGAGGAAGAGCGTGATGATGAACTCGTCCAGCGAGAGCGTGAACGCAAGAAGCGCTCCGGCGAAGACGGCGGGCATGATCAGCGGGAGGACGATGTAGCGCAGACGGCGGAACGTGTTTGCGCCGAGGTCGCTCGCCGCCCGCTCGAGGGACGGGTCGAAGCCCTGCAGCCGGGCGGCCACGAGCAGGAGCACGAACGGCGTCGTGTAGACCGACTGACCGATCACGGCCGTCTGCGGCGAAAGCTGGACGTGGAAGACGCTCGTGAGCAGCACGAGCAGGCTGACCCCGATCAGGAGGCCGGGAATCATGATCGGCAGCGTCATTCCGATCCGCACGCCCGTCCGGAAGGGCAGGCGGGACCGCACGAGAGGGAATGCCGCCGCGGTGCCGACGGCCGTCGAGATCAGCGTCACCTCGACCGCGACCTTGAGCGTGGTCGTCAGCGCGTCCTTGATCTGGTAGTCGCCGAAGACCTGGCCGTACCAGTGGGTCGTCCAGCCGGTGAAGGGAAACGTGCCGAATCTGTTCGCGTTGAAGCTGAACACGACGAGGAGCATTATCGGCGCGAAGAGGAAGACGTAGACGATCGCGGCCCAGGACCCGAAGGCGGCGCGGGCGAGAGCGGCGTGGGGCGAGACGACCTCGACGTCACGCACGGTAGGGATCCTCCACCTGGAGCGAACGCCGGAAGATCAGCAGCAGCACGACGATCAGCGCCGCGATCAGGAGCGCCGCGGCCGCGCCGCGCGTGTACTGGGCGCCGGTGAAGAAGTTGACGATCAGGTTCCCGATCATCACGCCCTGCGCACCGCCCACGAGCTGGGGTGCGAGGTACTCCCCGAGGATCGGGATGAAGACGAAGATCACCGCAGTTGTGATCCCCGGTCGGATCTGTGGGAGCAGGATGCGCACGATTGCGGTCTGCGGAGGCGCACCGAGGTCCATCGCCGCCTTGAACTGATTCCAGTCGAACCGCTCGAGCGACGCGTACAGGGTCAGCGCCGCGAAGGGGAAATAGAGGTAGACGAGCACGAGGATGACGGCGGGACGGTCGTAGAGAAACAGGGAGAGGGGCGCATGCGTGATATGCGTCCACTGCAGGAAGCGGTTGATCGCGCCCTGCTCGCCGAGGATGTTGATCCACGAGTAGACCCGCAACAGGTAACTCGTCCAGAACGGCAGGATCACGAGGACGAGGAGCGCCCGCTGCAGCCTCTTCGGCACGTAGCGCACGAGCCAGTAGGCCAGGGGAAAGGCGATCACGATCGTGATCGCCGTCGCCGCGAGCGACACCCAGACCGTCGCCCACATCGTCTTGATGTAGGTGGGAACGCTGAAGAAGTAGCGGTAGTTGTCGACGGTCCAGCGGTGGACGACGTTGTAGTCGATCGTCTCCCAGAAGCTGTAGGCGACGATCAGTGCGAGCGGCACGGCGAAGAAGAGCCCGTAGAGGACGAGTGCCGGCAAGAACCCGCCGTACTGAAGCAGGCCCGAGAACCGGAAGCTGCGCTCGCTGCGAGGCCGCCCGCGCGGCCCGACCGGCGTCTCTGCCGGGGGTGCCGCGCGGGCGGAAGTGGAGGCCTCCTGCACCGTTCGCGCCTAGGCGCCGAACACCTCGTTGAAGGCATCGACGTAGGCCTGCTCGTCGCCGGCAGGCCCCTTGATCGTCATCTTGAGGGCATTTTCTGGACGGTTGTAGTACTGACGGCGGGCCCGGTCGCCGTGACCGGTGTTGACGAGGATCTTGTAGGCCTTCTCGTTGAAGAGCGGGCGGCCGTTCGTGATGAAGTTCTTCGCGATCCACGGTGCCTGCTGCATCGCGTTCTCGAACTTCTCGAACGAGGCCTTGTGCTTCGAAGCCTTGACGATCTGTTCGGAGTCGATGAACCCGATCGTGCCTTCTTTCGGGTAGGCCCGCAGGACCGTCGGTCCGCCGGCGTCCTTGACGCGGTCGTCGGTTCCCAAGTTCGTGATCCCGATCCACGCCGAGCCGTCGGCGAGTGCGCGAACGACCTCGTTGTTCTGCGAGGCGAGCTTGAGGACGTTCGGCTTCAGCGACTTCAGCCAGTCCTTCGCCCGGGAGATCTCGGCCTTGGTCATCCCGTACGGCTTCTTCGCCCCGGTTGCCCGCGCGGCGATGGCCATCATGTCCGTCGGGATGTTCTCCAGCGAGATCTTCCCCTGGTAGTTCTTGTCCAGGATCGCGTGCCAGGAGTCGGGCTTCACCTTGACGTACTTCGGGTTGTAGTAGATCTGCACGGTCGACCACGAGAACGGGTACCCCATGTAGTTCGAGCCGTCCTTCCAGAACGGGAACTGCCGCGCGATCGAGTACAGCTGCTTCGCGACCGGCAGGCTCGAGACGTCGAACGACTGGGTCAGGCCGGCATGGCGATACTTGGGCACCCAGAGGGCGTCGCCCGAGACGATGTCGAACTGGCTGCCGGTCTGCTTGATCTTCAAGTAGGCGTCGGCGTTGTCGCTGAAGAGGGTCGGGCGGCCCTGCAGCCCGGTCGCCTTCCCGACTGCTTTCAGTTGGTCGTTCGCGTAGTGGTCCGACCAGGTGAGCATGTTCAGCGTGGTGCCGTCGATCACGACTGTCCGCGCGAACGCGGGCCGCGCGACGGTGAGTCCCATGGCTCCGGCAGCGCCGGCCTTGAGCAGGTCGGCGCGGCTGAGCCGCCCTTCGGTTAGAGACATGACTACTCTCCCTCCTCGTTCGTTGGCTCTTCGCGCAACAGGACTGCGTCCTCCTCGTCCCACCACAGGGCTACCTCCCGGTCGGGGGCCAGTTCGCGAGCGGCGGCGCGCTCGCGTCCGAACTGCGTTGCCGTCAGCGGCACGGGCACCGCGTCGCAACTGACCGCGACGCGGGTCTGGTTCCCGAGGAACGACGTCTGGACGATCCGGCCTCGCAGCGACGCCTCGGGTGCCTCCGCGGGCTCTCCCAGGCGGACCGACTCCGGCCGGACCATCAGTGTGGCGCGGCCACCGCCGGTCCAGCCGTTCACGGCGCACGGCACCGCCCGGCCGTCCACGAGCTGGACGATGCCGCCGGCTGCCCGCCGGGCGTCCACGTCGAGGAAGTTCGACTCGCCGATGAAGTCGGCGACGAAGCGGGAGCCGGGCCTGTAGTAGATGTCGCTTGGCGTCCCGATCTGCTGGATGCGCCCCTCGCTCATGACGGCGATCCGCGTCGAGACCGACATCGCCTCCTCCTGGTCGTGCGTCACGTAGACGAACGTCGTCCCGACGTCGCGGTGGATCTGCGAGAGCTCGACCTGAAGGCGCTTCCTGAGCTTGAGGTCGAGCGCGCCGAGCGGCTCGTCCAGCAGCAGCACTGCGGGGCGATTGACGAGCGCGCGGGCGACGGCGACACGCTGCTGCTGGCCGCCCGAGAGCTGACTCGGAAGCCGCTCCCCGAACTCCTCGAGCCCGACGAGGGCGAGGGCTTCCTCGATTCGCTCTGAGGATTCGGACGACGGGACACGCGCCATCTTCAGCCCGAATCCGACGTTCTGGCGCACAGTCATGTGCGGAAAGAGCGCATACGACTGGAAGACCGTGTTGACGCTGCGCCGGTGGGGCGGCAGCCGGTCGACCCGCCGGTCGCGGATGAAAATCTCGCCCGACGTCGGCCCGACGAAACCTCCGATCAGGTTGAGCGTCGTCGTTTTCCCGCACCCGGACGGGCCGAGCAGGCAGAAGAACTCCCCCTCGGCGATCTCGAGGTTCATCGCTCGCACGGCGGTCTGGTTGCCGTAGCGCTTCGTCACGGCGCTGAGCGTGATTGCGGCAGGCTGCGCGTTCACGCGCTGCAGCCGCAGGACCGGCGGGTGACGAGGGTGACGGGCACGGTCAGGTCGCGAACGCCCGCGTGCCCGTCGCGCATCGCCTCGACGAGGAGCGTGGCTGCCGAGCGGCCGACCTCGGAGGGGTCGTAGCCGACTGCCGTGAGCGGCGGGTCGAGCAGCTCGGCGAAGTAGGCGTCGTCAAAGGTCGCGAGCGCGAGGTCGTGCGGGACCCGCAGCCCGAGGTCGCGACAGGCGAGGAGTGAGCCGAGCGCCAGCTCGACGCTCGAGGCGACGACTGCGGTCGGGCGCGGATCGGCGCCGAGCAGCTCGTGCGCGGCTCGCCGGCCCGTGCCGAGCGACCAGCGTCCGCCCCGGACGTACCACCCCGGGACGTCCAGGCGATGGCGGCGCATCGCCGCGTGGAAGGCGTCGAGCCGCTGCGCGCCGCTCGTCTCGACGAGAGAGCCCGTCAGGAGGCCGATCCGCCGGTGGCCGTGGGCGACCAGGTGGCCGACGAGCCTGTCGATTCCGTCTGCGTTGTCGAGCAGCACGCTGCCGGCGCCCTCGCACGGCAGCCTGCTGTCGAAGAAGATGCACGGCGTCCCGCGGCGGGAGACGAGCTCGGTGAACGCGCCGGCCCCGATGCCGACGGTCGAGAGCAGGAGCCCGTCGACCTGGTGGTTCAGGAGTGTGCGCAGCGCGGCGAGCTCTCCGTTGGGCGCCTGTCCGGAGTCCATCAGCATCACGCGGTAGCCGGCCTGCTCCAGCGCGGCCTGGGCGCCCCTGAGTGCCGTGGCGTAGAACGGGCTCGAGACGTCGGGAACGACGAAACCGACCGTCCACGTCGTGCGCGTTCGCAGCGACCGCGCCAGGAGCGACGGCTCGAACCGCAGGGCGTCGGCCGCTTCGATCACAGCCGCACGTGTCTCGTCCGAAAGACCTTCGCGCCCGTTCAGCGCGCGTGATGCCGTCGATTCGGACACGCCGACAAAGGCAGCGACATCCGCGAGGGTCGCATCCCTCCGCGTATCCAATCGGTTGCGCAAGCGATTGCGACGCTGACACACCGCCCGTCGGCTGTCAACGGCCCCGAGCGTGCGTCGGTCTGTTGTCGACGGCAGTCCGGGCGGCCCCCGGGCCGCTGCCGCCGGGAGGGTGGTACCGTCGCGAGGTGAGAACGGGCGCAACGTCTGCGGAAAACCGCGCGCTTCGGCTCGCGACCGCCCCCGTCTCGTGGGGCATCTGGGAGCAGACGATCGAGCGGAGCGACCTCGTGCCGCCGCAGTCCTTCCTCGAGACCGTCACGGCGATCGGGTACCGGGCGATCGAGTCCGGACCGCCGGGATACCTCGCGCCCGACGGCGCCGCGGCGGTCGAGCTGCTCCGACCGTTCCAGATCGAGGTGGTTGCGACGTTTCTGCCGCTGCGGCTGGACGACGAGCAGGGGTTCGTCGCCGACCTCGCCGCCCTGGACCGGGCAACGGAGGTGCTCGCGGCAACCGGCGGCCGGCTCGTGATTCTCGCCGACGCCGAGCGACCGGAGCGCGTCCGCGCCTCGGGCCGGCCGGAGCGGATGCGCGAGCTTGCGTGGTCGGACACCACGCTCGACGAGGCCGCGCGGCGCCTCGAGCGCGCCCTCGAGCGCTGCGCCGAGCGTGGCCTGCGGGCCGCCATCCATCCGCATGCGGCCACGTGCCTGGAGACGCAGGAGGAGACGGAGGCGATTCTCGAGCGGACGCCGTCCGAGCTCGGCCTCTGTCTCGACACCGGTCACGCCGTCGTCGGCGGCGCGGACCCGCTCGAGCTCGCCCGGCGCTACGGGAGCCGCCTGCTCCACCTCCACCTCAAGGATGTCGACGGCACGGTGCTCGAGCAGCTCCGCGAGGGTCGCATCGACATGAATGAGGCGTGGCCCCAGGGCCTCTTCTGCCCGTTCGGCGAAGGGGTGGTGCCGCTTGCCGACTTCCTCGGGCTCCCGGAGGTGCGCGGTCTTGACGGCTTCGCGGTGCTCGAGCAGGATCGGATCGCCGTGACGATCGACGATCTGCCGGCCGTCCGGGCCGTCGAGGAGCGGAACCTGGAGCGCGTCCAGCACTGGCTCTCCGCCTGAGGGCTCGGACTCGTTCGATTCGCGCCTGATCTGCCTCAGCGGCGCTGCAGGGCTCCCTCGACCGATTCCAACCGTGCGGGCAAGCGCGGCATTGCCGTTGCGGCGCTCGTCGGCACGTGTTCGGCCACCTCGGGGCTCGGCGATGCCGTGCGCAGCGCCGCCGCGCGCCCCTGGGGCGACTTCGAGATCGAACCCGGCCGGCGGGGCGTGCTCGACGAGGTCGCGTGACCGCGCTGGCGCCGGCGCTTGGTCGGACGAGGCAACCGTCCTACACTTTGCACATCACCCGTGCTCCGATGCCCACCCGCGTCGAGGAGCGCTTCCTGTACGAGATCATCTCGACGGTCGGCTCCTCGCTCAACCTCGAGGAGGTGCTCGAGGGCGTTCTGCGGCTGTTGTCGGATGCGAGCACGGTGCATGCGTGCTTCGTCTATCTGCTCGACTACGATCACGGGTGTCTGGTGCTCCGCGCCGCCTCGGAGCCCTACGCGGAGCTGGCCGGGCAGATCGAGCTGAAGCGTGGGGAGGGGCTCGCCTGGTGGGCCCTCGATCACTCCGAGGCGGCCTTCATCCGGGAGAGCGCGCTCGACGACCCGCGCGTCAAGTACGTGCCGGAGCTCGAGGAGGAACGCTTCCAGTCGCTCGTCGCGGTGCCGCTCCTCGGCAAGCGCGGCGACCGGATCGGCGCGATCACGCTCCACACGGAGGCGCCGCGCGAGTTCACCGACTCCGAGGTGGAGTTTCTCGTCTCGAGCGCCTCGCTTGTCGCGGGTGCGATCGAGAACGCGCGGCTCTACGACGAGATGCGCCAGCGGGTCGGCGAACTGGAGCACCTGACCGAGCTCGCGGAGGCGGTGGCCGCGGCCGAGACGCTCGAGCAGCTCGGGCCGGAGGTCGTCGAGGGCAGCCGCAGGCTGCTCGGGGCGCAGGCAGTGCGCCTCTACCTGCTGGATTCCGAACAGGAGCGGCTCCGGCTGCGCTGGGCGGCTCCCGACGCCGCCGAGGCGCCGGCCACGATCGGTCTCGCCGAGCTCGGCCCCGAGCTCGGTCGCAGCGGGCGCGCGCCGCGGCTCTCAGTCTCGCTCGTCGCCGGCGGCGAGCTGCTGGGTGCCCTCGTCGCGACCGGGACGCGCGAGCTCGACCTCGGCCGCGCCGCTGCGAGTCAGATCGCGGTCGCGATCAAGAAGATCCAGGTGCTCGAGCGGTTGACCGAGAAGAACCTGATCAAGGATTTCTTCGAGGATCTGGCCGCCCGGCGGCTGGGCGGGGGGCTGGAGGGCCGAGCGGCCCGACTCGGCTGCGACCTCGACCTGCCTCAGCTCGTGCTTGCCGCCGAGCCGGCGGACGACGCGCTCGAGCGGGCGGTCGCCTCGCTCGGGCGGGACTCGCTGCTCGACCGGCGCGACGAGTCGCTGCGTGCGCTCCTCCGTGTGCCGCAGGCCGGGGCCGAGCGGCTCGTCGAGGAGATGCGGCGCATCACGGCGGAGGCCGGCTCCGCCGCGGCGGTCGGCCTCTCCAGCGTCTGCGCCGGTGCGGCGGCGGTGGCCGACGGCTTCGAGGAGGCGCGGCACGCACTGCTCGGCGCGAGCGTGCTCCGGCGAGAGCCGACGGTGATGGCCTACGACGAGCTCGGTCCATACAAGTATCTGCTGCGGATTGCGCTCGACCCGAGCGTCCGCGACGAGACCGTCGAGGCGGTGGCGAAGCTTGCCGCGTACGACCGGGACCGCGGAGCCTCGCTCCTGACGACGCTCGAGCAGTTCCTCGGCCGCCGCGGCAACATCAGCGCTACGTCGGAGGCCCTGTTCGTGCATCCGAACACGCTGCGCCAGCGCCTGCGCCGGATCGGAGAGCTTTCGGGAATCGATCTGCGACGCGACGACTGGTTGATGGTCGAGATCGCGGTCAAGCTGGTGCGCCTGCGGTCGGTCCTGGGAGCGGCAACGCCGGACACATAAAGGGCGCCGAGGTGTGGAGAAATCCGCCCTCACGCCCACTGTGTGTGGAGTGGTACAACCGTCGCGCCACCCGACACGAGGAGGAGCGCATGGCCGTCTCCGGGCAGGACGAGGAGCGCGTCACCGCCACGGATCCCAGGCCGGAGGAGATCCGACGGGCCGCGGAGCAGCGCGGCATCGAGTTCTACTTCGCCCAGTTCGTCGACATGTACGGGCGCCCGAGCGCCAAGCTTGTCCCGGCCGCCAACTTCGACAGCCTCGTGCGTGAGGGCGCCGGCTTCGCCGGGTTCGCCGCCGGCGAGATCGGTCAGGTCCCGAGCGACCCCGACATCGCCGCCGTTCCCGATCTCGCCAGCTTCACCCCGGTCCCCTGGGAGAAGAACCTCGCTCGCTTCGCCTGCGACATCACAGTCGAGGGCGAGGAGTGGCCGTACTGCCCCCGCACGATTCTCCGCCACGTGGTCGCGCGCGCGAAAGAGCTCGGCTACGACTTCAAGATGGGGCTGGAGCTCGAGTACTTCCTCGTCCGGCGCCGGGAGGACGGCTCGCTCGAGATCGCCGACGCCTACGACACGCTCGAGAAGCCGTGCTACGACATGGCGGGGCTGACCAGGCGCTACGACTTCCTGACCACCGTCTCGAAGTACTGCAATGAGCTCGGCTGGGGCAACTATGCCAATGACCACGAGGACGCGAACGGCCAGTTCGAGCAGAACTTCGAGTACGACGACGCTCTCGTCAGCTGTGACCGCGCGATCTTCTTCCGCTACATGGTGCACACGCTCGCCGAGCAGAACGGGATGATCGCAACCTTCATGCCGAAGCCGTTCACGCGTCTGACCGGCAACGGCTGTCACTTCCACATGTCGCTCTGGCGGGACGGCGAGAACAACTTCCTCGACGACGCTGACCCGCGCGGGCTCGGGCTCTCGGAGACCGCCTACCACTTCATCGGCGGCCTCAAGCAGCACGCCCGCGCCTATAGCGGCATCACCGCGCCGACGGTCAATTCCTACAAGCGGCTGAAGCTCGGCACGACGACGAGCGGCGCAACCTGGTCGCCGGTCTGGATCTCATACGGCTACAACAACCGCACCCAGATGCTCCGCATCCCCGGCCCCGGCCGGATCGAGGACCGGACGATCGACGGCTCGGCCAATCCGTACCTCGCTGCGGCGGCGGTGCTCGCCGCCGGGATCGACGGGATCGAAAACGGGCTCGAGGCGGGGGAGTCGAACTCGGAGAACCTCTATGCAAGCTCGTACGACGAGCTCTCCGGTCGCGGACTGAAGACGCTGCCGGCGAATCTGCTGGAAGCGATCGGCGAGCTCGAGCAGGATCAGGTTCTGCGGGACGCGCTCGGGCGCGGGCGCGGTGAGGATTACATCGATTACTACGCGCGGGTGAAGCGAGACGAGTGGTTCCGCTACCACGAACAGGTCACGCCCTGGGAGATCAACGAGTATCTGACCCGCTTCTAGGTGTGGAGAATAAGACATAGCCGCGGCCGGAAGAATGGCCGCGGCTCGGGATTACCCGGCCCTATTCTGTGGAGGAAGTCTCCATAGGAGCGTGAGGGAACCAATGTGCGGGATCGTCGGTCTCTTCTGCAAGGACCCGCAACTCGAGTCTCGGCTGGGCGAGCACCTTTCCGCGATGCTCGTCCAGATGGACGAGCGTGGGCCGGACAGCGCGGGCGTCGCGATCTACCGCGAGCCGGCGCCGGAAGGCTGGAGCAAGCTGACGCTCTACTCGGCCGATCCCGACATGCGCTGGGACGAGCTCGATGCGGACGTGCTCGAGGTCCGCGCCCGGCATGCGGTCGTGCTGGTCGAGGGCGACGCCGACGAGGCCGAGGCGGCGATCCGGCGGCAGTACCCGGACGTTCGGGTGATGAGCGCGGGGCGCGTGATCGAGATCTACAAGGAGGTTGGCCGGCCGCGCGCGTTCGCCGATCGGTTCCGTCTCGGCGACTTCCACGGGACGCATGGGCTCGGTCACACGCGCATGGCGACCGAGAGCCGGGTCACCACCGAGGGTTCGCATCCGTTCTCGACCGGTCACGACCTCTGTCTCGTCCACAACGGCTCGCTCTCGAACCACAACAGGCTCCGCACCCGGCTTCAGCGTGAGGGAATCGAGTTCCAGACCGAGAACGACACGGAGGTCGCGGCGGGCTACCTCGCCTGGCGTCTGAGCGAAGGGGCATCGCTCGAGGGGGCGCTCGAAGGCTGCCTCGCGGACCTCGACGGCTTCTACACGTTTCTCGTCGGAACGGCCGACGGCTTCGCCGTTCTCCGCGACCCGATCGCCTGCAAGCCGGCGGTACTCGCCGAGACCGA
>JBHEMK010000195.1:0-11010 GCA_046262635.1 Gaiellaceae bacterium
CGCGAAGCGCCTCGTCGACCGGACGCTCGCCGAAGCGGGCGCCGAGGAAGGCGGCCACCAGCACGTCGCCTGCGCCGACCGCCGAGACCGCTTCGACGCGCGGCCCGACGGCGTGGTAGCGCCGCACACGACGGTCCTCACGGATCAGCGCGAAACAGCCCGACTCCTGGCTGATCACAACGCTGCGCGCGCCAAGCTCGGCGATCGCGCCGAGCGCCATCAGGAAATCCTCGTCATCCGAGAACTCCTGGCCGACAAGCGCCTCGGCCTCGCGCTGGTTCGGCGAGACGAGCGCGGGCTCGGCCTCGGTGCCCAGGCGCAGCGGCTCGCCCTCCGAGTCAAGCACGCACTGGACGCCGCGGCGGGTCAGGTCGCGGATCGCCTCGGCGTAGAAGTCGGCGGCGACCGCACGTGGCAGGGAGCCGGCGAAGACGACGATGCTTGCGCCGCGGGAGAGGTAGTGGAGCTTCTCGAGCAGCATGTCGAGTTCCCCGGCGCCCACGGCCGGGCCCCACTCGTTGATCTCGGTGTACGTCGCACCCGTGGGGTCGACGACTGCAGTCGAGGTGCGCGACTCGTCCCCGATGCGGACGAAGTCGTTGAGGATCGCCTCGGAGGTGAGCTCCTCGATGATCCGCGTGCCGGTGCGGCCGCCCGCGAGGCCGGTCGCGACGACGGGGATGCCGATCCGCTTGAGCGCCCGGGCGACGTTGATCCCCTTGCCACCCGCGAGGGTCAGGCCCTGGCTCGCGCGATGACGGTGACCGAGCTGGAAGCTCGGCACCGTCAGCGTGCGGTCGATCGCGGCGTTGAGGGTGACGGTGACGATCACGAGAAAAAACCGATCACGTGATGGAGGGTACGCCCTGCATACCACCTCATGCGCCCGCCGAAGCCGGGGCGGGAGATCGAGCGGGCGGCGACCAGGGCCCGTGACCCGAGCAGCCGCTTCCCCTCCCAGACCTCGATCCGGCCCAGCGCCTGACCGCGAGTGACCGGCAGCCTGACGACGGCCGGCGCGACGATCCGTTGCACGAGCGGGCGGTCGACCCGGTAGGCGCGGAGGAGCCGCTGCGGGGCCAGGAGCGCCAGCCTCGGCTTCCCCCAGCCCGGATCGGCCTCCGCGTAGGCCTGTGCCGATGCGATCACCGGCCCCACCCGAAAGCGCGAGACGCCCCACTCGAGCAGCGCGGCGAGATTGGCGTCGCGTTCTCCCCGGTTCGGGCTGCCGAGGATGACGGTGTAGATCGTGTAGCCCGACCGCCGCGCCGCGGCGACCTCGCACCAGCCGGCGGCGCGCGTGTGGCCCGTTTTGACGCCGATCAGGCCCGGGAACGTGCCGAGCAGGTCGTTCCAGGTGTGCAGGATACGTCCACCCTCGATCGTGTCGGTCCGTTCGCGCACGATCTCGCGCACAGCTTCCGTGTGCATGGCGACGCGGGCGAGCCGAAGCACGTCGCGCGCGCTCGAGTAATGGCCGGACGCATCGAGCCCGTCCGGCCGGGCGAAGTGCGTGTCTCTCAGGCCGAGCTCCTGCGCCTTCACGTTCATCCATGCGACGAACCTCGCCGTGTCCCCGCCGGCGGCCGCCGCCGCGAGTGCGTCCGCGGCGTCGTTGGCGCTCTGGATCAGCGCGGCCTTGAGCAGGTCGCGCACGGTCAGTCGCTCGCCGGCGCGCAGGTGGATCGTCGACTCGCCGACGCGTGCGGCGGCCGCCGCGACACTCACGACCTCGTCCAGACGGAGGTGCTCGAGCGCGACGAGCACCGTCATCAGCTTAGTGATGCTCGCGATCGGGAGCCTGGCGGCGGCGTTCCGCTCCGCCAGGATCTCGCCCGTCGCGGCGTTCGCGACGACGAAGGCGCGGGCATCCACCCGCGGGGGCGTTGCACGCGCCGTAGCGGTCAGGCAGAGCGACAGCGCCGCGACGACGACGATCAGCCCGCGAACCACGGAGGCGAAGGCTACTTGACGCGGATCCGCTGGCCGATCGAGAGGGAGGTCGGGCTGAGGCCCGGGTTGAGGGACTCGAGCTGCTGGATCGAGATCCCGTACTTTGCACCGATCGAGCCGTACGTGTCGCCGCGCTGGACGACGTAGAAGCCCGCGCTCGAGGCCGTGGTCGTCGCCGTGGTCGTCGCCGCCGAGGTCGTGGTCGTGCGGCGGCCCCTGGCGGCGCGGGTCGTGGCGACTGCGGTCGTCGTGGGAATCACCACCGTCGGGGTCGAGCCGCCGCCGCCGAGCCCCGACCGGATCAGCAGCACCGCAATCGTCAGCGCGGCGAGGAACGCAGCGGGGGCGGCATAGCGGGCGACCTTCTCGCGCGAGCCCACGGCCTACCAGCCCGAGACGGCCCAGATCTCCCGCGCCAGCCGGGCGGCCTCGACGCCTGCCGCTACCCGCCACTCGCCGCCGGCTCGGAACGCGTAGATCACCGCCCGGGAGACGGAGACGAGTGCGCTCGCGGGCCCGCTCGTGAACGCGCGCGCCACATCCGCGGGCGTGGCGCCCTGCGCGCCGACCCCCGGCAGCAGCAGCACCGACCTCGGCAGCAGGCGGCGCGCCTCCGCGACCTCGCGCGGGAACGTCGCCCCGACGACGGCGCCGACACTCGAGAGACCGTGATCGCCGACGAGCTCGGCGCCCAGCTCCCCGACGAGCTCGGCGACCTGCTGCCAGACCCTGCGCCCGTCAGAGAGGACGAGATCCTGCACCTCCGCGCCCCCCGCGTTCGAGGTTTTGACGAGGCAGAAGAGCCCGCCCCCGTGCCGGCGGCAGGCCGCGGTGAACGGCTCGATCGCGTCACGACCCATGTACGGGTTGACGGTGAGCGCGTCCGCCAGGGGCGGCCGGTCCCCGCGCGGCTCGAGGTAGGCGGCCGCATAGGCCCGCGCGGTCGAGCCAATGTCGCCGCGCTTGCCGTCCGCGATTACGAGGAGCCCGGCCGAGCGGGCGTAGTCGCAGGCCTCCTCGAGCGCCCGCAGCCCGTCGGCGCCGAGCGCCTCGAAGAAGGCCAGCTGCGGCTTGACGCCGACGACGTACGGGCCGACAGCATCGACGATGCCGCGACAGAAGCGCGAGATTGCGTCGGCCGCCTGGGTCCGGCCCAGGTGCGCATCCCCACGCAGCTCGACCGGCAGGAGGTCGAGTGCGGGATCGAGCCCGACGACGAGCTGGCTGCGCTTCCGCTCAACCGCCTCCGCCACGCGGTCGCCGAAGGGAGCGAGCTTGAGCACGGTCTCCGCGTACAGGTCCTGCGCCATCCTCGGCGGAGCTTAGTTCTCCCGGTCAAGCAGGAGGCGAGAGGTCGCCACGCAGGACGGCCCCTCGCCTTGCCGACCGGAGGAGACGGTGGGTCGCTACTTGCCCTTGACGGCCGACTTCAGCGAACTGCCGGCCGAGAACTTCGGAACGCGCGCTGCGGCGATCTGCACCCGCTCGCCCGTGCGGGGGTTGACGCCCTGGCGCGCCGCGCGGTTGCTCGTCGAGAACTTGCCGAACCCGGTGAAGGCCACGTCGCCGCCACCCTTGAGCGTATCGGTGATCGTCTCGAGGAACGCATCGACGGCCTTGGCCGCATCCCGACTCGAGAGCTGGCTCCGGCGACTGATCTCAGTCACGAACTCTTGCTTCGTCACGTGCCTCTCCTCCTGTCGTTGTTCGAACCCAGGGGCGGCACACTAGCAATGACGTCGGACGGATGCGGCTCAACCATGCGGTTTTCGCTCGAGCAGCTCGCTCGCGCGGAAGAGCGGACGCAGCCGGACAGCGTGCCGCGCGAGTGCGTCGGCGCCCCCCTCCTCCCGGTCGACGACGCAGACCGCGGTGCGGATGACGAGCCCCGCCTCCCGCACGGCCTCGACCGCCTCGAGCAGCGCGCCGCCCGAGGTGACGACGTCCTCGACGAGGCAGATGCAATCGCCCTGCTCGTAGGTGCCCTCGATGCGCTTCGAGGTGCCGTACCCCTTCGCCGCCTTGCGGACGATCAGAAACGGCAGCCCGGAGGCGAGCGATGCGGCCGCGGCGAGGACGACGGCACCGAGCTCGGGACCGGCCAGCCGCGCGGCCTCGGGGTCGTGCTCCCGGGCGCTCGAGGCGATCCGCTCGCCGAGCGCGCGCAGCAGGTCGGGACGGGTCTCGAAGCGGTACTTGTCGAGGTAGTAGTGCGAGCGCTTGCCGGAGCGAAGCAGGAAGTCTCCCTCGAGGTAGGCATGCTCGAGCAGGCCGGCGCGCAGCTCGGCGTCGGTCACCGTCGCACGGAGACCAGGAGCGCGCGGGCGATCGGGAGCAGGCGCTCCGCGCCAGGCGAGCCGTCGCCGAGGGAGACCATCGAGCCGTCGTCGAAGTAGAGGTCGACCCGCTCGCGCTTGCCGGCCGCCGCTCTGCGGTAGAAGACGGTGCCGATCAGGAGCCCGGTCGCGAAGCCGAGCAGGGCGAGCAGCTTACGCCGCATCGCCGTTCCCCTCCCCCGTCTCCTCGCCGCGGGTCCCTGCCGGCCCCCGCGGCTCCTCGGCGAGGCCGCGCAGGCAGCTCTTGAGATCGTAGAAGACGAGCCCGACCGTGGGGTTCGGGCCGGTCGTCGCGACGATCCGCTTGCTCCCGTCCCGGACGACGAAGACGCTGCCCTCGAGGGTGGCCGCCTCGAGCTGGGTCAGGGAGGCCCCGCCGGGTTGCACCGACTCGGCCGCCTCGAGCAGCTCGCGGCCCCCGCGCACGAGCTCCTGCGCCCGGTCGTCGTCCTCGAGCGTCGAGGCCCAGACAGCGCCCTGCCCGTCGAAGAGGGCGGCGGCGTCGATCTGCGACGAGATCTCGGTCAGATCCGCGAGGGCCTGAGCGGCGTCCACGCGGCGGAAGCTAACAGAACGGATACTGCAGGCCGTGCGGGTCAGAAAGCGTGCACTCGTCCGCAAGTTCTTCGCCGACCGGGGCACCCACCTGGCAGCGATGATCGCGTACTTCGCACTGCTCTCGTTCGTCCCGCTCGTGTTCCTCGCGCTGGCGCTGCTCGGGCTCGCGCAGCGTGCCGACGCATCGGATTTCTTCGTCAGGGAGCTGAAGCGTGCGTTCCCCTCCAGCTCGCTCCAGAGCATTCTCACGCTTGTCCACAGGGTGCAGGAAAACGCGACGACGCTCGGCATCATCGGCGGCGTCGCGCTGCTCTGGTCGTCACTCTCATTGTTCAGCGCGCTCGAATCGGCCTTCAACATCGTCTACGGGAAGCCAAATCGCTCGTTCCTGCGCGGCAAGGCCCTCGCCGGGGGGATCATGGTCGGCTCGATCGTGACCCTCTTCGCGAGCCTCGTCGTCGGGGCGATCGGCTTCGAGCCGCTCAGGCGCTACGTGCCGGGATTCGCGGGAAACGAGATCGTCGCCTACTTGCTCTCGATTGCGGTCTCGCTCCTCGGGGTCTTCCTGTTCCTGCTCGTCTCCTACCGTGTGCTGACGAACGACAACGTCACCTTCCGCGACGCGCTGCCGGGGGCGCTCGTCGCCGCGGTCGTGCTGGAGGCGTCATTCCAGGTCGTTCCGAGCTTCGTCCGCGGCGCGAATGTCAACGTGACGCTGCGGATCCTCGGCGGACCGGCGATCCTCCTGCTCTGGCTTTACGTGATGGCGAACGTGATCGTCTTCGGCGCGGAGATCAACTGGTGGTCGAGGGAGCGCCGCCATGCGGGGCGCGCGGGCGAGGAGCCGCCGGTTGGGCTCTCCCGGTCGAGGGAGGTCTTGGCGGAACGTTCGGAACCGGCGGAACGCAGCTAGAGGGCGGTTGCCGAGCTGGAGCGTCTTCTCGCAACGACGGCGTGACCGTCGAGTACTTCAAGGCTCTCTGCCGCCGTTGCCGGCCTTCGAGAGCGAGCGGCGAGCTGGCGCCACCTCATGACGCCGGCGACGAGGTCATCGACAAGCCGGCGCTCCATGAGGCGATCTCCACCGCGATCCGGAAGAACGCGGTGGTGGACGATCCGAGGAGAAAGTCCGACGCGAGATCAAGGAAGCGGCTCGAGGCGACTCGCTCAGGCATGCCGCGACTGAGCTCTCGCCACCCACCGGCCGCGAACGTGCCCGGGCCGCGAAGGTCACCGCCCAGGACCTTTGGGGCCCTTGACACGTTCTCCGAGCTGCTGGAGGCGCTCCACGCAGCTCCCGCCGACTGAGAGGCCGCAGAGCAGGCGAAGGCGCAGCGCTCGGCCCCTGTCCAACCCCCGCGAGCAGCGAGTCGAGGTCCGAGCTCCGGGCTTCAGGAGGGCTTGTCGGTAGCGGCTACCCGGTCCGTCCTCACCGAGTTCGAGGCGAAAAACGCCTCGAGTTGCCGGCAACCCCCCGGACGAGAGCTTCCTCAGCGAGGTGGAGCAGCTCATGACACACACTCACCGAGAACTCGAGGCCTTCACCGACGCACGCGCCGATGGCCGCCTACGGGGCTCCCGCGGCGGACCCGGTCAACGCGGCGAGGAGCGCCGCGGCGGCGCGGGCTCGGTGGGAGTTGCCGCGCTTCCACTCGTCGCCGAGCTCGGCGACGGTGCGCTCCCCGTCCTCCGGGATGAAGACCGGGTCGTAGCCGAAACCCTCGTTCCCCGCCGGAAATCCGGCGATGCGGCCCTCGAGGACGCCGCTGCCCCGAAACTCCTCCCGCTCCGGCGAGAGGACGACGATCTCGCTGACGTAGCGTGCCCGCCGGTCCTCGACGCCGTCGAGTTCGACGAGCAGACGGCCGACCGGGTCGCCGCCGCCAAAGCGGGCCGACCAGATGCCCGGGCGGCCGCCGAGGCCCTTGACCTCGACCCCGGAATCCTCCCCGATCATCCATACGTCAGGGGGGCCGACCCTCCGCCCGAAGCGGGCCTTGGCGCGGGCGTTCTCGTAGTACGAGTCGCCGTCCTCCGCCGGATAGCCGTGCGCGGCGAGCCGCTCGATCGTCCAGCCGGGCAGGAGCCGCTCGAGCTCGCGGGCCTTGTGCTCGTTCGTCGAGCAGAGCGCCGCAGTCACTCCGTCCATCGCACCTCCAGCACGCCCTCGACGTCGGCGACGGCGGAGACGAGCACGGGCGGCCGGCGCGCCTGCGGGAGCTCGACGAAGAGCTCGACGTTCCGGCGGTCGGCGTCCTGGCTGATCTCCATCGACTCGATCCGCCCGCCGGAGCGCTCGACGGCGTCGACGACCCCGGCGGGCGACTCACCCGAGGGCAGCTGGATCAGGAGGCGACCCGTCTCGCCTCGGAAGTGCCGCACGATCTTGAAGGCTGCGATCCGCAGAGGCCCCAGCGAGACGAGCGCGCCGGCGGTCGCGATGATCGCGGCGCTGTAGTAGCCCGCCCCGGAAGCCATGCCGATCGCGGCCACGAGCCACAGGGTTGCGGCGGTCGTCAATCCGCGGATCGAGAAGCCCTGGCGGATGATCGCGCCGGCACCGAGGAAACCGATGCCGCTGACGATCTGCGCCGCGATTCGGGTCGGATCCGCCCGCACGACGCTGCTGCCGTGGACCAGGAACTCGCGGAAGCCGTACGCGGAGACGATCGTGAAGAGCGCCGCCCCGACGGAGACGAGCATGTGCGTGCGCAGCCCGGCCTCACGGTCGCGCAGCTCCCGCTCCATCCCGATGGCGCCACCCAGTCCGGCCGCGACCGCGAGCCGGAGCAGCACCTCGGCCCAGTGCAGCGAGGGTATGGCGCTAACCAAGCGGAACCGCCACCGCGGACGACTGGGCCTCGCCGATCTCGGCGATGCCGTCGTCGGCCAGCGCGAGCAGCTCGTCGAGCAGCTCGCGGGTGAACGGATCGCGCTCGGCGGTGGCCTGCACCTCGACAAGGCGCCCGTCGCCGCTCATGACGACGTTCATGTCGGTCTCCGCGGTCGAGTCCTCCGAGTAGTCGAGGTCGAGCAGCGCCACACCGCCCGAGACGCCGACCGAGACCGCGGCAATCGAGTCGCGGAACGCCTTGGAAAGCCCGAACCGGTCGAGCGCGCGGCGGCCGGCGACGTACGCCCCGCAGATCGCGGCGCAGCGCGTGCCGCCATCGGCCTGGAGGACATCGCAGTCGAGCCAGAGCGTCCGCTCACCGAGCGCGTCAAAGTCGATGATCGCGCGGAGGGCCCGGCCGATCAGGCGCTGGATCTCCACCGTGCGCCCCCCCTGCTTGCCACGCGAGGCCTCGCGCTGGGTGCGGTCGCCGGTCGAAGCGGGCAGCAGCGAGTACTCCGCCGTCACCCAGCCGCGGCCTTTGCCGTAGAGCCAGCGGGGAACGCCCTCCTGGACGGAGGCGGTGCACAGAACCTTCGTCGCTCCCTGGTTCCACAGCACCGCGCCGTGCGGCTGCTCGAGGAAATCCGTCTGGATGTCGAGGGGCCGGAGCTCGTCCGGCCTGCGCCCGTGAGCACGGCTCACGCCGCGGCCTCTTCGAGCTGAGCGATGGTCATGTGCTCGACTTCGCCGACCGGCAACTGGAGGAAGCGACGGCCGGCGACGCGGAACGCGGCCGGGTCGCCGGTCGTCAGGAAGCGGTAGATGCCCTCCCGCGCGGGCTCGTTCTCGATCCCCTTGCGGGCGAGCGTGCCTGCGACCTCGAGCGCCGTCTCCTCGGCGGAGAAGACGAGCGTGACATCGCGGCCGAAGACGCGCTGCAGAATCGGACGGATCAGCGGGTAGTGCGTACACCCGAGGATGACGGTGTCGACGAGCGCCTCCTTCAGGGGCGCTGCGTACTCGCGCACCGCGTCGAGCATCTCCTCGAAGGATGCGTCCTGCTCGATCAGCGGCACCAGCCGAGGACACGCCACGGGAACGAGCTCCACGCCCGCGTCGAGCGTCCGGACGAGCTCGGCGTAGCGCCCCGCCTCGACGGTCGCCTGAGTCGCTAAGAGGCCGACGCGCCGGTTGCGCGTGGCCTGGACGGCGGCGCGGGCCTCCGGAGTGATCACGCCGAGCACGGGCACGGACAGGCCGGCCTGCAGCTCCGGCAGCGCCGCCGAGGTCGCCGTGTTGCAGGCGGCCACGATCAGCTTCACGTCCTGCGCCTCAAGGTAGGCGCCGATCTCGCGGGCGAAGCGGCGCACCTCCCCGAGCGGCCGCGGCCCGTACGGGAGCCGCGCGTGATCGCCGAGGTAGAGGAAGTCCTCGTGGGGCATCGTCACGAGGCACTCGTGCAGGACGGTGAGACCGCCCACCCCGGAATCAAAGACGCCGATCGCGCGCGGATCCATCCGGCGATTCTAGGCTAGGCTTCCGGCCGGTCGTGGGCCGCGGAATCCTTCTCTCACTCTGCGCGCTCGGCGCCGCGCTGGCTTGGACGGCCGCCGCATCGGCGAAGGCCGTTCCGACGGAAGAGACGTTGACGATGTCCGACGGCGTCCAGCTCGCCTGCACCTACTGGCAGCCGCTCGGGCTCGGGCCTGCGAAGGCGCCGGCGGTCATGCTCTTCCACGGCCTCGGGGGCAAGCGCCACGACATGGACGCCTTCGCCGATCGGCTCGGGGCGGCGGGGTACGCGTCGCTCGCATGCGACGCGCGCGGCCACGGTCAGAGTGGCGGCCTCTTCGGCCTCGACGGCCCGCGGGACGTGCAGGACACGCGCGAGCTCTTCACCTGGCTCGGCTCGCAGGCTGCCGTCAACGGCTCGGAGATCGGTGCGCTGGGAATTTCGCTCGGTGGCGGCGCCGTCTGGGACGCGGCCGCGGCCGGCGTCCCCTTCAAGGCCATCGTCCCTGTGATCACGTGGACGAACCTCGCGCAGGCGCTCGCCCCGCAGGGTCTCGCGAAATCGGGGCTCGTCCTCTACCTGTCGCAGCTCGTGCCGCCGGCCCGCTTCGACCCCACGCTGCTCGCGGTGCTGCCGACGCTGCTCGGCGGCGGCGACCTCGGCACGTTCGCGGCGATCGCGGCCTCGCGCTCAGCCGGGCCGGCGCTCCCGCGGATCGGGACGCCGACGCTCCTGATCCAGGGCCGCCACGACTTCCTCTTCGACATTGACCAGGCGGCGGCCGCCTACCGCAGCCTTGCCGGGCCGAAGCGCTTCTACATCGGCGACCTCGGCCACCCACCCGCGCCAAACCCGGCGGCCGAGATGCCCTACTACTTCAGCCAGGCGAAGCTCTGGCTCGACCGCTTCCTCAAGAATGAGCGAAACGGGATCGACGCGCAACCGCGCGTGCTGCTCGCTGATGACCCGTGGACGGGCGCGGTCAAGTCCTACCGGACGCTGCCGCCGACGAGACGCGTGACGATCGTGCTGCCCGGCACGAGCCGGATCGCCCAGGGCGGCAAGGTCGCGCGCTCGGTCCGGCTCCGGACGCGCCCCGAGACATTCGGCTCGGCGACCGTCTCGTTCAAGGCCTCGACGCGCACGTCCTGGAGCCATGTCGTCGCCGTCCTCTCCGCCGGCCGGACCGTGATCAGCGCCGGCGGGACGATGACGGCGCTCACGGCAGCGCCGAAGGAGGTCCGGATCAGGCTGCTGAGCGAGGCGGTGCGGATTCCAAAGGGCGCCCGGCTGACGCTCACGCTCGCGGCCACCTCGACCGCGCAGAGCTCCGGGAACCTCCTCTATGCGAAGGAGGTCGATGCGGGGTCGACGTTGACGATCGGTCAGGTCACGCTCTCGCTCCCGGTTTTGACGCGACCGATCTCGGGGTGAAGCTGCCGCTCGTCCTCGCGGCGCTCGGCGCCGCGGTCCCGTCCGCGCTCGCAGCGGCCACGCCGGGCGGCGACTCAAGGCCGATTCTGCTCGGGACAACCGCACCCTTTCTCCGGGGCCGAGACGGCGTACGAACCGGTCGTCCTCGACCGCGAGGGCGTACTTCGACGAGGTCAACGCGCGCGGCGGGGTCTACGGCCGCAAGCTCGAGCTCAAGATCGAGGACGACGGCTACGACCCTTCCCGCACCGTGCAGGCGACGCGCAAGCTCGTCGAGGAGGACGGGGTGCTCGCGATGTTCGACACCGTCGGCACTGAGCAGGCCCTGGCCGTTCGGGCGTACCTGAACCAGCGCAGGGTTCCGCAGCTCTTCGTCGGCA
>JBHEMK010000196.1:0-14716 GCA_046262635.1 Gaiellaceae bacterium
GTCTCGCTGACACCGCCCGGGTAGAGCGCGAGCTCGCCGGGCTGCGGGTAGCTCGTCGCGTTCTCCGGGCCGAGGCCGAGGTCGCGGTCGCCCCAGGGGATCCAGTTCGACTCGCCGCTCCAGCGACAATGGATGATCCGATCCTCGAACGGAAGGATCGCGCGGAAGGCCGCCACGGTCCCGGGGGCGCCCTCCTCGAAACGGGCGAGAAAGCGGAAACCGGCGGCGGTGATCTCGAGCATCGAAGGAAAAGGACGCTAGCGGGACGCCAGCCAGCGCGCGAGGAGATCCCGCTCGGCCTGCGTCATCTTCGTCGCGTTCCCGAGCGGCATCGCGGTCGTCTCGATCGCCTGCTGGCGGATGCCAAGCACCTGCGCCTCGATCTCGGCGCGGGTGTCGAAGCGGATTCCGAGGGGCGCCGACGAGAATCCCGCCTCCGTCGGGTGTTCGGAGTGGCAGGGCACGCACCGCTGCTGCACGATCGACTGCACCCGCGCGAACGGCACCGCCGGACCCGAGCTGAGCGACACAGTGCCGCCTGGCCGGGTTGCAAGGGTCAGGGCGGCGAACGCGAGCGCTGCCGTCGCCGGGATCCACCAGGCGTTGCGGCCGAGGTGGCGGAGATTGAAGAAGTGCCGCGTCCAGGCGCCGAGCGCCATCAGCACGACGAGCACGAGCCAGGAGTGGGTGTGACCGTAGGTGAACGGGAAGTGGTTCGAGATCATCGCGAAGACGACCGGCAGCGTCAGGTAGTTGTTGTGCACCGACCGCTGCTTGCCGCGCGCGTTCCAGCGGGGATCCGGCTCGCGCCCGGCCTGCTTCGCGCGGACGAGCTCCCAGTGCGCCGGGATGATGACGAAGAAGACGTTCCCCACCATCATCGTCCCGATCATCGCGCCGACCTGGACGTAGGCGGCGCGTGCCGCGAGCAGCTCGCCGGCCGCCCAGGCCGACAGTGCGACGAAGCCGAAGACGGCGAGCGCCAGCAGCCTCTCGTCATGGAGGACCCGGCAGAGCCCGTCGTAGACGACCCAGGAGAGCGCGAGCCCGCCGACGCTGATCGCGACCGCCTCCCAGGTCGACAGGCTCGCAACCGTCCGGTCGACGAGGAACGTCGACGCGTGGACGTAGTAGACGACAACGAAGAGCGCGAAGCCGGAGAGCCAGGTCGTGTACGCCTCCCACTTGAACCAGTGCAGCGGCTCCGGGAGCGTCGGTGGCGCCACTCGGAACTTCTGCACCTGGTAGAAGCCGCCGCCGTGAACCTCCCACGCCTCGCCGGCAATCCCGCGCTCCCGGTCTCGCTCTTCGGCGGGCGGGCGCAGATGGTTGTCGAGCGCGATGAAGTAGAACGACGAGCCGATCCACGCGATTCCCGCGACGACGTGCAGCCAGCGGAAGAGCAGATCTCCCCAGTCCCAGACGGAGCTCATCCGCGCCGCCACCGGTCCTGCGCGATCGAGACGAGCTCGTCGAGCGCCGTCTCGAGCTCCTGTTCCTCGCGGCGCCCCAGCCGCTCGCGCAGGACCGCGACGATCTCGCGCTTCGGCCTGCGATCGACGAACACGACGAAGCGGAAACCGAACCGCTCCTCGTAGGTGCGATTCAGCTCCGCGAGCTCGGCGAGCAGCCCGGGATCATCGTCCGCGCCCTGCTCGGCGGCCGAGCGGGCCGAGAGCCTCGGCGCTCCGATCGCCGGGTGGGCGTCCAGCACCTCCTTCTTCTCCCGGTCGGTCAGGTCACGCGCCAGCTCGCGCGCGCGCCCGAGCGGGTCCTCGACCCCCGCAAGTCGTTCGACGAAGCGCGTCCGTCCCTCGAAGAGCTCGGCGAGCTCCTCGACGGTCAGCTGCCGCGGTAGGTCACGCACGCGTAGGAGGAGACGAGCAGCGGGACGTGGTAGTGGCGGTTCTCGGCGAGCTCGACCTCGAGCTCGATGCGGCGGAAGAACGGCGAGGGGGGATGGAAGACGAGGCGGTAGGTCCCGGTTCCGGCGTCGGCCAGCTCCGGGATCCGCCCGTCCGAGTCGGTGATGCCGCTGCCGATGAGCGCGTCGCCGCGGAAGAGCTCGACCCGCACCCCGACGGCCGGCAGTCCCCGCTCGCTGTCGAGGACGTGCGTGGAGATCGTCACCGGGGCAGCCTCGCGGCCTGGATGCGCTGCTCGCGGGCGATCTCCTGCTCGTCGGCGCGCACGAGTCGGCCGTCGCGGACGACGTCCTCGCCGCCGACGACCAGCCGGTCGACGCGGTGCGGCGCCGAGAGGACGAGGCCGGCGACGGGATCGCCCGCACCGCCGAGCTCGAGGCCGTCGGTGCGCCAGATCGCCAGATCGGCGCGTTTGCCAGGCTCGAGGGAGCCGATGTCGTCGCGGCCCAGCACGGCAGCACCGCCGCGCGTCCCGTGCCTCAGCGCGGCGCGGACGGTCATGGCGCCGGGGCCGCGCCGGGCCCGCGCCGCGAGCAGCGCCTGCTTCACCTCGTAGAGCAGGTCGCTCCGCTCGTTCGAGGCCGAGCCGTCGACACCCAGCCCGACGGCGATGCCGGCGTCCGTGAGCTCGGGCACCCGGGCGATCCCCGCGCCGAGGCGCATGTTCGAGGTGGGACAGTGTGCGACACCCGTGCCGGTCGCCGCGAACCTCGAGACGTCGCTGTCCGAGAGATGGACGCAATGGGCGCACCACACGTCCCGGTCGAGCCAGCCGAGCCGCTCGAGGTACTCGGTCGGCGTGCAGCCGTGCACCTCCGCGCAGTACGCGTCCTCCTCGACGGTCTCGGCCAGGTGGGTGTGCAGGACGAGCCCGAGCCGGCGGGCGAGCGCCGCCGACTCCTCCATCAGCCGACCGGTCACCGAGAAGGGTGAGCACGGCGCGACCGCGATCTGCACCCGGCCGTCGGCATCTTGCAGCGCCGCGAGCCGCTCGGTGTCGGCCAGCACGGCGTCGATCTCCTCGACCAGGGAGTCGGGAGGGAGGCCGCCGTCCGACTCGCCGAGGTCCATCGAGCCGCGTGAGGCGACGATCCGCACCCCGAGCTCGCGGGCCGCCTGCACCTCGGCCTCGACGAGGCCGGGACGGCCGCGCGGGAAGACGTAGTGGTGGTCGAAGACGGTCGAGCAGCCGGAGAGCGCGAGCTCCGCGAGCCCGGTGCGGGCTGCCGCATATTCCATCTCGGCGTCGATCCCCGCCCAGACGGGATAGAGCTCGCGCAGCCACTCAAACAGGTTCGACTGCTGCGCCCGGGCACGCGTCAGGGTCTGATAGAGGTGGTGGTGCGTGTTGACGAGGCCGGGCGTGACGACCGCGCCATGGAGGTCCTGGCCGGGTTCGGGCGGCGCCCCCGAGCCGAGCTCGGCGATCCGTCCGTCCTCGACCCGCAGCCAGCCCCGCTCGTGCTCGGCGCCGGTGTCGTCCATCGTCACGAGCCGGCCGTTCGCGACGATCATCCGGCCTCCAGCGGCACGAGCTCGAAGCGGTCGACGTCGACGAGCCCGCGGTCGGTCAGCTTCAAGCTCGGGATCACGGAGAGGGCGAGAAAGGAGAGCAGCTGGAACGGGGCGGGCACCGTGCAGCCGAGCTCGGCGGCCGCGGCCACGAGGGCGTGGCTGCGCTCGACTACCGTGTGGAGCGGCGCGTCGGAGAGCAGGCCGGCCACCGGCAGCGGCAGCTCTGCGAGGACCCGGCCGCCGTCGACGGCGACGATGCCGCCGCCGTGGTTTGCGAGCCGCCGGACCGCGGACGCCATCGAGGCGTCGTCCATCCCCACGACGACGACGTTGTGCGCGTCGTGTGCGACGGTCGAGGCGAGCGCGCCCCGCCGCAGGCCGAAGCCACGGACGAAGCCGAGCCCGATCCGACCGGTGCCGAGGTGGCGCTCGATCACGGCGATCTTGGCGAGGTCGCGCCCGGCGTCCGCGATCGCCTCGCCGCCCCGCTCGGTCGGCTCGTCGACGAGCGAGTCGGTGACGATCTGCCCGGGCACGAGGCCGATCACGCGCGCGGGGCCGCCGCGCCAGGGGATCCGGAAGAGCTCGGGTCCGAGCGCGCCGATCCGGACCGTGTGCTTCACCCACTCCGGCACCGCAGCCTCCCGAATCTCCGCCACCGGCCGCCCCGCCTTGAGCACGAGCTCGGGGACGAAGCGGACGAGGTCCGGCAGCAGGAGCAGGTCGGCCTGGTACCCGGGAGCGATCGCACCGAGATGGGCCAAGCCGTGCCAGAGCGCCGGGTTGAGCGAGGCCAGCACGAGCGCGTCCTCGGGCGTGATCCCGGCGGCGACCGCGTCGCGCACGATCGAGTTGATGTGGCCGTCGTCTGCGATGTGCTCGGGCTCGCGGTCGTCGGTGCAGAAGCCGATCCGGTTGGGCCCGAATTCCTCCACGAGCGGCAGCAGCGCCTCGAGGTTGCGTGCCGCCGAGCCCTCGCGGATCAGGAGCCACATGCCGGCGCGCAGCCGCTCCCGCCCCTCCTCCGCGGTGTAGGCCTCGTGGTCCGAGCGGATCCCGGCCGCGGCGTACGCGTTCAGCTCCCGTCCGAGGACACCGGGTGCATGGCCGTCTACGTGCTGGGCGAGCCGCAGCTTTGCGAGCTCGTGTTCCGCTCCGCCGACCACGCCTGGGAAGTTCATCATCTCGGCCAGGCCGATCACCCGGCGGCGGCGCAGGAGACCCTCGAGGTCGCCCGTCGTCAGCTCGCGCCGAGGGGACTCGAACGCCGACGCGGGGACGCAGGAGGAGGCCATGAAGTAGACATCGAGCGGTATCTGCGCGCAGACGTCGAGCAGCCAGTGGACCCCGTCGGTGCCGAGGACGTTCGCGATCTCGTGCGGATCCGCGACGACCGCCGTCGTCCCGAACGGGAGCACGAGCCGGGCGAACTCGTCGACGAGCAGCTTCGACGACTCGAGGTGCATGTGCGCGTCGACGAAGCCGGGGACGACGAAGCGCCCCGACGCATCGAGCGTCTCCCGACCGTCGTAGTCGCCGAGCCCGGCGATCCAGCCGTCGGCGATCGCGATGTCCGTCTCCAGCCATTCCCGCGTGAAGACCGAGAAGACGCGCCCTGCCCGGACGACGAGGTCGGCAGGCTCGTCGCCGCGGGCCACGGCGAGACGGCGCGCGAGGGGTGAATCCATTGGTCGAGAACCGTACAGTTCAGGGCGTGGACGTTCTATCCCCGCGATCGCTCGAGGACGCCCTGCGGCTGAAGTTCGAGCGTCCCGAGGTGCGGCCGATCCAGGGCGGCACCGACGTGATGGTGGATCTGAACTTCGACCGCTCCCGGCCCGCGGCCCTGCTGAACCTGAACGAGGTGGCGGAGCTGCGCGGCTGGTCACGCGAGGACGGGATTCTGCGCCTCGGGGCGAGCCTGACCTACGCCGAGGCGACGAGCGCGCCACTGGCCGAGGCCTACCCTGCCCTCGCGGAGGCTTCCCGGACGGTCGGGTCGCCGCAGATCCGCAATCGCGGCACGATCGGGGGCAACCTCGGCACTGCCTCTCCGGCCGGCGACGCACTGCCGCCGCTGCTCGTCCGCGCCGCCGAGGTGGAGCTGGCCTCGGTGCGGGGTGTGCGGACGCTGCCGCTCGCGACCTTCCTCGTCGGTTCGAAGCGGAATGCGCTGGGTGCCGACGAGCTCGTGACCGCGGTGCGCGTGCCCGCGACCGGCGGGGCGGAGACGTTCATGAAGGTCGGGCCGCGGAACGCGATGGTGATCGCCGTCGTGTCGCTTGCACTGCGGGTCGAGGGGGACGAGCTCATCGCCTCGTTCGGCTCAGCGGGCCCGGTGCCGGGGCTGACGCGGGCGCCCCGCGGGGAGCGCGACTCGTTCCCGGAGCAGGTCGCGGCGGCGGCAAGTCCGATCGACGACGTCCGCGGCACCGCGGCGTACCGACGCCATGCCCTCCGCGTCCTGGCCGCGCGTGCCCTTGACCGGTGTCTGGCGTGAAGATCGCCTTGACGGTCAACGGCGATCCGTGCGAGACCGATGTCTGGGCCGGCGAGAGCCTGCTCTACGCACTGCGCGAGCGGCTCGGGCTGCCCGGCTCGAAGAACGCCTGCGAGCAGGGTGAGTGCGGCTCCTGCTCGGTGCTGATGGACGGCGCCCTCGTCTGCGCGTGCCTTGTCCTCGCCGCGCAGGCCGAGGGGCACGAGCTCGTGACCGTGGAAGGGCTGGCCCGGAACGGCGCCCCCCACCCCGTCCAGCAGGCGTTCGTGGAGGCGGGCGCCGTCCAGTGCGGTTTCTGCACGCCCGGGCTCGTCGTCGCCGTCGACGACCTCCTGCGGCGCAGCCCGAGCCCGTCCGACGACGAGATCCGGGAGGCGCTCTCCGGCAACCTCTGCCGCTGCACGGGTTACGCGAAGATCTTCGACGCCGTGCGGCTCGCAGCGGGGCGCATGTGAGCGTCCCGGTGCGCACGCTCCCGCTCGGCCGCATCGGCGAGCGCGTCCAACGGGCCGACGCCGCTCCGAAGACGACCGGCGAGTTCGCCTACGCGAGCGACCTCTCGGCCGCCGGGATGCTCTGGGGCCACACGGCCCGCAGCCCCTGGGCCCACGCGCGCGTGCTCGCGGTCGACATCTCGGAGGCGGTGCGCATGCCGGGCGTCCACGCGGTGCTGACCCACGAGGACGTCCCCGGTGAGAAGCGGTACGGGCTCGAGTTCCGCGATCAGCCGGTGCTCGCGATCGATCGGGTTCGTTATTTCGGCGAGGCGGTTGCGCTGATTGCGGCCGAGCATCCGGAGCAGGCGCGCCGTGCGGCCGCGAAGATCCGCGTCAACTACGAGCCGCTCGAGCCCGTCGTCGATCCCGAGCGCGCGACCGAGCAGGACGATCTGCACCCGGAGCGGCCGACGCACGGACACGGCTACTTCGACGACCCCCGCCCGAACGTCGTCCGCCACCTGGTGATCCGGCACGGCAACCCCGCGGCCGAGGGCGAGGTCGTCGTCTCGGGCTTCTACGAGATCGGCACGCAGGATCAGGCGTTCCTCGGCCCCGAGGCGGGTCTCGCAGTGCCGGACGGCGAGGGCGGCGTGGACATCTACGTCGCGACCCAGTGGCTACACGTCGACCGCGAGCAGGTGGCGCCGTGCCTCGGGCTGCCCTTCGACCAGGTGCGCCTGCATCTCGCGGGTGTCGGCGGCGCGTTCGGCGGGCGCGAGGACCTTTCGATGCAGATCCACGGCGCGCTGCTGGCGCTGCAGACGAGCCGGCCGGTGAAGATGGTCTACAACCGCGAGGAATCCTTCATCGGCCACGTCCACCGGCACCCGGCCCGGATCTGGAGCGAACACCATGCGAGGCGGGACGGCGAGCTGGTCGCGATCCGAATGCGGATCCTGCTCGACGGCGGCGCCTACGCATCAAGCTCGACCGCCGTGACCTCGAACGCCGCGTCATTCGCGTGCGGCCCCTATGCGGTCGCGAACGCGCTGATCGAGTCGACCTGCGTCTACACGAACAACCCGCCCTGCGGCGCGATGCGCGGCTTCGGCGCCGTGCAGACCTGCTTTGCGGCCGAGGCGCAGATGGACAAGCTGGCCGCCAAGCTCGGGATCGACCCGGTTGAGCTCCGGCTGCGCAACGCGCTTGCTCCCGGCGACGTCCTCCCGACGGGGCAGCGCATCACGGGCGCGCTGCCCGTGGCCGAGGTGATCCGTCGGGCTGCCGAGCTCGCGCCGCCCGAGCCGGAGGAGTTGCCGCGGGACCCGCTGCGCCTCCCCGGAGGCGCGGGCAACACGACCCGGGGCGAGGGGGTCAGCCGTGGTGTCGGCTTCGCGGTCGGGTTCAAAAACCTCTGTTATTCCGAGGGCTTCGACGACTACTGCGCGGCGCGGGTGCGGCTCGAAGAGGACGGGAGAGCGGAGGTGCACTGCGCCGCCGCCGAGGTCGGGCAGGGCGTCGCCGGCGTGATCCTCCAGGTCGCGCGCAGCGAGCTCGGGATCGACGATGTCCGGCTCGCGCCGCACACGACCGCGACCGTCGACTCGGCCGGATCCACCTCTGCCTCCCGTATGACCTGGATGGCCTCGGGCGCCGTCCGCGACGCGTGTCGCGCCGCGCTCGAGGAGCGGGAGCGGCGCCCCGGGCAGGAGGTCGACGTCGAACGGATCTACCGGCACCCGCGCACGAGCCCGCTTGATCCCGACAACGGCCAGCTCACGGGCGAGCGGGCGCACGTCGCCTTTGCCTGCTGCGCGATGCGGGTCGTCGCAGAGGTTGACCTCGAACTCGGCCTCACGCGCGTCGTCTGGATCGGCGCTGCCCAGGACATCGGCAAGGCGATCAACCCGCAGGCCGTCGAGGGGCAGATCGAGGGCGGCGCTGCTCAGGGACTCGGGCTCGCTCTGATGGAGGAGATCCAGACGCGCGACGGGTTGATCACGAATGCGAGCTTCACCGACTATCTGATCCCGACGGCGCTCGACATGCCGCCGGTCGAGTCGGTGCTCATCGAGGACCCCGAGCCCGACGCGCCCTACGGCGCCAAGGGTGTCGGCGAGCCCCCGACCGTCGTCTCGACCGCCGCGATCCTCTCGGCGCTGCGCGACGCGACCGGCCTTGAGCTTGCGCGAGTCCCCGTCCGACCCGACGACGTCGTCGGCCTGACCGCGTAACACGCTGCTTCTAGGCCGGTCAGGCGACGACCGTTCCGTCTTCGACCTCGCGGTCGGGGCGGAGCAGCACGAGGCCGGCGCCGTGGGAGTGGGCCGCGACGACCAGCGCCTCCTCGCCGTGCACCGCGACGACGACCTGTCTACTCTCGAGCTCGCCGCGCTCGTACGAGCCCCGCTCGATCGTCGCCTCCCGCGCGCCCCGCGGGCCGAGGTCGAGCCGGAGCAAGAAGGACGGCGCGCGGGCGCCCGGGTGCTCGTCGACGGAGACGATGCGGCCGACGAGGAGGTCGATGCCACGCAGATCCTCGGATGCGCTCACCCGGGCAACCTAACGGGCGAGCGACAGCACGGCGCCGGCGACCAGGAGACGATCCCGAGCGCTGGCGGCCTGGTCAGCGCGATCTGCTCGCCCAAGGGTCCGAGATGGTCGATTCAGCGCGCCCAGCACGAGCTGCCCGGCGATCAGGATCCCGAGACGATCACCTTGGCGGCTCCGGTTCAGAGCCAGGCGGGCCGGCGGAGCAGGGCAGCGGAGTCCGCGAGGCTCCGGCGCACCGCGAGCAGGAGGAGCGCTTCGATCAGCGCCCGGAGCAGGCTCGCGAACGCGAGCGCGCGACGATCCCTACCCGCTCGCCCGGGCGCGCCGCCACCGCGACCTGCACCGCACCGGGGAGGCCCGCGACGCGGGCCATGATGGCGGCGAGCGCGCTCACTCCGCGCGAGCCTCGTCGTGCTGCACGGAATCGTCGCCCTGGAACAGGCTGAACGCGTTGCCCTCGCTGTCCTGACAGCCTGCGAACCAGCCGACGCCCGGAATCGGCGACTTGTCCTCCGCCGCGCCGCCGAGCTCCCGCACCCGGGCGACGGAGGCGTCGATGTCCTCGGTGTCGAAGTACACCGTCAGGTGGCCGGGGTGCTCCGAGCCGACGACGGCTCCGCCCTCGGTCAGGTGGTAGTCCATCTCGCCCCAGGGGTCCTGGAATTGCCAGCCGAAGAGCTCGCCGTAGAACTGCTTTGCGCGGCCAGAGTCCGCTGCGGGTACCTCGAAGTGGACAACCTTTCCCGCCATGCCGCATCTCCTTTCCTCTATCAGTGGTGTGAGCCTACTTCGGGTTAGGCTCCGCACGCAACCGAGCCCAGGGGGAGAACCCATGATCCGTGCATTCGTGCTCTACGACGAGGAGCCCGATCGGGCGCGCTACGAACAGCACGCAGAGCTCTGCCGCAAGGTGCCGGGGGGCGTCTTCCGCCACGGCAAGGTGTTCGGCGCGCCCAGGGGCGAGCCGGAGTTTCGCTACTACGCCGAGTGGGAGTTCGCGGACATGGATGCCTTCAAGTCCGCCTCCCGGAGCGATGAGTTCATGGCCACCGGGAAGGATGCGATCGAGATGGGCGGCCGCATCCAGGTCCTGTTCGCTGAGGTCGAGTGACCGAGCCTTCGGCACCGAGGCCCGTCGACCCAGGGACGCTCGGGTTCGAGCGGATCCGCTACGAGAAGACTCCGCCGCGGGCGACGATCACGCTGAACCGGCCGGAGGTGTTGAACGCCTTCGACTTCCGGATGCTGCGAGAGATCGCCCGGGCCAGCGAGGACGCCTCCTGGGACGACGAGATCCGCGTTGTCGTCGTCACAGGAGAGGGCCGCGCCTTCTGCGTGGGTGCGGACCTGAAGAGCTGGGGCGCCGAGCTCGTGGGCAGTCCGAAGGAGTACTGGAAGTGGTTCGGTGCCTTCAAGGACATGCACGATCGGTTGCGGGAGATCGGCAAGCCGACGGTCGCACGCGTCCAGGGGATCGCGGTCGGCGGCGGCAACGAGCTGCAGATGGCCTGCGATCTCTCGGTGATGGCCGACGACGCATTCATCCAGCATGTCGGCCCCGAGCACGGCTCCGTCCCCGCCGGTGGTGCGACCCAGTGGCTGCCGATCATGGTCGGCGACCGACGCGCACGCGAGATCATTATGCTCTGCGAGCCGCTGCCGGCCGTCCAGGCGGCGGAGTGGGGGCTCGTCAACTGGGCCGTGCCGCGGGCAGAGCTCGACGCGAAGGTGGACGAGGTGGTTCGGAAGCTCGCGACGAAACTCCCGCAGACGATGCGCTACACCAAGCAGCAGCTGAACTGGTGGCGCGACATCTCATGGCACGAGACGGTCAACCACGCGCGAGACTGGCTCGCGCTCTCGATGCTGAACGACGAAGCGAGGGAGGCGATCGAGGCATTTCTGAAGCGGTAGTCCTCGTCGAGCGGGAGGCCGCCATCGGCGCCGTCCTGCTGAACCGGCCGAAACAGCTGAATGCGCTCTCGGGCGAGGTGATGGGCGCGCTCGTGGCGGCGCTCGAGGAGCTGGACGAGGACCCGGAGATTCGCGCGATCGTCGTCGGCGGAAGCGAGCGGGTCTTTGCCGCGGGCGCGGACATCCAGGAGCTGGCCGCCGCGACGCCGATCGCGCTCTACGAGAGCCGCCGGGTCGACCGCTGGGACACGATCCGCGACCTGCGGACGCCGCTCGTCGCCGCGGTGTCGGGCTACTGTCTCGGCGGCGGCTGCGAGCTCGCGATGACGTGCGACCTGATCGTTGCCTCGGAGACGGCGAGGTTCGGCCAGCCGGAGATCAATCTGGGGATCATCCCCGGGGCAGGCGGCACCCAGCGGCTTACGCACGCGGTCGGCAAGTCGGTCGCGATGGACATGATTCTCACCGGCCGGATGCTGTCGGCCCGCGAGGCGCTGCAGTTCGGGCTCGTCGCCCGGGTGGTCGCGAAGGAGGCGTGGCTGGACGAGGCGAAGCGTGTTGCACGGGCGATCGCCGACAAAGGCCCGATCGGCGTTCGGCTCGCGAAGGAGGCCGTGGACGAAGCCTACGAGGCGCCGCTCGCGGTGGGATTGGAGTACGAGCGGCGCTCGTTCTCCCTCGTGCGCGCTTCCGAGGATGCGTCCGAGGGTCTGGCGGCCTTCGTCGAGAAGCGTAGGCCGGAGTTCAGGGGTCGTTAGGTCCGGGCGTCGAGCCCGATCCCGTTTCGGGGGTCCGGCGTCCGATGCGAGCTCCGCGCCTTCCCGGGAGACCTTAGCCGTCGAGCACGCCGGTTTTGCCCGACCGGAGCGCCGTGCCAAACGGCATCTGGCGAAGCCGGGGGAGCGAGGCGCGAGTCCTCGGGCACAGGCTGCGACGGCCAGCTCGGGCCGGACGTCTCCGGTGCCGCTGCGTCGCAGCCCGTCGAGGCCCAGGATCATGTTGGACGCGCCGCCGCCAAGCCCGTCAGCGACCGGCCGTCGAAGCGTCGGTCGGTGGCCGTCAGAGCGTGTTCGCGTTGCTCTCCGCACGACCGCCGGATCGCGGCACGCACCCGCTCCTCGTTCTGCTCCTCGTCGACCCGGGTCGTAGAGCACCGCCGAACCTACGACGGGAGCGGCTGCCCGAACATCCAGCGGTGCCCGGCAAGGTCCTCGGCCCGGTAGAGCCGCTGCCCGTGACCCTCCTCCGGTTCCGACAGGATCGTCGCGCCCGCCGCCCGCGCCCGTGCAAGATGTTCGTCGAGGTCATCCACGAGGATGTGCACGCCGTCAACCACATGCGGGTTGTCCCGCCAGCGACGCGCTTCCTCGCACCGGTCGGCGTGCTCGCGCGGACCGACGTAGTGGGGCGACGGGCAGGCGAGCATGACGTGGCCGCCTCCGAGCTCGAGGTCGACGTGGTTCACAGCGCCGCTCTCGCCGGTCAGCCGGAACGTCTCGGTGAAGCCGAAGCCGCGCACGAGCCAGTCGGCCGCGGCACCCGGATCCGGATACGAGAGCATCGGCGTCACGATCTGGTCAGGCACTCGCGGCCTCCTCAGCCTGGCGGTCGACTGCGAAGGGCTGGTAGTTCCCGAACGACCAGCTGTTGCCTTCCTGGTCGCGGGCGCCGAACTCGCGCGAGCCGTACTCGGTGTCGTTCAGCTCGCGGATGATCTCGGCGCCGGCGGCCTGCGCCCGGGCATGGCGCTCGTCGGGATCGTCGACCACGACGTAGATGCCACCGCGGGCACCACGCGTCGCCGGCACGTCTGCCCGCGATGAGCCGAGCATGACGATGCCGTTGCCGAAGCGCAGCTCCGCGTGGTGGATCGAGCCGTCGTCGGCCGCATAGACGGCATGGCGCTCGGCACCGAAGGCCTCGACGAGGAAATCGATCGCAGCCGGCGCGTCGTCGTAGATCAGGCTCGGAAAGACAGTCGGGTGTTCCATGCAGCCTCCCTCGCTCGGTTGGCCCGGAGCGTAAGCCTTCACGGTCGCCCCTGCCGGGGACGGAATCGACTCAGCCGGCCCCGCCGCCGAGGGCAGGGGCGGCGGCTACGTGCGCCTCCGGTCGGCCAGGCTCGGATTCGCTGCGCGTCACGTCCAGCACGGCCGGATCGACGATCGTCCGCCCGGATTAGCCTTGCAGCTCAGCCGGCACGAGCTCGAGCCGGAGGATCCGCTCGTCGCGGGCCACAATCAGCTCGACCGGGCGGCCGATCAGTTCAGTCACCATGAGCCGCTGGAGGTCGTCGACGCTCTCGACCGCGCTGCCGTCGAGCTCCAGGATCAGGTCGCCGGGACGCAGGCCGGACCGGCCTGAGGGCGCCTCGTCGAGCACCTGCACAACCTCGACGCAACCGGAGCGGCCGAGTTCGCGGGCGAGCCGCGGCGGGAGTGGGCGGGCGCCTCCGCCGATGCCGAGATAGGCGCGGCGGAACCGCCCCTCGGTCATCAGTGCGGCGACGATTCTCCGTGTCGCTTCATTGATCGGGACTGCGAGCCCGAGCCCGACGCCGGCGACGGCGGTATTGATCCCGACCACGCGGGCGCGGCCGTCGGCAAGCGCGCCGCCCGAGTTGCCCGGATTGAGCGCGGCATCCGTCTGGATCACGTTGTCGACGATCCGCACCTGGGAGCCCGAGCGTGTCGGCAGCGACCGCCCGAGTGCCGAGACGACACCAGCTGTGACCGACCCAGCGAACCCGTGGGGGTTGCCGATCGCGACCACGAGCTGCCCGACGCGCAACCGGTCGGCGTCACCGAGCTCGGCGGCGACGAGGTCGCTCGACACGGCTCGCAGCACGGCCAGGTCGGAGAGCGGATCAGAGCCGACGACCTCGAACTCGAGCTCGCGCCCGTCCGAGAAGGAGGCGCGGCCGCGGCCCTCGGTGCGGGCGACGACATGAGCCGACGTGAGGAGGAAGCCGTCCCGCGTGATCACGACGCCGCTGCCGGCTCCGTCGAGGACGCGGCCGCCACGGACGCGCCGTGAAAGCCTGAGATTCGCGACCGAGGGCGCAAGCCGCTGGGCGACGGTCATCACGGCGCGGGAATAGGCGTCGAGCGCATCGTCGTCGTCGCCGGGCTCCCACGGCTCTTCCGGCGGCCGCGGCTCGAGCAGGGCGTCGATGAACGTCACCGGGGCCATCTACCGGCCACGGTACCTCCGCCGCTGCGGGCTGCGCAAAAGCGTCGGGACGCCGCGGACCGCGGCCCATCCGACGGTCCCCGGTCTGACGCCGAGAACCGTGGGTTAGGGTCCGCCGATGCCCGAGGTCGAGGTCAGCCGGGACGGAGCCGTCCAGACGATCACGCTCAACCGGCCGGATGTCCTCAACGCCTTCAACCGTACCCTGCACGAAGGCCTGGCCGAGGCGCTCAGACAGGCGCGGGACGCCGACGTTCGCGCCGTCGTCGTCACCGGTGCCGGCCGCGGCTTCTGCGCAGGCCAGGATCTCGCCGAGTTCACGGCCATGCCCGATGTCGGAGCCAGTCTGCGCGCGACCTACCACCCGAACGTTCTCGCAATTCGCGCGCTGGAGAAGCCGGTGATCGCGGCCGTCAACGGCGCGTGCGCGGGCGCTGGGCTCTCGCTTGCCTGCGCCTGCGACATCCGCATCGCGGCCGAGACGGCGAGCTTCGTTCCGGGCTTCATCGGAATCGGGCTCGTCCCCGACTCGGGTAGCTCCTACTTCCTGCATCGATTGCTCGGTGCGCCCCGCGCCTTCGAATGGATGACCAGCAACCGGAAGCTCGACGCCGCCGAGGCGCACGCATGGGGCCTCGTCTCTGAGGTGGTCGAGGCCGACGTGCTGTCCGGCCGGG
>JBHEMK010000197.1:0-4447 GCA_046262635.1 Gaiellaceae bacterium
GGCGCCGGCGGCGAAGCCGGGCCACGACGCCCGGGGGCCGGTCTCGACCGCGGAGCCGGGGGCGACCTCTGGTCCGGGCGCGCGGAGGCGTTTCGCGCGAGCCCGACGCACGCAGTGGGCGAGGATCTCGATCTTCTCATCGAGTGGTGCGAGCCCGGCCCGGGCGTGAGAGCTCTCGACGTCGCCACCGGAGGCGGCCATGTGGCGCGACGGTTGCGCGAGGCCGGCTGCGAGGTCGTCTCGCTCGACCCCGCCCCCGGGATGCAGCCGGACGTGATTGCGCGTGCCGAGCAGATCCCGTTTGCAGACGCGAGTTTCGACGTCGTCGCCTGTCGCATCGCCCCGCACCACTTCGACGACGTCGTCGCTGCGGTCAAGGAGATGGCACGCGTCGCTGGCGAACACGTCGTGATCGAAGACAACCTCTTCTTCGACGAGGCTTCCGAGGAAGCAGAGCGTTTGCGAGACCCGAGCCACGTCCGCTGCTACGGGCAGCCGGAGTGGACGAGCTTCTTCGAGCTCGCGGGCCTCGAGGTCGTCGGCGAGCGCCGCTTCGATCGGAGCGTGCCGCTGCAGGCCTGGCTCGACCGCGTCCAGACTCCCGAGCCGGACGCCGGACGCGTTCGGGAGCTCCTGGCTCACCGCATCCACGCCCACACGGTTTCGATGGCGACGCTCGTGATCAAGGGGAGGAAGAGCTAGGTGGCGATCATCGTCGACGACGGGACGCGGCTCGTGGTGCAGGGCCTCACCGGGAGCGAGGGCCGCTTCCACGGCCTCCGCAACAGGAACTACGGCACGCAGGTCGTCGCCGGCGTCACGCCGGGCAAGGGCGGCCAGGACGTCGCAGGCATCCCGGTCTTCGACACGGTCGCCGACGCGGTCATCGAGGCGGGCGCGAACACGTCGCTGATCTTCGTCCCGGCGCGCTTCGCCGTTGACGCGATCTACGAGGCCGCCGACGCCCGCATCGACACCGTGATCTGCATCACCGAGCACATCCCGGCCCACGAGATGCTGCGCGCCTACCCCTACCTCCGCTCCAAAGGCGTGATGATGATCGGCCCGAACTGCCCTGGCGTGCTGTCGCCTGGCAAGGCGAACGTCGGGATCATCCCCGCCGAGATCTTCAGCGCGGGTGCGGTCGGGCTCGTCTCGCGCTCGGGCACGTTGACCTACCAGATCGGGCACGAGCTGACCCAGCTCGGGCTCGGCAACTCGACGATCGTCGGCATCGGCGGAGACCCGGTGGTCGGTTCGTCGTTCATCGACGTGCTCGAGCGGTTCGAGGCCGACGGCCAGACGGAGCTGATCGTGATGGTCGGCGAGATCGGCGGCGACGAGGAGGAGAAGGCTGCACGCTTCGTCCAGGAGCGGGTGTCCAAGCCCGTGCTGAGCTACATCGCCGGCTTCTCGGCTCCGCCCGGCAAGACGATGGGCCACGCCGGCGCGATCATCTCGGGCTCGTCCGGGACCGCCCAGGCCAAGCAGGAGGCGCTCGAGGCCTGCGGCATCCAGGTCGGCACGACGCCGACCGAGGTGGCGCAGCTCGTCGCCGAGCGCATGGGTACCGCGGCCTAGCCGCGTGCCATCCTGGTTCGGGCTCGTGCTTGCGCTCGTCTCGGCGATCATGGTCAATTGGGCCTACACGCTCGAGCACGATGCCGCGGCCGTTCTGCCGCGCCTCACGGCCCGCCGCCCGATTCACTCCGCGCGGTTGCTCCTGCGGAACCGCGCCTGGCTGCGCGGCTTCGGCACGGAGACCGCCGGTTGGCTTGTGTACGTTGCCGCTCTCCGGCTCGCCCCGCTTGCGCTCGTCCAGGCGGTCAGCGCCGCCGGGATCGCGGTGCTCGCGCTCGTGACGGCGCGCGGTCATCCGAGACGGCTCGCGCGCCACGAGCAGATCGCAGTGCTCGTGGCGATGGCCGGGCTCGCACTGCTTGGCCTCTCGCTGACCGAGGTGCAGCCCTCGGACCATCGGCCGAACGGCGCCGCGACTGCAGTGTGGCTCGCAGCCGTCATCGGCGGGGCGCTCACCCTGACCGCGGTGCGGGTCCAGCTCTCCCGCGTGGCGGCGCTCGGGCTGGCCGCGGGGCTGCTCTTCGCAGGCGGGGACATGTCGGCGAAACTCGTCGTCTACGGCGGCGCGTGGCTGCTGGCGCTCTTTCCGCTTGTGCTCTCGTACGGGCTCGGCACGAGTGTGCTGCAGGGAGCCTTCCAGCGCGGTAACGCGCTGACCTCGGCCGGCATCGCGACGCTCGCGACGAATGCCGTGCCGATCGCGGCTGGGTTCGTTCTCTTCGATGAGGCGCTGCCGCAGGGCTATCGCGCGCCGGTTCAGATCGCGGCGTTCGCATCCATCGTTTTGAGCGCTGTTCTGCTCGGGCGGCCGAGGCCGCAGCGCGAGCGCGGGGACGGCGGGTAGGCTCGCGCCCCGTGTCGCGGCGCCCCGTCGTCCGGGTCCTCGTCTCCCTTGCGGTTCTCGGGCTGCTCTGCGTCGGACCTGCGGACGCGTCTCGCCTCGGCCCGTCCGACGACTGGGTCGCCTTCGGCCGGGACGCCCAGCTGACCAACGCCGCCTGGTCGCAGGGTCTGGACGTCAGGAGCGCCCGCAGTCTGGCGGTCGCCTGGTCGGCGCGGCTGGACGGTGGGATCCTCGCCCAGCCCCTCGTCGCGCACCCGTTCGGCCGGGGGCAGGTCTACGCTGCGACCGCGGCGGGCTCGGTCTACGCGATCGACGCCGGCACCGGGCGGGTCGTCTGGCAGCGGAACTTCGGCACGGTCGTCACGCCCGGCTGCGGCACGTACGGGATCAGCTCGACCGGGGCGATCGATCTGATGAGGGGACTCCTCTATGTCGCCGCTGCCGACGGCCAAGTTCACGCGCTCGCCCTGACAACCGGTGAGGAGGCCCCGGGCTGGCCCGTCACGGTCACCTTGCGGACGCTCTACACCTACGTCTGGGGCGGCCTGCGCATCGTCGGCTCCCGCCTCTACGTGCCCGTTGCCTCGTACTGCGACGAGCTCGACTCGGACGGCCGCGCCGCGGAGGGTCAGGTCGTCGCACTCGACCTCGGGAATCCCAGCACGCGCAGCATCTTTGATCCGGTGCCCGGCTTCGGGAACCTGGGGGGCGACTGGTCGTGGGGCGGCGTCTCGGCCGAGGCCGACGGCTCGTTCGTCTATGCCGGGATCGGCAATGCGGAACAATACGACTCGGCCTGCGCCTGTCTCGACGAGACGGCCGGCTACGGGGACAGCGTGGTCAAACTGACACCCGATCTGGCGCATGTGGTTGGGTCGAACAGGCCGTATTCAGCGATCGGAGCCGAGGACGAGGATCTCGGCGGTACCCCCCTTCTCTTCCGCCCGGCAGGCTGTCCGCCGCTCGCTGCTGCGAACAGCAAGATCGGAACGCTCTTCATCTGGGACCGGCTCGACCTCGGCCGCGGGCCGATCCAGGAGGTGCCGCTCAGCGATGCGATCGACGCGTTCGTCGGGGAACCGAGCTGGTCGGTCGCTCGCGGCCTGCTCTACGACGCGGGCGCGACCTTCGAGCGCGGGGGCAGCCGCCTGGGCACCGGGGTGATGGCGCTCGCCTTCCGGAGCGGTTGCAAGGTGCGCCCCGTCTGGTCGGCGGTCGTCGGCGACGGCCCGCAGCCACCGCCGCTCGTCGTTGGCAACGTCGTCGTCGCCGCGGGTGGCTCGACCGGCGGCTACGAGGCACACGCCGCTTCGGACGGGCTGCTTTTGTGGAAGTTCCCGACTCCCGGCGCAGCCGCTCTCGGCTCGCCCAGCGCAGCCGACGGGAAGATCTTCGCCGGTGACTACGGCGGAACGCTTTGGGCTTTTGCGCCGCGCCGGCCTCCCGGCGGTCCTAGTCCGAGTGGGCTCCCGTCCCGCCGGTCGTCCCTAGACTGGAGCCCGTGAACCTGATCTCGTTCGGACGCGGCGCACCGGCGCCCGAATGCCTGCCCGTGCAGGAGCTGGCCGAATGTGCCCGGATCGCTCTCGAGCGCGACGGCGTGGCGATTCTCTCGTACGGCCCCGGCGGCGGTTACCGGCCGCTGCGCGAGTGGATCGCCGACCGCCACTCCGTCGACCCGGCCCGCGTCGTCATCACCAACGGCTCTCTGCAGGGCTTCGTCTTCCTCGTCGAGCACCTGCTCGCCGGCGGCGGCCGCGTGCTCGTCGAGGCGCCGACCTACGACCGGCCCCTGAAGATCCTCTCGCGCCTCGGCGCCGAGACCGTCACGGTCGAGATGGACGACGATGGCCTCGACCCGGAGTCGCTCGAGCGCGTGCTCGGCAAGGGGCCAAAGCCGAAGCTCCTCTACACGATCCCGACCTTCCAGAATCCGAGTGGGCGGACGCTCTCGATCGAGCGCCGCCGGCGCCTCGTCGACCTTGCCCGTGAACACGAGCTGCTCGTGCTGGAGGACGATCC
>JBHEMK010000198.1:0-55499 GCA_046262635.1 Gaiellaceae bacterium
TTCTACGTCGCGGGCAAGGTCAAGTCACTCGGCGTCGACTGCGTGCCGGGCGAGTGGACAGAAGCCGACACGGAGCTGATCGAGCGGAAGTTCAGCGCCCACGGTCTCGGCTCGCCGCCAGAATTCCAGAAATTCGTCTGCGGGAAGAAGCTCTACAACTACGACAACCTCGAGCCCTCCGAGCGAAAGCTGGTTCTGTAGATGGCCGATGAGACGGCACCCTCGCCTCGCACGATCCTCGGGCACAGCCAGATCTTCACGCCTCAGGTCATCGACGACATCCACATGAAGGCGGAGCTTGGCCGCTACCGCATGCGTGGATTCTCGATGTTCAAGCGCATCCCACACTGGGACGAGCTGATGTTCCTGCCGGGCACGCTCACGCGCTTCGTGATCGAGGGCTACCGCGAGAAGTGCGAGACGAAGACCGTGCTCGGGGGCCGCTTCGCCGCGAAGCCGCTCGAGCTCGACATCCCCATCTACATCACGGGGATGAGCTTCGGAGCATTGTCGCTCGAGGCGAAGATGGCCCTTGCGAAGGGCGCCTCGATGGCCGGGTCGGCGACGTGCTCGGGCGAGGGCGGGATGATCCCTCCGGAGCGCGACCTCTCGACGAAGTGGTACTACCAGTGCATTCAGAGCCGGTACGGCTTCAATCCGCACCACCTGATGCTCGCCGATGCCTGTGAGTTCTTCATCGGCCAGGGCTGCAAGGTCGGGCTCGGCGGCCACCTGATGGGCCAGAAGGTCACCGAGCAGGTCGCGGAGATGCGCTCGCTCCCGGTGGGGATCGACCAGCGCTCGCCGGCTCGCCATCCCGACTGGCTCGGCCCGGACGACCTTTCGCTGAAGATCCAGGAAGTCCGTGAGGCGACGAACTACCAGATCCCGATCCAGCTCAAGCTCGGCGCGGCACGCGTGTACGACGACGTGCGCATGGCCGCGAAGTGCGGGCCGGACGTGATCTACCTCGACGGGGCCGAGGGCTCGACGGGCGCCGGGCCGCATCTTGCGACCGAGGAGACGGGGATCCCGCTGATGGCCGCCATCCCGGAGGCCCGACGTGCGCTCGAGGACGTCGGCCTCGCGGACGAGATCGACCTCGTCGTCGCCGGCGGGATCCGGAACGGCGGCGACGTCGCCAAGTGCATCGCGCTCGGCGCGAAAGCGGTCGCGATCGGTCACTCGGCCCTGATGGCCCTGAATTGCAACAAGGAGATCCCCGGGGTCACCGACTACGAGGGCACGGTCGGCGTTCCGGCCGGACGGTGCTATCACTGCCACACCGGCCGCTGCCCGGTCGGGATCACGACGCAGGATCCGGAGCTGCGCAAGAGACTCGTCGTCGAGGAGGCCGCCGAGCGGGTCTACAACTTCCTGCACACGCTGACAATTGAGGTTCAGATGCTCGCCCGCGCCTGCGGCAAGACTGACGTGCACAGCCTCGAACCCGAGGACCTGTGCGCACTCACGGTCGAGGCCGCGGCGATGGCGAAGGTTCCGCTTGCGGGCACGGACTACATCCCAGGGGTCACCGAGGCCCGGCACCACGCCGAGCTGAAGCGCCTGCTCGAGCGCTATGTCGAGTACCCGGCCGACTTCCTGCCGGCCGAGCCCGGAGTGCTGACCGACTGATGGCCGAGAACCCCAGCCGGCAGCTCGACGCCGAGACGCTCTCCGGGCATCGCTTTCCCTACCAGGAGGACATCTCGCTGGTCGACGACGTCGATTTGATCGCGGCCACGCCCGGGCCCGACCTCAACTGGCTCGAGGACGTCGAGCTGCTCGAGGAGGACGGGACCCCGGCCGTGTTCGACCGCTACTCCAACTCCTTCCTGAAGATCCACTTCCCCATTCCCGAGGGGCGCGAGGACGAGCTCGCCCGCAAGGTGCTGATCAAGCACCTGCAGTCGGGAAACTCCTACGGGATCCAGCTCAAGGAGAAACACTGCAAATTCCCCCAGCCGGAGCTCGGCTCGTGGGCCGACGGCTCGCGGACTGTGGGAACCGACTGGAAGCCGCCCGCGCTCGAGGGCTGGGAGGCACCGGGCCACTGAATCGTCGTTCAAAGCGGTCGGAGTAGGCATCCTCGCGGGCGCGCGTTCAGGCCGCCGGCGAGCACGCGTCGGCTGACGATTCTGAGCACTCGATCAGATGGGCTCCGAACCGGTCGGACGATCGTGCTCGTCCTCCGGCCCGACGGCGGGCCGTCGACGCGCAACCGCTAAGCCTTCGGAGCGCTTGCCGGGCTCTCGACGCTGGCATCCCCGTCCAGTCGCAGGACACCCGGACCTCCTCGCAGCGAACGCCGTCGCCCAGCTCGTTGCGCCTGCGCGCGTCATCCACGGGCGACCGCGGCGCTTCTGCGCGCGTCGACGGGCGATCGACGGCTGCCGCATCCTCGCTGGCGGGCAGACGCGACGCGCCCTCGCCGGTGACCGCCGCTCGCTGGGCTTCGACCGGGTGCGGGTGAGCGGGCGCAGCCGATCCTGAGCGCGAGGTTCGCGCGCGGCAGATCCGGGAACCCCTCGAGCACGAGCGAAAGGAGAGGAACATGGGCGACGACGAGAAGCAGCTGGTGCCGGACCCAGACCACGGGAGCGAGCCGCCCGAGCCGGAGACGCCGACGGGGTCGGGTGAGGAGACGGAGGACGCCGAGCACGAACCCTCGCCCGCAGCGGGCCGGGCGCTCGGGGGCGGCGTTGCCCGCGGCGGATCAGCCGGGGGCGGCGCAAGCGGCTCCTGAGCGGCCGCTACGACTCCTTCGCCCGCCTCCGCCCCGGGTCGTAAACCGGGTGGCGAACGACCTCGCCCGGGACGGAGGTATCGCCCACGCGGGCGGCCACCTTCGTCCCGGGCTGTGCGAGCTCCTTTGGGAGCTTTGCCAGCCCGAGCGTCTTGCCGTCGAGACAGGGCGAGACGATCGCCTGGGTGACGAAGCCGGCCTCGTTGCCGTCGACGAGGAGCCGTGCGTCGGTCGCCTCCTCGCCGCCGGCTTCGAGCACGACGCTCGTCAGCCGAAGCGACGTCGCCTCGCGGTCTCGCTCCAGCCCGGCCCTGCCTTGGAAATCCCCCTTGTCGAGCGCGACCGACCAGCCGAGACCGCATTCGTAGGGTGAGACCCTCGGGTTGTACTCGACGCCGCCGATGATGAAGCCGCCCTCGATCCGGAAGAGATCGAGCGCAGTCATCCCGATCACCTTCATCCCCTGCGGCTCGCACGCATCGATCAGGGCGTCCCAAAGCTCGAGCTCGCGGCCGCGCTCGGCCCAGAGCTCGTAGCCGAGTTCGGCCGTATAGCCGAGGCGGGTCATGAAGATCGGGATGCCCGCGATCTCCACGTCCTCCCGGAACGTGTAGTACGGGAAGGCGGCGTTCGACAGGTCCTGGTTTGCGAGCGGCTGGAGCAGGTCGCGGGCCGACGGCCCCTGGAGGCAGAGGTGCGGCAGGTCTTCGGTGCACTCGCGCACCGTGATTCCCGTTCCTTCCGCTTTGGCGGCGAAGATCTCCGCATCGCGATCGTTCGCCCCGCAGAAGCGGATCCGGTCCGGTGCCCGCAGCATGACCGTGCAGTCGTCGACCATCTTTCCGTCCTCGTCGCACAACGCGCCATAGGCGATCTGTCCCTGCTCGAGGCTCGAGACGTCGCGCGTGACGATCGTGTTCACGAGCCCGAGCGCACCCGGACCCACGAGATCGACCTTGCGCAGCATCGAGAAGTCCATCAGCCCCGCCCGCTCGCGCACGGCCCGGTATTCGTCCTGCGTGTCGGTCACGACCGCAGGCGCCCAGTAGCCGAAGAGATCGATCCATTCGTCGGTGAGCGCCTTCAGGCGCGGATAGAACGCCGTCTCCTTGCTCACTGCTCACTCCCTTCGTCGACCGCGGTCGCCGCGACGGCCGTCCGCACCTCGAGGCCGATCGCCTCGAGCACGAGCTCCGACAGCTCGCGCAGCTCCAGCTTTCCTTGATGGCCCGACGTCTTGATCGCGTCCTCGTACATGGTCACATCCTTGGGGCAGGCGACCACGAAGTAGTCAAGCGTGCCGAGCTCGACGGCCTCATCGATCCGCTGTTCGCTCGGCCGCCTGGACCCCTCGCGCCGGAGCTCCGTCATCCAGATGCGACCGCCACCGGCGCCACAACAGAATGAGTTGTCGCGATTGCGCGGCATCTCCACGAGCTCGCAGCCGATCGCCTCGAGCACGAGCCGCGGCGCGTCGTAGACACCGTTGTAGCGCCCGAGCGTGCACGGGTCGTGGTACGTGACGCGGTAGCCGAGCGGCCGGGCCGGCATGAGCGCTCCGCTCTGGAGCAGCTCGAGCAGGAGCTGCGAGTGGTGGAGGACGTTCCAGGTGCCGCCGTGGAGCGGGTATTCATTCCGGAGCGTGTGGAAGGTGTGCGGGTCGGAGGAGAAGATCCGCTCGAAGTCACAGCCCGAGATCGTGCGCACGTTCTCCTCGGCGAGTGAGGCCCAGAGCCCTTCCTCGCCGGCGCGGCGCACGTCGCAGCCGGCGGTCTTCTCGGCGTCGGAAAGGATCCCGAAGTCGGCGTCCGCGTGGCTCAGGAGCTTCGCGAGCGCCTGTGTCGCCCGTTGGTTGCGGGGATCGAACGAGGCGTAGTCGCCGACGAACCAGAGCAGCTCGGCCGGCTCGCGGCGGATATCCCTGACCTCGAAGCCGAGCTCGCGCGTCCAGCGCGGCCGCTTGCGCTTCGGCTCCTTGAACGAGTTGCCCGTCTCGTAGACCGCCTCGAGTGTCGACTGGAGCAGTGGATCCATCTCGCCCTCCTCGACCAGCCGCCGCCGCAGCTGGTTGATGATCGGCACGTGCTCGATGCCGACCGGGCAGATCTCGACGCAGGCCATGCACTGCATGCAGGACCAGAGGGTCTCGGGCAGGATCGGGTTGCCGACGAGCGGGGCTCCCGCCTGGTAGAGCGGCGGCACGCCGAGCGTGGAACGGATCCCGACCGAACCCTCCGCCACCTCCCGCAGGTCCAGGATCAGGTCGCGCGGAGACAACGGATAGCCGCTCGCGGTCGCCGGGCAGGCCTCGTGGCACTTGCCGCACTTCGTGCAGGCGTCCAGCGAGACGAGGTGCTGCCACGCGAGATCGGCGATCCGGCCGTAGCCGACGTCGGCCGGCTTCGTGTCGGGCGGGGTCGGCACGAGCCGCTTGCCGGCCCGCTCGTCCCTGGCGGCGACATTGGCGGGGCCGGTGAGCATGTGCACGGCCTTCGTGAACGGGATCGACGAGACGAACGCGAGCGCAACGACGCCGTGCGCCCACCAGAGCGCGAAGTGCGCCGAGGAGGCGGTCTGGCCCTCGAGTCCGAGTCCGCGCAATCCCTGCCCCAGCGCCCAGCCGATCGGCGACCAGGTCTCGAACGACGGGTTCGTCTGAGCGATCCGGAACGCCTCGAGCAGCAGCCCGCTCGCGCCGAGGAAAAAGAGCGAGCCGAGGAAGACCCAGTCGCCGACGACGTAGCCGGTGCGGTCCTGCTCGCGGTCGACACGGCGGTAGTCGAGCCGGAACGGTCGCTCCACGCCGCGCTTGACGGCCATCGCCACGAGTCCGACGAGGAGCGCGGCACCGAAGAGATCGAGGAAGAGCGAGTACCCGAGATAGAACCTGCCGCGCCAGAAGTCGAAGCCGAAGAGTGGCCTTGCGACATCGTCCTGGACGGCGAGGATCGCCGTGCCGATGAAGAGGACGACGAATCCGTAGAAGATCAGGAGGTGTGCGAGCCCCGCGATGGGATCGCGCCGGTTGATCCACCGGTGCGTCAGCACGATCCGCGCCGTCCGGGCGAGCCGGCGAGCCGGCGCATCCACGGGGAGAGAGCGGCCGCCGAGACGATACTTGCGCACGAGGCGCCAGACGCCCCAGAAGAACACGGCAGTCGAGATGACAATCAGCACGTACCAGAGCACGATCTCCCAGTGTGCGAGACCGGCGAACGTCTGGCGCGTCGCCGTCAAAAGAGCTTCTCGAGCTCCTCGACGACGTCGAACAGGTCAGCTGCGGCGCCGTAGTGGGCTACCTCGAAGATCGCGGCGTCCGGATCGGTGTTGACCGCGATGATCGTGCCGCTCGTCTTCATCCCGGCCAGGTGCTGCACCGCTCCGGAGATGCCGAGAGCGAGGTAGACCTTCGGTTTGACGGTCTTCCCCGACTGCCCCACCTGGCGCGCGCTCGGCATCCAGCCGGCGTCGACGAGCGGACGCGAGACCGAGAGCGTCGCCCCCATCTTCGCCGCCAGCTCCTCGAACTGCGGGATGCTCTCCTTCTCGCCGACGCCGCGCCCGATCGAGAGCAGGAAGTCGGCGGTGGTGATGTCGACATCGCCCGCCGCCGCCTCGACGAACTCGCGGTGGCGAGCGCGCGACTCGGCCGCCGGCGGCGCCAGCTCCGTCACGGTCGGGGTGGCGTTTCCGGACGCCGCGGCCCAGGCCGTCGGGCGCAGCAGGAGCAGTACCTGCTCGGACTCGGGGAAGTCGACCTCCCCGTGCACCTTGTTGCCGTAGAAGGCTCGCGTCACCACGAGCCGGCCGTCTTCGCGGCGAACGGCGAAGACGTCACTCGCCAAGCCGAGCCCGAGCTTCACCGCGAGCGAGGGTCCGTAGCCCATGCTGTTGACCGTGAACCCGAGCAGCGTCGCCTCGGGTCGCCGGGCCTCGACGAGCGCCTCGACCGCGCTCTGGAAGACGTCGTTCTCGAACTCCTCCTGCGGGACGGTGACGGTAACGATCTCGTCGACGCCCGCGACGCTCAGCGCCTCGACGAGCGGCGCGGGGTCCTTCGCGATCACGGCGACCGCCACCGGACCCTCCAGCTCGACCGCCGCCGACACCAGCTCGAGGGTGACGTCGCGCAGGCGCCCGCGCAGATGTTCGGCGACGACGAGGACGCCGCTCACGCGAGCCGCTCCCGGACGAGCTCGGCGATCCGGCGGGCGATCTCGGCTGGCCCACCGTCGAGCATCTCTGCGCCCTCGCCGCGCGGCGGCGCGAACATCTGCCGCACCCGGTAGGCCGGCGCTCCCCCGGCGTCCGGATCGAGTTGCGCGATCTCCTTCTGCTCGGCCTGCTTGATCGCGCGCAGGCTCGCATAGCGGGGCTCGTTGATCCCCGTCTGGATCGTCAGCAGCGCCGGTGTGTCAACCTCGACGACGTCGAGGAGACCGCCCTCGAGCTCGCGGTTCACCGTCGCCTTGTGCCCGCCGGGGTCGTAGTCGATGCGCGTTACCACGGCCACGCGCGGCAGTCCGAGGAGCTCCGCCAGCGCCGTCCCGGTCGCCGCCTGGACTGAATCGCTCGACTGGACGCCCGTGAGGACGAGGTCGGCGCCCTCCGGGCCGATTGCACCGGCGAGCGCCCGCGCGACCGTGAAGGGATCGCGAGAGTCGAGCCCGTCGGAGCGGACGCGGATCGCGCGATCGGCACCCATCGCGAGGCAGCGGCGCAGCGCAGCCTCCGCCTCCTCGTCACCCACCGTGATCACCACGACCTCGCCTTCCTCCCCCGTCGCCTCCCGGATCCGCAGCGCCTCCTCGGCGGCGGAGCCGTCCCACTCGTTCAGGGCGCGGTCGAGGTAGTCCGGGTCGACGTCGCGACCGTCGGCCGCGAACTCCACCTCGTCCCCGAGCACGGCGACCTGCTTGACGCACACGACGACCTTCATCCGGCCCTCCCTCGAGCTCCGACGACTAGACGAGGGCTGCCTCCCGCTCGATCACCTTGCGCTCGCGAATGAACGGCTTGGGCACTTCGGGGTTGTCGGAGTCGATCTCGCGCGCCAGCCGGTGCCCGTCGAAGATGCAGTCGGCGACGAGGCGAGGCGCGACGCAGTCGCCGATCCGGTAGCAGGCCTCGACACCCTCCTGGCGCATCTCGGCGAAGCCGACGCGGTCCTTCAGCTCGCGGAAGAGCGCTTCGTTCGAGCGGCGCTGAGTCACCAGGACGACCGAGTCGGTCTCCCAGGTGTGCTCGTGGCCGTCGTCGTCGAAGACGTGCCTCGCAGTGACGCCGCCCTGCTCGATTCGGCTCGGCATGTGGTAGGTGACGATCTCGACCCCGAGCTTGTGCAGCTTGCGGTGCATGTTCGGCGCTTCGAGCGTGAAGTGCATGTACGGCGCGATGTTGCCGAGGTGGGTCATGATCGTGACTTGCTTGCCCTCACTGGCAAGCTTCTCCGCCAACGAGACGCCCATGTAATACCCATCGTTGTCGATGATCACGACCCGCTCGCCCGGCGGCTGCTTGCCCTCGGCCATGATCTGCTCGGGCGTGAGGACGTGGGCGAGGCTCGCGTCGGCTCCCGGGATCGTGTCGTGCGTGCAGCCGTTGAGGCCGTCGGTCGCCCAGTAGGCGCCGGTCGCGACGATCACGATCTCGGCCCCGTAACCGGCGACGCCCTTGGCGTCGAGGCGCATCCCGGGGATGAACTCGACGTTCTTCAGCTTGTCGATCTGAATCTTGCGGTAGTTGACGACCCGCGCCCACTCGCCGAGCCCTGGGAGCTGCGGGATCCAGCTCATGATCCCGCCCATGTCCGCCTCGGCCTCGACCAGGTGGACGCGGCGCATCCCGCGCTTGCCGAGGATCATCGCGCACTCCATGCCGGCGGGGCCCGCGCCGACCACGAGCACGTCGTTGTCGGAGTTCTCGGCCGGGTCGAACTTCTCGGGGTGCCAGCCTCGGCGGTACTCCTCGCCGGCCGTCGCGTTCTGGGTGCAGATCAGCGGCGGACCTCCGATCTCCCAGCGCGAGATGCAAATGTTGCAGCCGATGCACTCCCGGATATCGTCGAGGCGGCCCTCGTCGATCTTCTTCGGCAGGAACGGATCGCTGATCGACGGCCGGCAGGTCGCGATGATGTCGAGCTTGCCGGAGTTGATCGCCTCGACCATCAGGTCGGGGTTGGTGAAGCGGCCGACCCCGAGGACCGGCTTCTTCGAAACCGCCTTGATCGCGGCCTGCCACGGCAGCATGCGCCCCGACGGGTAGAAGCGCGACGGCGTCGCGTCCTCGCCCCACTCGGAGATGCCGGAGACGTTGATGTCCCAGACGTCCACGATGTCGTCGCAGAGCTCGACGAACGGGATGCAGTCCCGCTCGAGCTGCGTGCCGGCCTCGCCCATGAACATGTCGCACGACATGCGCACACAGATCGCGCAGTCGTCGCCGACGGCGGCACGGACCTGCTCGATCGTCTCGCGCCAGAAGCGCGCCCGGTTCTCGAACGAGCCGCCGTACTCGTCCGTGCGCCTGTTGTAGTACGGAGTCAGGAACTGCTGCGGCAGGTACGAGTGCGAGCCGTAGACGTAGACGATGTCGAAGCCGGCGGTGCGTGCGCGCATGGCCGCGTCGACGTAGAGCTGCTGGACCTCGCGGATGTCCTGCTTGTCCATCTCCTTGCAGTAGGTCAGGTGCTCGAAGTCGCTCGGGATCTGCGAGGGCCCCCGGGGCACCGCGCGCGACTCCATGCACGGCGCGTGCGGGCCGCCGTACCAGAGCTCGGCCGCGGCGAGCGCGCCGTGCTCGTGGACCATGTCGCACATGACCGCAAGGTTCTTGATGTCGCCGTCGTCCCAGAGGCGCGCGGAGACGCGGTGAGTGTCATCCGACTCGGGTGAGATCGAGCAGTACTCCGTACAGCAAGCCCCGTACCCGCCCTCGGCCTTCATGGCGCGGAAGTACGCCTGGTTCATCGGCTTCTCCGATCCGAACCCGTTGCAGTGGGGGATCTGGTAGAAGCGGTTCTTCATCGTCTTCGGTCCGAGCTGAATCGGCTCGAAGAGGATGTCGTACTTCGGGTCACGCGCCATCTCGCGGAGCCTCCTCTTGGGCGGTGGATGTGGTGGTTCGATTCTCGCCGTTCATCGCGAGGCGTTCAGTGGGAGGGATCATCGCCGATCCCTCCCACTGACGAGCGCGCTAGGTGGCCGCCGGCACGCCGACGGTCGGAGCTGCCGCCTCGGGTGGCAGCTGGGGCGTCTCCTCGCGGAGGTGAACGGGCTGCTTGTCCTGCACGAGCCGCCGGAAGAAGTAGAGCACGACGGAGCCGACGAGAATGCCGACGCCGATGGCGAAGTCCTTCCAGGTGCCGTAGCCGTTCAGCGTCGGGCTGCCTGCTCCGACCACGAGGAAGACCGCGTTCGAGGCCGCGATGACGACCGCGATCGGTATCCAGATCGGGGACACCTTGATCGGCCGCGGCCAGTTCGGGCGGTCCTTGCGCAGGAGCAGGAATCCCGTCATCGCGGCGACGTGTGCGAAGACGTAGCCGATGTTGCTCATGTAGAGGATCGCGAGATTGCTCGAGATGAAGAGCACGAGCGCGATGTTGACGACCAGATCGACCGTCATCGCCCGCGCCGGCACGTGGAACTTGTTGAGGACGCCCAGCTCCTTGATCGTCATCCCGGCCTTCGAGATGCCGTAGAGCGCACGGCCGCCGTCGGCCGTCGACGAGTTCATCGAGAGGACGAGGCTCGCGAGCAGGAAGACGAGCATCACGCTCGCGGCGCCGCTGCCGACGAGCTTGTTGAAGACGCCGACGTAGAATTGGCCCTCAGCGCCCTGCTTGTTGATGAAGTCCGTGCCGCTCGTTCCGGTCACGCCCAGCGGCAGCAGCACATAGACGACGAGTGAGAACATCGCGGCCGATCGGAGCGCGAGCGCGGTGTCCCGCTTCGTGTCGAGGTATTCGGGCGCGAAGCTCGCGCAGACCTCGATCCCGTAGGCCGACCAGGCCATCAGGAAGAGCCATACGAACGCGACCCTGAGACCGCCCCACTGGCCGCCGATCGTCCAGGTCATGTTCGAGCTGTGCCAGTCGCCAGTCGTGAACGGGACGATGATGAAGACGACGAGCGGGATCATCAGCAGCGCGCCGGTGATGTAGCCGACCCAGATGGACGGCTTGACGCCGAGCACGTTGAACAGCCAGACGGCGACGATCGTCCCGATCGCGATCATGTGCGGCAGGCCGAGATGGTTGCTCCCGATGCTGAAGTAGACGTGGGTCGCCTGGCCGGGGAACCACTTCGCCTCGACGAGGTCGCCGATGATCTTGCCGAAGATCGACAGCACGACCGACCAGCCAATCCAGTAGCCGAAGGTCGCAATCGGGCCGATCAGCGAGAAGTAGCGGCGCCAGCCCTCGTGCGCGTAGAGCGAGATCCCGCCGGACTGCTCCGGGAACATCGCAGCGGTCTCCGCGTAGATCCAGTTCGAGAGGAGCCCGATCGTCGCCGAGATCCCCCAGAGCGCCATCGCACCCCAGCCGCCGAGCGCGCCGACGGAGAAACCGAGCGACCCGATCAGAAAGCCCGGGTTGCAGAGCGCGATGACGAAGCCGTCGTACCAACGGAGCGACTTGAGAAGCTGTCGTTCCTCGATTACAGCTTCAGCCACCTGACACCTCCCTATTCGCCGGATGAGCCGCACGGAGGCCGTGACGGTGCGACAAGAACGACATATACCAGCCGCTCTGGTCAGATTCAATCGCCGTCTCGAGGGCCGCATTGCCGATCGGGCAATAGCGCGGGGGTCCGGCGTCTCCTAGTATCCGCCGTATGAAGGGACCACCGATCACGATCCGCTGCGAATGCGGCGATACGCGGCAGGTGCCCTACCGCGAGCGCTGGAGCTGCGAGCGCTGCGGGCGGAACTGGAACACGGCGCAGATTCCGGCCGAGGACTACGAGGGGATCCTGCGCGAGATGCGGAGGTTCCGGCTGAACGCGATCGCCGCGGCCGTCATTCTCGGCGTCGGCTTCACCGTCTTGGCGCTGACTGTCTCGCAGTCTCTGTTCCTGCTTCTGCCGGCCGTGCTCGGCGGGTGGTACATCTGGTACATGCCGTTCTGGCGGAGGAAGGTGCGCCGCCGCGCCCGGAGCCTGCCGACGTGGCAGCTGACGCCGGAATGAGCCCGTGAGGACGCTCCGTGGGCCAACGGCTCACGAGCCGGTCTCGGCGACGCCCGCGCGGGGCCGGCCCGTGCTGCTTGCGACGCTCGGGGTGCCATTCGACCGCGAGGGGCTCGACTTCGCACTCGATGCCGCCGTGGAGTCGGGACGGCCGCTGATCGTCGCGAATGTCGTGCGGCTTGAACCGCTCCCGCTGTCGGTGCTGCTCCGGCTCGACCGCCTCGACCATCCCGAGCTCGCGGGCGCCCTGTTCGAGCCGGCCGCGCGCGCCCGCGACCTTGGAGTCGAGGTCGAGCGGCTGCGGGTCCGCACCCCGCGCCCGGTCACCGCGCTGGTCGAGCTCGTCCGCGAGTGCCGGCCGGGAATCGTCGTCTTCGGCCCGGATCGCGCGCGACTGTCGGCGCGCCTTTATCGCAACGCTTCGCGGAGGCTGCACGAGCAGGCATCCTGCCTCGTCTGGACTGCGTTCTAGGCCGACCAGGAGGCCGGGCCCGTCAGCCGCTCGAGCCACCGGCTCCGGCCGCCGTCCCGCGTCCAGACGACCGGGAAGAACGAATCGTCGAGGGCGGTGTCGTCGGCCCGGCGGTAGCGAGAGTAGACCGGGTCGACGCGCTCGGAGTGGAAGCGCGCGCCCGCGGGTACGAAATGCGAGATGACAGCTCGACGGTTCACCGCTGAGGTGTTCGGCCCGGATCCGTGGAAGGTGTTGAAGTGGTGGAACGCCGCCCCGCCGGCCCGCACGAGCAGCGGGACGAGACGGAGCTCTGCACCGGCCGGCCGGGCGCGTTCCACCGGGGCGAGCCAATCCGGCGGCGCGTGAAACTCGCCCCGACTCTCCGTCGAGCGAGGCCAACGCTGCGATCCCGCCGCGTAGGTGACCGTGCCCGCCTCGGCCGACGTGTCGTCCAGCCCCACCCAGCAGGTGATCATCTCGGGCGGTACGAGGTAGTCGAGAAAGCTGCCGTCCTGGTGCATGCCGAGCGACCTGGCCCCGGGCGGCTTCCAGATGCAGTTGTCCTGAAGGAGTCGAACGCCCTCCCAGCCGAGCAGCTCGGCCGCGAGCCGTCCCGCGCGCTCGGAGAGCACCTGTGCGGCGATGCGCCGGTCGGCCTTCCAGCCGTTGCAGATCTGCCGCGTCCGGTCCTCAGAGTCGCGGCCCGGGACCCAGTTGACCTCGTCCGGCCGGATCCCTGTCTCGTACTCGCCCGCAAAGAGAGGCTCGAAGCGCTCACGCAGGCGCGCGACGACGGTCGGCTCGACGAACGCGCCGTCGACGACGACGAAGCCGTCGCGGTGGAACCGCTTGAGCTGCTCGGCGCTCCAGCGCTCGATCACGCCCGCGGCTTCCGCTTCTCCGGGTCGTAGATCGGGAGCGACTCGACGACCGCGCCGGCCGTCCCGTCGCCGAGTGCCACCGCAAGCCGCTCGCCCTTCTTCGCGACGGAGCTCTCGAGCACCGCGAGGCCGATCACGCTCCCGAGAGTCGGGCTCTCACAGGGGCTTGTGAGCGTCCCGACCGGCTGCCCGTCACGCGTGACCTGCGCGCCGTACTCGGGCGCCTCCGAGCCCTCGACGGCGAGGGTAACGAGCCTTCGCGGCGGGCCAGTGGGCGTCGCGATCAACGCCTCCCGGCCGCTGAAGTCGCCCCCGTCGAGCCGGATCACCTTGTCCAGCGACATGTCGAAGGGGTTGGTCTCGTGCGGGAAGTAGTCGTAGCCGATGAAGATCAGCCCAGACTCGATCCGGAGCGTCTCGACCGCCGCGAGCCCGTAGGGCTTCGCGCCCGCGCCCGTGAGCGCGCGCCACAGCCCCTGGGCGTCGTCGGGCCTGCAGAAGAGCTCGTAGCCGAGCTCGCCGGAGTAGCCCGTGCGCGAGACCCAGGCCGGAACGCCCCCGACCGTGGCCCGCTCGGGCCAGAAGCGGAAGTAGCCGAGCCCGTGGACGTCGCGGTCGCAGAGGCCCCCCAGCAGCGCGCGAGACTCCGGCCCCTGGAGCTGAACGTGCGGCAGCTCGGCGGTGATCGCCTCGATCTCGACCTCGAGATCGCCGGCCACCTGCCTGAAGTGGTCGAGGTCGGAGTCGAGCGCCGTGATCACCCAGGCGTGGTCGTCCGCGAACTTGAAGACGGTGCCGTCGCCGACCATCTTCCCGTTCCCGTCGCAGAAGGGCGCGTAGCGCACCTGGCCGACCTCGAGGCCGACCATGTCGTTCGTGAAGATACGGTCGGCGGCGCGAAGCGCGTCATTCCCCCGGAAGTCCCACTTCCGGAGCGGCGACTCGTCCCACACGCCGGCGTGCTCCCGCACCGCGCGGTGCTCGCCGACCGGATCGCCGAAGTGATTGGGCCACTGCCAGCCCTCCCAGTCCATGAACTCGACCCCGAGCTCGCGCTGCACGCTGCCGAAGGCCGTGGTGACCGTCTCCGTGCTCATCCTGTCGTCTCCTTTCGAGAGTCGCTCCAGCCGAGATCCAACGAGACCTCGTTCGCATGCCCGATCAGCGGCCCGACCGCTGCGCGCATCGCTCCGGCGTCGAACCGCGCCGCCGGCCCTTGCACGCTGATGATCGCGGCAAGCTCGCCCCGGCTGCCGCGCACGGGCGCCGCGATCGCGTGCAGGTCCTTCTCCCGCTCGCCGAGGCTCTCTGCGTGCCCCAGCCGGCGGACGCGCGCGAGTTCGGCCGCCAGCGCCGCCTGCTCGGTGATCGTTCGCGCCGTGAACGCCTTGAGGGGCCCGGAAGGGAGCGGCCGGTCGCCGAATGCAAGCAGGATCTTTCCGGTTGCGGTGGCGTGCGCGACGCTCGGGCGCCCCAGCCGGGCGACGCTCTGCACGTACGAGCCGCTCTGGACGAAATCAACGGTGATCGCGTCGCGCTCGCCCGCAACCGACAGCGTCGCCGTCTCACCCGTCCGCTCGACGAGCGCCTGCAGGTGAGGGCGCGCAACCCCGCGCAGGTCGAGGCGTCCGAGCACGATGTTCCCGAGTTGCAGCAGGCGCAGGCCGAGGCGATAGCGCCCGGACTGGGAGACGTGCTCGACCAGGCCTCCGTCGACGAGCGTCGCGAGCAGGCGCGAGACGGTGCTCGGATTGACGCCGGTGCGGCGTGCGATCTCATTCGTCCCGAGCTCGGCTCCGCCGTCAGCCAGCGCGTCGAGCACGGCGAAGGCGCGCTGGACGGCTGCGACGTGTCGGATGGCTGGTTGTCCGGTACGGGGCATGCTATCGTCCGCCGCGGCAATTTTGACATGCCCTTGCCCAGGAGGCAATTCCCATGGCGGTCCCACGTTCAACACGCTTCGTCGTCCTCGGAGGCGGCGTCCACGGCCTCTCGACCGCGTACCACCTCGCGCTCGCGCTCGAGGAGAAGGGCGAAGGCTCGGGTCAGGACGTCGTCGTGCTCGAGAAGAATCAAATCGGAGCCGGGGCGTCGGGCATCGCGTGCGGCGTCGTGCGCAATTTCTACTTCTCTCCGGCCATGGCGGAGGTGATCCGCGTCTCGGTCGAGCTCTTCGAGAGCGATCCCGCCGGGTTCGGCTACCACCCCGTCGGCTACATCGCGGCAGTGCCAGAGCCGCAGGCCGAGGACTGCATCGCGATCCAGCGTCGGCAGGCGGAGATTGGCTACCGCTCGGACGTCGTGCTCGGCGAGGAGCGGTGCCGAGAGCACATGCGGGCCATCTTCTCCGACTGGAACGGGGACGGCATCCAGGCGGTCCTCCACGAGCATCAGGGGGGCTGGGCCGAGACGGGGACGACGGTGCAGAACCTGGCGCGACTCGCCCGCGCGAAGGGCGTGCAGATCCACGAGGGCGTCGAGGTGACCGGCATCGACCTCCACGAGGGCGAGGTCGACTCGGTGGAGACGAGCGCTGGCTCGATCGCCGTGGAGATGCTCGTCGCCGGGCCCGGTCCATGGGCAGGCCATCTCTGGCGGATGCTCGAGCTCTCGCCCGAGGTGCGCGTGGCGGGAAAGGATGCGCCGACCTCGCCGATCGGCGCCTCTCGGCGCGTCGAGGCCGGCCACGACGGCGTCGAGGTGAAGCCGATCGTCACCTACTGGAAGCTCCAGGAGGGCGATTACTGGCTGGACGACGGGGTCGACCTCCGAGACGCAAACGGAGCCGAGCCGCCGGTCGTACACCTCGACCACCAGGTGCCACTCCGATCGGATCGCTCGGGGGAGGTGCTCTCCGACGGGCCGTGGGGCATCTACTACAAGGTCGGGCGCCGCGGCTTCGGCGTGCAGGGTGGCGGCGTCCCGATCCCGCTCGGGACGGAGGTCGAGCTCGAGCCGTACGGGCAGCGCCCAGATCAGGTCGTGGGCGATGAGTTCACCGATTACTTCACCGCCGGGCTTGCCTGGGCGCACGCGCGCTTTCGCGGCAGGTCAAAGGAATGGCGCGCCGAGCCTCACGGCGGCATCGGTGCCTTCACGCCCGACAACTATCCGATCGTCGACTTCGTGCGACCCAACGCCTACGTCGTGATGGACTCCAACCACGGCTTCAAGATGATCGGGATGGGCAAGCTCGTCGCGAACGACATCGTCGGCGGCGGCGAGAGCAGGCTCGATCCGTTCCGACTCTCGCGTTACGAGACCGGGATGCTGCATGCCGTTTCGCACTCGCCCTACCCCTGGAACTAGTGGTTTGACCGGCAACGTTTGCCAGGTTGAGTGAAGGCTCCTCTGATGGGCTGAGTGAAGTTTCCTCTCCGCCGCCGAAAATGAGTGCTCCCGACCGGTCATCGGACGGAGGGGAAAGTGGCGGCGAGGGAGCTTCGTGAGATCACACCTTGACACGGTGCGCGAGCTGATCCACAGCTTCAACCCAGACGGCTCCGACGCCCTTTTACCCGCGCTATCGGAGCGGGCCGCGCAGCTTCACGCTTCCCGAACGCCAGCAGGTCAAGCGGATCGCGCTGAGCGCCCCAAGATCTTGGTCAGCCGTTTTGCGAGCCCGAGCGACGGTGATCGACGGCAACGACGGTTTGCACAGGGTTCTCCGAGCGCGTCGGGATGCGACACGAGGGGCTGCTCAGGGACATCACGTCTCTACGCGGCGAATACGTGCACATGCACAAGTACATGGACGCGATCAACCCCGACGACTGGACGAGCGAGGCTGCGTGCCGGAGCAGAATGGTTTCTCGCCGACCAGGTCTGAAGTACCATCACGGCAACCGCTGGACCATCTCCACGCCGCTGCCGCCATCCAGCCTATGACGGATTGAGGCGCCCGGCTCAATAGTCACGATCTGCAGGCGGAAATTCACTTCCCTCCCGAACCGGATCGGGACCTCGAGGGGTCCTACGAGATCTTCGTCTTTGATCCAGACGGGATACGCGTCGAGATCGCCTCCGCTCCTCTTGATGCCTGCGACGCCTATCCGGTCCTCTTGAAGCCGTCGATGAGTTAGCGCGAGGTAGTCGGCGCCACTCGGGCAAGCGTTCACGAATGGCCATCGCATCCGCAGGCGCAGGGCGCATGTGAGGACGGGTTGTCGCTGGCGCGGCGATCGCCGCCCCAGCAGTAGTACGCGGTTTCGCCGAAGCGGAAGATCCCGCGCAGAACTCGGCCACTTGATGATGGGTACAAGGCCGTTCTCTCGGCCGACTCAGGCGCGGGGCGCATCGCCCGCTATCGTCGAGGCGGGGGTTGGGAACGCGGTCGGGCTCGAGATCAACTGCGCGAACGGCGGGTCGTGTCGCGGCTGTGTGCGCGGTCGCTCGGTTGGTTTGCCGGTACTTGGCGGGTGGAACGCCGTTAGTCTCGCGAAAGTGGCGGCGAAAGCCGGAGGTGTTCGGCAGGCCGACGCTGCGGGCAATGTTCTCGATGCCATCGCTGCCGGTTTCGAGGATGGCGCGGCTTGCATCCAGGCGCTCGCGGAAGATCCAGTCGCCCGGGGTGCTGCCCGTTGCGGCGCTGAAGCGTCGATTGAACTGGCGCGGGGAGAGATGGACGCGCGCGGCAAGCCGGTCGAGGGTGAGCGGCTGGCCGAGGTTGCCGCGGATGTGGGAGATCGCCTCGACGATCGCTGGGTCGGAGATGGCGGGCGGCACCCCGCGTTCGACGAATTGGGCTTGACCGCCGTCGCGGTGGGCGGCAACGACCGTGCGGCGGGCGAGGGCGGTTGCCGATCTCGGCGCCGTGGTCGCTGCGCACGAGGTGAAGGCACAGGTCAAATGCCTGCTGCGGTGCCGGCGGAAGTGAGGATGTCTCTTGCGGTCTTGCCGTCGAGCAGACCAGCTCCCGATGAGCTCCGTGCTGGGACTGCGCCCGAAGGTCTCGTCGCGCGGTCACAGGTCGAGCCGGTCCGGAGGCTCGAGCCGGCAGTCGCGGCGCGACACGGCGCGGGTGCTGGCGGTCTCGGCGCCGGCGATCGGGCGGCGCTCGCCGGGCCCTCGAGTTCCTCGCGAGGGACGCGCCTCGTGGAGCGCTGCAGCGTCGCGCGTGTCGTCGGCGACGTGGATGACCACGAACTCACCGGTCGCGGCGCGCGCAGCGCCATTCTTTCGCCGACGCCTCGCCTCCGTTCTCCGTGTGCAGGAGCACGATCTGGTCTCGGAAGGGCTCGAGCGCCTCGACCAGCTGGTCGGCGCCGTCGTCGCACGTACGATCTCGTGCGGAGCCATCGTCTGCGCCACGGCCGAGGCGTCGGCTTCGCCGATCGTCTCCGCCGCCTGGTAGGCGGCCAAGATCACTGAGAACGCGGGAGTGAAGCGCCCGGTGCGATGTCGCCGTCGCGAGGCGGAACGAGCAGCGAGCTCACGTCGTCAGCGCGTGAGAAGATCGTCGTCGATCAGGTCGAGAACCCTCGAGTCCACCCGAACGTCGAACTTACGTGCGTAGAGGAACGGCGCCCCTCTCGGCAGGAGGAACGCCGTCGGCTTGAGGCGACCGGACGGAGCGAAGGACGGGCCGAGAGCCACGTCCAGGAGCGTCCACCGCGCGCACCGTACGGCTCGGCGCGTAGCTGCGCCTCGGCGTTCGTCTGGAGCTCCTCCCGCCGGTAGCGCGCCAGATTGCGACTCGACGAGCGCGCGCTCGTCCACGGTGAGATCGGCGCGGCCCGCGGCCCTGGCGAGAACGTGCGGCGGGTAGGTCCGCGAGAGCGCCGATTCGACCGCGGCGCCGATCGTGTGCGCCGCCTGATACGCGGCGATGATCACCGAGAACGTCGGCCTGGGTCCGGGAACGAGTGGCTCCGGGGTCGGGAGCAACCACGGCTCGACGTGCGCCCTCGGCAACAGGCCTCTGTGGTTGACTGGCCACGTGCTGCACTCCTTGTTCGACTTGCGCGTCTCCGTGGGAGGCCGCTTCAGGACGCGTGCGTCCGCACTGTAGTCGCTGTCAACCAGCAGGCCATCAACGCACGCCTGGCGGCCGCAGCCTGAAACCTGTCACAGACAGACGTCACGAGTTTCATCCCCAAGAAGGGGTAGTCTCAGAGCCGGAGCGCGACGGCAGCCGCCACGAGTGCCGCCAGTCCACTTCCCGCCACCCCGTCCCAGCGCCATGTCTCCCAGGCTAGGCCGGGCAGGTAGCCGCCGACGGCGCCGGCCGCGTAGTACAGGCTGAAGTAGATCGCGCTCGACGCGCCTCGGTCGACTTCGTCCGCCTCGGCCAGGCCAAGCTGGGCAGCGGTGACGCCGGCGAAGTTGCCGAGCGCGACCAGCGCAAGCCCGACGAGGAGACTCGGGAGACTGGTCGGTAGCGACAGGACGAGCCCGAGCCCTGCGACGAGGACCGAGCCGAGCGCGAGTCCACGCCAGCCGACCCGATCCGAGATCCGGCCGAAGAGCGGGCCGGCGGTGCCGAGGAGCCAGAGGCCGAAGATGGCGCTCCGGGCGGCCGCTCCGAGCCGGAACGGCGGCTGCTCGAGCCGATAGACGACGTAGGAGAAGGTTCCGACGAAGGTGAAGAAGAAGGCCGCTCCGACTGCGATCGCGCGCAGCAGTGCACCGTTGCGAAGCTGCCGGCCGATCCCCTGCAGATGCCCGCGGGCAGACGGGGTTGCCGGCACGTCAACGAGCGAGCGGTGCATGGCGATCGCGGCCGCGAGCGGCAGAGCGGCCAGAACCCCGATTGCCCAGCGCCAGCCGGTCGCGGCGGCGAGGAGGCCGACGCCGAGCCGCCCGACGAGACCGCCGGCGACGAGGGCCGTGACGTAGTAGCCCATCGCGCGGCCGCCGAAGCGCGGCGCGAACGTCTCGGCGACGTAGGGGACCCCGGCGGTGAGCAGGCCCGGCATGCAGAGCCCTTGCAATGCTCGGAACCCGAGCAGGAGGCCGAAGCTCGGCGCCGCGGCAACACCGATCGTCGGCGCGACGAGGAGCCCGCTCGCGAGCACGATCGAGGAGCGGCGCCCGATGCGGTCGGAGAGCGGTCCCCAGAGCCAAGCGCCGGCGGCGAGCGCGAGCACCACAACGGAGATGCTCAGGCCTGCGCGGGCGGGGCTGACGTGGAAGTCGCGGCCGAGCTGGGGCAGGATCGCCTGCGTGGAGTAGGTGACCGCGAACATCCCGGCCGCCCCGAGCAGGAAACCGAGCATGCCCTTCGTCACGTCTCCTCCGACCGGATCCGCCAAGCGCAGGTCCGCGTCAGCTGCGGACGAGGATGCCGCCGGCACGCGTCGCGCCCTCGAGAAACGCGAGCCAGTCGCGCCAGAGCTTCACGTCGGCGAGCGTCGCCGGCTCGGGCGATGCGGCGGCCAGGATCGCCTCCAACTCGTCGGACGAGATGCGCGAGCCGTCGACGCTCAACCGGTCACCGGGCCATGGCAGGGCCTGGACGAGCATCTCGTCGCTGAGGGCGCGCAGGTCGCGCTCGCTCAGCCAGACGTGGCCGCCGATGCCGTCGTTTCGCGCCCAGTAGAGCGAATAGCTCATACCGGGCGCACGCTAGAGCCTGCTCGCGTAGTCGACGTTCTCCTGCTTCAGGCTCGTGTCGCTTCCGTAGAACGCGTGCTTGGACATGTCTGCGCTGAAGCGGCTCGCCGGGGGCGTTCGGCCCAGGGCCTCTGCCAGGGAACGGATGTGGTGGGGGCCTGCGCCGCAGCAGACGCCCAGGTAGCGGATCCCCAGCTCGTATGCCTCGCGGCCAAACTCTCCCAGCTCGTACCGGTTGCAGACGAAGGGGTCGAGCGCCGTCGGGAAGGGCCGGCCGCCGGGAATGCAGTCGCAGTCGGGGTCGCTCAGCGACTGGAAGCTCGGCTGCTCGTCCGTCGTGCGGTAGGGCACCGGCAGAGCCGCGACCTGCCCCGAGACCGCGCGGCGGATCTCGCGGAGCGCCGGCAGCATCGTCCGCGGCCCGCGGATGCAGTTGAGTCCGACGACATCCGCGCCTCCGTCCTCGAGCCGCTTGCAGGCCTCCGCCGGCGTCCACCCCTCACGGGTCATGGGCTCGGCGTGCAGAGCGAGCGTCACAACGGCAGGCAGCCCGGCTGCCCTGATCGTCTCGAGCGCGATCAGCGCCTCTCCGGCGAAGGAGAACGTCTCCCCGATCACGAAGTCGACGCCTGCCTCAACGGCCCAGCCAACCTGCTCGTCGAACATCGACCGCGCGGCCTGGGCCGAGCTGCCGTCGCCGGGCTCGTAGACGTTCGTGTTACAGATGTTTCCCGCGAAGAGCGCGCCGCTCTCGGCAGCAACCTCGCAGGCGATCGCGAGCGCCTGGCGGTTGATCTGCTCGAGGAGCTCGACCTTGCCGACGAGGCGCAGCTTCTCCCGGTGTGCGTAATACGTGAAAGCCTCGACGACGTCGGAGCCCGCGTGGACGAACTCGCGGTGCAGCTGCCCGACGAGCTCAGGGTGCTCCAGGACGACCTCGGGAACGTATGCGCCGGCCTGCAAGTAGCCGCGCCGCTCGAACTCGAACAGGTAGCCCTCGGCGCAGATCACGGGACCGCGTTCGAGCCGCTCCAGCAACCCTTCCTTTTCCATCGCTCCTCCCTCGGTATCGATCCAGGTACGATTGACAGTACGACTTCTGCATGACATAACCCACGAGTTCATGGAATACCCACCGTCCGTCGGCGCGCAGCGGAGGTCTGGGGGTCGGAAGGTGGTCTACCGAGGCACGTTCGCGGAACCCTGTAGAAGCCCGAGGAGGTCACATGAGTCGTGACGCACGTAGGCGTCTCGAGGAGTTCCGGCGTGACGCGGGACCTGTCGAGCGCACGTTGATTGACGAGCTCGTCGACGGTGAGCTCGACCGCGCGGAGTTCTTGCAGCGCGCGACGATGCTGGGCCTCTCAGCGACGGCGATCGGCGCCGCGCTGCGAGTCCTCGGCCATGCGCCGCTCGCCTATGCTGCACCCGAGGCGGTCAAGGTCGGCGGCCGGCTGAAGGTCGGGATCATCCCGCCGCCGGTCGGATCGCTCGACCCGCACACCTACAAGGACACGGGCGGCCTCGAGACGGGGAGCATCGCCGGTGAGTTCCTTGTCCGTGCAACCCAGAGCCTGACCCTGTTGCCCGAGCTCGCCGTGAGCTGGAAGCCGAACAAGAATGCGACCGTCTGGACGTACAAATTGCGTTCGGGCGTGAAGTTCCAGACCGGCAAGGCGTTCGGAGCCGACGACGTCGTCGCCACCTTCAACCGGCTCGTCGACCCGAACTCCGGCTCGCAGGCGCTGTCTGCCTACAAGGGCGTCCTCTCGCCGGGCGGGATCAAGAAGATCGACAACCTCACCGTCGAGTTCCACCTCGATGCTCCCACCGCGAGCTTCCCCTATCTGACGAGCTCGACCACCTACCAGGCGATCCTGCTGCCGGCGGACTACAAGGTCGGCACTTTCGAGAAGGCTCCCCAGACGACGGGCGCGTTCAAGCTGGTCTCGTACACCCCCGGCGTCGGCGCGAAGTACGAGCGGTTCGCGGGCTGGTGGGGCGGCCGCGCAGCGCTCGACGGAGTCGACGTCACCTATTACACGGACGACGCCGCGACGACGGCGGCCCTGCTCGGCAAGCAGGTCAACCTGATCGGCCAGATCAACTTCGCGACGGGCCGCCCGCTGATCTCCAACTCGAACGTCCAGATCTTCAACGCTCACGGCGCGACCCACCGGCAGGTGCCGATGCGGGTGGATCTCCACAATCCGCTTCGGGATCGCCGCGTCCGCCAGGCGATCGCGCTCACGCTCGACCGGCCGGCAATCGTCAAGACGCTGTTCGGGCGGTTCGCCCTGCCGGGCAACGACTCGCCGTTCGCGCCCGTCTACCCCTCGCGCAACACCTCCGTCCCCCAGCGGCACAAGAACATCCGCAAGGCGAAGCAGCTCATGGCCGCCGCCGGCTATCCCCATGGCTTCTCGATCACCTTGACCACGGAGCAGACGGGCGAGATCCCGCAGCTGGCCCAGATCATCCAGCGGTCCGTGCGGGCAATCGGCATCAAGATGCAGCTGCAGATCCTGACCGCGACCGCGTACTTCGCCGGCTCGCAGTCCGGTCCGCCCTCCGGATGGGGAACCACGCCGTGGCTGAATGCCCCGATGAACATCACCGACTGGGGCCACCGGGCGGTGCCGAACGTGTTCCTCACGGCGGCCCTCGAGACGAAGGGCATCTGGAACGCCGCGCACTACCACAATCCGGCCTTCGATCGTGCGGCGAGGTCATACATCGGGGCGATCGCTCTCAAGGACCAGCGGAAGTATGCGGGGAAGATGGAGCGCATCCTGCTCCGCGACACCCCGGTCATCTTCCCGTACTTCTACGACTTCTTGGGCGCAGGCACGACCAACGTCCGGGGCTATAAGGCCGACGCGCAGGGATCGGTGTACCTCAGCCACACGTCGCTCGCCTGATCGCTGGCTTCGCATCGCCGTCCGGCCGTCGAGCAGGGAGCTCGGCGGCCGGACGGAGGCAGGATTGACGGCATGACTCGATTCCTCGTCAAGCGACTCGGACTTTCCCTGATCACGCTCTTCCTGCTGAGCCTGATCGTCTTTGGGACGTCTCAACTCCTGCCGGGAGACATCGGACGAAACGTCCTCGGCCCCTTCGCCGACCAGCACTCCGTCAACCTGCTCAACCATCAGCTCGGCGCCGACAAGCCGGTGACGACGCAGTACGCACGCTGGATCAGCCACTTCTTCCGGGGTGACATGGGGGAGTCGCTCCAGTACCAGGTGCCCGTGTCGAAGCTGCTCGGCCCGTCGCTCGTCAACTCGCTCAAGCTCGCGCTCGAAGCGTTTGTGCTCGTCGTCCCGATCAGCATTCTCGGGGGCGTCTTCGCCGCGCTGAAGCAGGGCCGTTTCGCCGACCGCTCGATCACGATCGGCGGCCTTTCGCTGACGGCCGTGCCGGAGTTCGTCACCGCGATCGTCCTGATCATCATCTTCGGCATCGCCCTCAAGTGGCTGCCGGTGACCGCGACTGCGCCACCGGGCGCGAGCTTCCTGACGCAGATCAAGTTCCTGCTGCTGCCTGCGCTCGGGCTCGTCATGGTTCTGTTCGGCTACATCGCTCGGATCGCTCGCGCCGGGACGATCGAGGCGCTCGACGCCGACTACACGCGCACGGCGTACCTCAAGGGCCTGCCGACGACGACCGTGATCCGCAGGCACGTGCTGCGCAACGCGCTGCTGCCCACGATCGCGGTGATCGCGACGCAGACCGGCTACCTGATCGGCGGCCTCGTCGTGATCGAGAAGATCTTCAACTACGACGGCATCGGCCAGCGCATCTACACTGCGGCGCAGAACAAGGACCTGACGATGCTCGAGAGCGGCGTTCTCGTCGTCGGGATCGTCTACCTCGTATCGACGCTGGCTGCCGACGTCCTCTACACGTTCGTCAATCCCCGCATCCGGCACGCCGCGGACGAATGAGCACGGCGCTCCCCGTACCGCTCCAACCGGCGGCGACCGAGGCGCAGGTCGCCCGCCGCGAGACGCTCGGGCAGCTCGCGCGGTCGAAGACCTTCATCGTCGGCGTGGTCGTCCTGGCCTTCTGGATCTTCTGGGCCTTCGTGGGTGGGGCGCTGACGCCGCACGATCCGCTCGCCCAGACGGCAGACGTCCTCGCGCGGCCGGGCGGGAAGTACTGGCTGGGCACCGACAGCCTCGGCCGTGACGTCTTCTCGCGAGTTCTCGCCGGTGCGACTGGCGTGATGCAGATCGCTCCGATCGCGATGCTGCTCGGAGTCGCCGGCGGGACCCTGCTCGGCCTCGTCACGGGATACCTTCGCGGGCTCGTCGACGACGTGGTCAGCCGTATCGTCGACGCCGTCCTCGCACTGCCGTTGATCGTGATCGCGGTGACGGCGATCGTCACGCTCAGTACCTCGACGATCATTCATCTTCCGCGCACGCTCACGGTCATCATCGTGATCGGGATCGTCTTCACGCCGCTTGTCACGCGCACCGTTCGTGCGGCGGTGTTGGCGGAGCGCGAGCTCGACTACGTGCAGGCGGCACGCCTGCGCGGCGAAGGCGCGCCCTACGTGATGTTCGTCGAGATCCTCCCGAACGTGATGGGCCCAATCGTCGTCGAGGCCACCGTGCGCCTCGGCTACGCGATCTTCGCGGTCGCGGGGCTGACGTTCCTCGGCTTCGGCGTGGAGCCGCCCTCGCCCGACTGGTCGCTGCAGATCAGCCAGCAGTACACCCTGCTCGCGGGCGGCTCCTACTGGTGGACGGTCCTCTTTCCCGGCCTCGCGATCGCGTCGCTCGTCGTCGGCGTGAACCTGATCGCCGACGGGCTGACCCAGGTGCTCGACCGGCGATGAGTGTCCAGGTCTCCGAGGCTGCGCCGGCGCTCGAGCTTCGGAATCTCGACGTCGTGTATCGGGTGCGCGGTCGCGACCGGCGGGTGCTTCACGACATCTCGTTGACGATCGAGCGCGGTCGGTCCTACGGACTCGTCGGCGAGTCCGGCTGCGGCAAGTCGACCGCCGCGCTCGCGATCGTGCGCTACCTCCCACGCAACGGGCGCGTCTCGTCCGGGTCGATTCTGATCGGCGCCCGCGACGTCATCGATCTGCACGGGCGCGAGCTGCGGCGTCTCCGGGCGGAGGACATCGGCATGGTCTACCAGAACCCCGCCGCCTCGCTGAACCCGGGAATCCGGGTCGGCCGCCAGGTCGCCGAGGTGTTCGTCGTGCGCGGGGTCGACCGCAAGGAAGCGTGGCAGCGCGCACAGGACGCGCTGAGGACCGTGCAGATCGCCGACCCGCGCTCCGTGCTCGAGCGCTACCCGCACCAGCTGTCGGGTGGCATGCAGCAGCGGGTCGTGATCGCCATGGCGCTGGCGAAAGATCCCGCGTTGCTGATCCTCGACGAGCCGACCACGGGCCTCGACGCGACGGTCGAGGCCGAGGTGCTCGACCTGATCGAGCGGCTCCAGGCCGAATTCCAGACCGCCGTGCTCTTCATCAGCCACAACCTCGGCGTGATCGCGAAGATGTGCGAGCGCGTCGGTGTGCTCTACGCCGGGCGCCTCGTCGAGGAGGGCCCGGTCGAGACGGTGCTGCACGATCCGAGGCATCCGTACACCGTCGGGCTGCTGCGCTGCATCCCGCGCCGCGGCGTCCGCAAGGACCGAGGGCGGCTCGACACGATCAAGGGGTTTCTCCCGAACCTCGGCGAGCAGCCTCCTGGCTGCGTCTTCGCCGATCGCTGCACGCTCGCGGAGGACGTCTGCTGGGCGGAGGAGCCGCCGCTCTACCAGCTCGGGGGCGGGCACACGAGCCGCTGTTTCTTCCACGAGCGCGCGCCCAACCTGCCCCGGGCGGAGGCAGCGACGCTCGCCCTGCCGGCGATCGACCGCAGCGCGGCTCCGCTCGTACGCTTCGAGGAGCTCGGCAAAGACTTCCGCCAGCACGGTCACCTGGTGCATGCGCTCGCCGGCGTGTCGGCCGAGATCTGGCCGGGCGAGACGCTCGGTCTCGTCGGCGAGTCGGGCAGCGGCAAGACGACGCTCGGCCGCACCCTGCTCGGCATCGTCGAGCCGACCGTCGGCCTCGTGGAGCTCGAGGGGCGGGTCCTCGCTCCCCGGCTTGCCAAGCGCAGCCACGGCGAGATCCGGTCGCTCCAGATCGTCTTCCAGAATCCGGACTCCGCCCTCAACCGCAGGCACTCGGTCCGGCGCATCCTGCGGCGGGCGCTGAAGAAACTCGCGGGCGCAACCGGCCCGGCGGCCGAGTCGCGGCTCCTCGAGCTGATGGAATCGGTCCGGCTCGCCGAGCGTTACGTAAGCGCCCGCCCGAGTCAGCTCTCCGGCGGGCTGAAGCAGCGCGTCGCAATCGCGCGCGCGTTCGCCGGGGAGCCGAAGCTCGTCGTCTGCGACGAGCCCACCTCGGCGCTCGACGTCTCCGTCCAGGCGGCGATCCTGAACCTGCTCGTCGAGCTGCAGGTCTCGGCGCGGGTCGCGTACCTGTTCATCTCGCATGATCTCGGCGTCGTCCGCTACCTGTCCGACCGCATCGCCGTCATGTACCTCGGACGGCTGATGGAGCTCGGCCCGGCCGAGGTCGTCTTCGGGGGCCCCCACCATCCGTACACCGAGGCCCTGCTCTCGGCCGTCCCGTCGATCGACGGCGACGACCGAGTGCGCATCCGGCTCGAGGGCGAGATCCCGAGCGCTTCCGAGCCCCCGTCGGGCTGCGTGTTCCACACGCGCTGCCATCGCAAGGTCGGGGAGATCTGCGAGCAGCAGGAGCCGCCGCTCGTTGAGGTCGAGGCGGGCCACCTGATGAGCTGCCACATCCCGATCGAGGAGCTGCGCCGGCTGCAGGACAGAAGCGGCGTCGCCGTTTGACCTGCCCGGTCGGAGTGCGCTGATGCGGATCCGCGCCGCCGTCCTCGAACGGACGGGCGCCGCTCTCGCCGTTCAGGAGCTCGAACTCGCCCCGCCCGGCCCGGGGGAGGTGCTCGTGCGGCTCCGCGCCAGCGGCGTGTGCCACTCGGACCAGAATGCGATCGACGGCACCGCCGAGACGCCGTGTCCCGCGGTGCTCGGGCATGAGGGCGCCGGCATCGTCGAGTCGATCGGCGCCGGTGTCGCCCGCGTGGCCCCCGGTGATCACGTCGCGCTCTCGTGGGTCCCGTCCTGCGGCCGGTGCGACGAGTGCCTGCGGTCGCTGCCACAGCTCTGCTCGACGGCCTGGCCCGCGATGGCCGCAGGCGGTCTGCTCGACGGGACGACGCGTCTCTCGCGCGCCGGCGAGCCCGTCTACCACTACTCGTTCATCTCCTCCTTCGCGGAGGCGTGCGTGCTGCCCGAGCGCTCGTGCGTGCCGATCCCGCCGGACGTGCCGTTCGAGGTCGCAGCGCTGGTCGGCTGCGCCGTCACGGCCGGCGTCGGTGCAGTCTGGCGGACCGCGGGGGTCCGGCCCGGCGACCGCGTGGCGGTGTTCGGCTGCGGCGGAGTCGGCATCAGCGCGGTTCTCGGCGCGGCCGCCGCGGGAGCAGGCGTGATCGTGGCCGTCGACGTCACGCCGGCGAAGCTCGATCTGGCACGTGAGTTCGGTGCGACCGAGGGCATCCTGTCGGCAGGGTCGCCCGAGGAAACCGCGGCCGCCGTGGCCGAGGTCTCGGGGGGCGGCGTCGACTACGCGATCGAGGCGACCGGCCGGCCCGAAGCGATGGTCGGCGCCTTCCTCTCGACGCGCCCGCGCGGTGCGGCCGTACTGATCGGCATTCCGCGGGAGGACGCGGTGGTGGCGCTGCCCGCCCGCTCGATCCCGCGCATGGAGCGCCGCGTGCTCGGCTCGCTCTACGGCTCGTCCTGGCCCGAGCGTGACTTCCCGCTCACCCTCGACCTCTATCGCCGCGGCCGGCTGCCGCTCGACCGGCTGATCACGCACCGCCTGCCGCTCGACGAGGTCGGGCGCGGTTTCGAGCTGATGCACTCGGGCGAGGCGCTGCGGGTCGTGCTCGACCTCTCCGCATGACGAAAGGAGTGACGTGAACCTGGACGATCTCGACGGTCGCATCGGCGAGGGGTGGGGCGGCCTCAGCCCGGACGGCAGCCACGTGAACGTCGTGCTCGCCCGGCGCGGAAGCCCCACGGCCGCCGCCGCCACGAGCATGCTCGCGCACCCCTCGCCCGGGCACACGCCCGTGCTCGTCTGCGTCGGCCCGGAGCAGCCGCAGTACGAGGTCGTCTGGCCGCCGACGCTGATGATGAACAAAGCGACCGCGCTCGAGGAGCGGCACCAGACGATCACCTGGGGCGCGGCGCAGGTCGGCATCGCGCAGGGTGTGCTGGACGCCGTCGCCGAGGGCGTGATCGAGGCGACGCACGACCTGATCGTCCTGGTCGCGGTCTGGATCGACGAGCGCGCCGAGGACGAAACCGCCGTCCGGCGCGCCACTCGCGAGGCGGTCGGGAAGGCGCTGCGGATGTGCGTCGGCGGCCGAGACCCCGCAGCGGTCGCGCGGCTCGTGGCCGGGCGAGACACGCTCACGAGCCCCTTCTACGGCGGTAGCTGATGCGGATCAGCGCGATCGAGGCGCGCCGGTACCGCTTCCCGCTCGAGCCCGCCTTGTCGGTCGCGTGGGATCCGCAGCCGCGTACGCACCACGACGCGACCGTCGTGATCGTCTCGACCGACGAGGGCGTGCCGGGCTACGCCGGCGGCGAGGCGGTGCACGATCTCGAGGTGCTCGGCCGCTTCCTCATTGGTGTCGACCCCCTCCGGACGGAGGTCGTCCGGGAGATCTGCGAGACGATCGACTTTCACGGCGGTCGCCCGTGGCCGGTCGAGGCGGCGGTCTGGGACCTCGTGGGCCGAGCGCTCGAGACGCCCTGCTGGCGGCTGCTCGGCGGCCGCTCCGAGCGGTTGCTCGCGTACGCGTCGAGCGCCGAGCCGGTCGATCCGGACGAGCGCGCCCGCCGCTGCGTCGCGCTCGGCGAACGCGGTGTTCGCGCGGTGAAGCTTCGTTTCACGCACCAGAACTGGCGCGAGGACGTCGCGGTCGTCGAGCGGGTGCGTGATGCCGTCGGGACGGGGATGGAGATCATGGTCGACGCGAACCAGGGCTGGCGGATGCCCGGCGACACGGCCGTGCGCTGGGACGTCGCAACGGCCGTGCAGTGCGCGCGTGCGCTCGAGCCGCTCGGCGTCTGGTGGCTCGAGGAGCCGCTTCGCGCCGAGGACGTCGACGGTTATGCCGCCCTGCGCTCCCGCACCGACCTTCGCCTTGCCGCCGGCGAGATGGTGCGCGGCGCGCACGAGGCCCGCGATCTGATTCTGCGCGGCCTGGTCGACGTGATCCAGAGCGACGTGGTGCTCTCGAGCGGCGGCATCTCGGGCTGCCGCCGGGTTGCGGCGCTCGCCGATCTCTGCGGCCGCGCCTGGTCGCCGCACACGTGGTCGAACGGCTACGGGCTCGTCGCCAACCTCCACCTCGCCCTCGCCGTCTCGACGTGCCCCTACGTGGAGGTCCCCTACGATCCGCCCGGCTGGTCGTCGCAGCGGCGCGACTGGCTCCTGCCCACCCCCGTGGAGATCGCTCTGGACGGAACGATCGCTCCGCCGGCGGGACCGGGCCTCGGCGTCACCCCGGACTTCGACGCGCTCGAGGCGTACAGGATCGGCTGAAGGTGCGAATCCGCGCCGCAGTCCTGCACGAGCCGCACGCGCCGCTCGTCGTCGAGCAGGTCGAGCTCGATCCGCCGCGGGCCGACGAGGTGCTCGTGCGCGTCGCCGCCGCCGGCGTTTGCCACTCAGACCTCCACCTCGCCGAGGGCGCGCTCGGTGACGGACGCTGGCCGATCGTCCTCGGCCACGAGGGCGCCGGTGTCGTTGAGGCGGTCGGCGATCGAATCAACCACGTCCGTCCCGGCGACCGCGTTGCCTTCTGCTTTGTCCCCTCGTGCGGCGCCTGCCGCTCCTGTCGTGCGGGCCGGCCGAACCTCTGCGAGCCGGCCGGGCGCAACGGCCTCAAGGGGACACTCCTCGACGGTACCTCGCGCCTGCATTTGCCGGATGGGGCCTCGCTCCAGCACGGCCTGATGACCGCTTGCTTCGCCGAGCGCACGGTCGTCGCTGCCGCGGGCGCCGTGCCGTTGCCCGATGGAATCCCGCTCTGGCAGGCGGCGCTGCTCGGGTGCGGCGTCGTCACCGGGATCGGCGCGGTGCGGAACGTCGCGGGAGTCCGCATCGGCGAGACCGTCTGCGTGATCGGCTGCGGCGGCGTCGGCCTGCAGGTGATCGCGGGCGCCCACCTTGCGGGCGCGGCCCGGATCGTCGCCGTCGACCGGGAGCCGGAGAAGCTGGAACTCGCTCTCCGGCGCGGCGCGACCGACGCGGTCGATTCCTCGCGCGGGCGTCCGGCCCGGTCGGTTCGCGATCTTCTCGCCGGCGGCGCCGACTACGCTTTCGAGGTGGTCGGCCGGGCAGAGACGATCAGGCTTGCTTGGGACGTGCTCCGTCCCGGCGGCACCGCCGTCGTCGTCGGGCTCGCCCCCAAGGGCGTCGAGGTCTCGCTGCCCGCGATCGAGTTTCTCTCCGACAAGTCGATCAAAGGCTGCTACTACGGCTCCGGCAACGTCGCGGCCGAGCTCCCCCGTCTCGCGGCGATGGCCGCCGACGGGCGGCTGAAGCTCGGGGAGGTCGTCTCGCACTTCACCGATCTGGACGGGATCGACGAGGCTCTCGGGCGGATGCGTGACGGTGTTGGAGCTCGGACGATCGCTATTGTCGACCCCGAGCTCGCGGGAGCCCCGCGGTGAGCGCCAGAGGGCTCGAGCTCACGCCCTCGCGCGGCTCCGGTCGGCCCGGCTCCCTTGGGGATACGCCGCTGCCCGGGCTGAACTGGGAAACGGAATTCGAGACGATCGGGGTGCACACGGTATGAGAGCTGTCGTTTACACCGGCGCCGGCGGCAACGAGGTCGTTCAGGTCGAAGAGCGGCCGGATCCTGCGGCCGGAGGCGCCGAGGTGCTCGTCGCCGTGCGGTTCGCCGGTCTCAACCCCGCCGACCTGATGCAGCGGGCGGGGAACTATCCGGCGCCGCCGGGCTCACCGGCCGACGTGCCGGGGCTCGAGGTGGCAGGAGTCGTCGCCGCGTGCGGCCCGGGCGTGCACAACTGGCAGGCGGGCGACCGCGTGTTCGGGATCGTCGGCGGCGGCGGCCTCGCCGACCGGGTCGTCGTGCACGAGCGCCACCTCGCGCGGGTGCCCGAACGACTGTCCGACGAGGAGGCGGCCGCGGCTCCGGAAGGATTCATCACCGCCCAGGATGCGGTCGTCACCCAGGCCGGGCTCCGGCTCGGCGAGCTGCTGCTCGTCAACGGCGCGAACGGCGGCGTCGGCTCGTCGGCCGTGCAGATCGGCCTCGCGGCGGGCGCGCGGGTCTTTGGCAGCGTCCGCTCGGACGAGGCGCGTGCGCGGATTGCGGCGCTCGGTGCGGTGGCGGTCGCGCCCGAGGAGGCCGTCGAGCAGGTGCGCGCGGCCGGCGGGGCCGACGTCGTGCTCGAGCTGATCGGCGCGCCGAACCTCGTCGGCGACCTTGAGGCGCTCGCGACGAAGGGCCGACTCGTGATCGTCGGCACCGGCGCCGGTCACGAGGCGTCGTTCTCGCTCCGCGCGGTCATGGGCAAGCGGCTGCGCATCCACGGGACGGTCTTGCGCGCTCGCCCACTCGAGGAGAAGGCGGCGGCCGTCCAGGCCTTCGCGCGGGAGATCGTGCCGCTGCTCGCCTGCGGCCGGGTGCGCCCGCTTGTCGACCGGATCTTTCCCGTTGCCGAGATTGCCGCGGCTTTCGACCATCTCGAGGCGCCCGGCAAGCTCGGCAAGGTCCTGGTCGAGTTCGACTAGATGGCCCGCGTCGCTTTCATCGCGCACTGCCTCCTGAACCAGAACGCGAAAGTGGAGGGCGGTGCAAAGACGCCGGCGATGTGGACGCCGGTGCTCGAGCTCCTGCGTGAGCGCGGCTACGCGATCCGCCAGATGCCATGCCCCGAGCTCGCCTACGCCGGCGCACGGCGTTTCTGGGGCGGACGCGAGCAGTACGACACCGCGCTCTACCGGCGCCACTGCCGGCGTCTCGCGACGCTCGTCGCCGCGGTGATGGCGCCGCACCTCTCCGGCGGGGACGAGGTGGTGCTGATCGGCATCGACTCCAGCCCGACGATGGGCATCGACCACACCGTCTCCGCCCCCTCGTGGGCGGGCAGGCCCGCCGTCAGCGAGGAGGACTCGGCCTACGTGCCGGGTGATGGGATCTTCCTGCAGGAGCTCGGCGCCGAGCTCGAGCAGCGCGGCCTGCCCGTGCCACGCTCGACCGGAATTCGGCACTGGTTCACGGACTACGACGCGGCCGAGGAGCGGCGGCGGCTCGAGGAGCTGCTCGCCTGAGCACCGATGCCCGCGCCCGGCGCGTCGCCGTCGTCGCCGACAGCCTGCTCCCGGACCTGCTCGGCCGGCTCGAGCAGGAGGGCTTCGGCGTCATCCAGCTGCCGCCGGCAGGTCTCGATGCCGAGACGACGGCGCTCTGGCTCGAGCAGGTCGCCGAGCACGTGGACGAGTTCCTCCGCACCGGCTACGTCGTGGTGCTCGCCGACGACGGGAGCCACGGGGCTGCGTTGCCGCAGCTGCCTCAGTACGCCATCCAGCCGCCGTCGACGAGCAGGTTGACTCCCGAGACGTAGGAGGCGTCCGCCGCGAGGAAGAGCGCCGCGGACGCGACGTCATCGGGGCGGCCAAGCCGGTGGAAGGGTGTGCGCGCGCGCGAGTACGCGAGGGTCTCCGGAGACTGCTGCTCGGGCGAGCCGGTGATGATCTTCCCGGGCGCGACCGCGTTTACGAGGACGCCGTGCGGCCCGAAGTCGACGGCGAGCTGGTGCACGAGGTTGACGACTCCGCCCTTGCTCGCGGCGTAGGCGACGTGGCCGGGCGGCCCGATCATTCCGTGCTGCGAGCTGATGGCGATCACCCGCCCGCGCACGTCGTCCTGGGACTCCTGGCGAACCATCTCGGCAATCGCACGTTTGCAGCAGAGGAAGACGCCGCGCAGGTTGACTGCCATGATCGCGTCCCAGTCGTCTTCGCTCGTCTCGAGCAGGCCCTTGGAGTAGCTGCCCGCGATCCCGGCATTCGCGACCATCACGTCGAGTCGCCCGAAGCGCTCGACGGCTGTTCCGACGAGACGGTCGACGTCCTCCCAGCGGGATGCGTCGGCGTCGACATGCACGCCGCGCTGGCCGAGGAGATTCTCCGTCGACTCGCCACCTTCCCGGGGATCGCGGCGGACGTCGGCAACGACCACTCGCGCTCCGGCGTCCGCGAAGCGGAGCGCGATCGCGCGGCCGATCCCCGAGGCAGCGCCGGTGACCACGGCGACTCGATCTGCGAGCTCGGAGGCCACCGGCGTACCCTACGCCGATGAGGATCCGCGGCGGGATCGTGGTCACGCCGGCCGGAGCGCGCCAAGCGGATATCTGCCTGGCGGCAGGCCGCATCGCCGCGATCGAGGAGCCTCGGGGCGGCGCGGGCCTCGACGCGGACGGCTGCTACGTGCTGCCCGGCGGCGTCGACCCCCACACGCACATCCTGGCGGACGTCGCCGCGGCCAGCGTGGCTGCCGCGAGGGGGGGCACGACGAGCGTGCTCTCCTTCACGGCCCCCCGTCCGGGCGAGCCGCCCGCTGCCGCCTGGAGGCGGGCTCGGGAGGAGCTGCTGCCGGCGGCGACGGTCGACGTTCGGCTGCACCCGTCCATTTGGGAGCCCGAGCGCCTGGTGCGGGACGATCTCGAGGCCCTGCGAGCTGCAGGTGCCAGGAGCGTGAAGCTCTTCCTTGCCTACGGCGAGCTCGGCATGCAGGCGTCCGACCGCGTCCTGATCGAGACGCTGCGCGCGGCGAGAGAGCTCGGGCTGCTCGTGCAGCTGCACTGCGAGACCGGCGAGACGATCGCGAGGCTCGTCGCCACCGCGCTCGCCGCCGGCCGGACCGGTGCGGCGGTCTTCGCCGAGACGCGCCCTCCAGAGGCGGAGGAGGACGCAGTCGGGCGCGCTCTGGCGCTGGCCGCGCGTGCCGGCGCACCTGTCTATCTCGTCCACCTCTCGACCGCGGGGGCGCTCGACCGGGTGCGGGAGGCACGTGCCCGCGGCCAGACGGTCTGGGCCGAGGCGTGCACGCACCATCTGGCGCTCGACGACTCGGTGTACAGGCACGAGGAAGCCTGGCGGTTCCTCGTCGCGCCGCCGCTGCGCGCGCGCGAACATGTCGAGGCGCTCTGGGACGCGCTCGCCGACGGCACGATCGACGCAGTCGGCTCGGATCACGCGCAGGAGCAGTACAGGCCGCCGCCGGCCCCCGACTTCACCGGCCTGCCCTACGGCCTCGCCGGGGTGGAGGAGCGGTTGCCCGTGCTGCTCTCGCTCGGCCTCGCCCGCGGCCTTCCGGTCGAGCGGCTCGCCGAGCTCCTCGCCGCCGGTCCGGCGCGCGCATTCGGCCTCTCGCCACGGAAGGGCGCGATCGCGCCCGGCTCCGACGCTGACCTCGTCATCTGGGATCCGCGGGGCAGCACGTCGTTCCGGCACGGGGTCTACGCGGGGCTCGAGCTCCGGGGCTCGGTCCGCGCCGTCCTCCGCGCCGGCGAGCCCGTCGCCGGCCTGCGCCCCGTCGGCATAGACTGAGCCGTGCCTCCCCTCCGCATCGGGCTCGTCGGCACCGGCTGGATCGCGGCGGAGCACCTCTCCACGCTCGCCCGGCTCGGCGACGCGGACGTCGTGGCCGTCTGCGACCTCGACGAGAGCCGTGCCCGCGCGGCGGCTCCGGCCGGGGCCGGCGTCTACGGGGACCTGGACGAGCTGCTGCAACGGGAAGCACCCGACGCCCTCTTTGTCTGCACACCGCCGCGTGCTCATCGACCGCCGGTGCTCGCCGCGCTCGCGCGGGGCGTCCACGTCTTCCTCGAGAAGCCGATTGCCCGGACACTCGAGGATGGCGCCGCGATCGTCGCAGCGGTGGAGGCGAGCGGGCTCGTCTGCGCGATCGGCTACCAGTGGCATGGGCTGGAGCTGCTCGAGCCGCTGCGCGAGGCGCTCGAGGAGCAGAACGTCGGCCTTCTGGCCGGCCGCAGCATCGGCCCGACCGGTTCCCGGCCCTGGTTCCTTGACCGGGCGCAGGGAGGAGGCAACGTGCTCGAGCGGGGGAGCCATCAGATCGACCTCCAGCGCTCCCTCGGGGGCGAGGTCGCGAAGGTGCAGGCGGCGCCCAGTACCGTCCAGCTCGCCCAGGGCGCTGGCGAGCGGGGCGACATCGAGGATGCGGCGACGCTCGTTCTCCACTTCGCCGGCGGCGGCCTGGGAACGATCCAGGTCGCCTGGACGCGCGACGGGCTGCCCGGGGTGTACGCGCTCGACGTGGTCGCGAGCGAAGCGACGCTCTTCGTCGAGCTCGACCCGGAGTTTCGCCTCCACGGCGTCTCCCGGGGGCGCCAGATCGACATCAGGGCCCGGCAGCACCCCTCCGAGCGCACCGTTTGCCGTTTCCTCGAGGCGGTGCGCGAGCACGACCCTGCGCGGGTCTTCTGCACCCCGGCCGACGCCCGGGCTACGCTCGCCGTCGCGCTCGCCTGCGAGACCGCGCTGGCCGGCGGCCACACCGTTTCCGTGGACGCGTGAAGCTGGTCGAAGAGTGGGCGCGGGCCAACCCGCGCTCTCGCGAGCTCCACGAGCAGGCGTGCCGGGCGCTGCCCGGCGGGCTCACCCACGACGTCCGCCGCGCAGAGCCGTTCCCGCTGACGGTCGACCGGGCCGAGGGGGCGCACAAGTGGGACGCGGACGGCCACGAGCTCGTCTGTCACGTGATGGGGCACGGCGCGCTCTTCTTCGGCCACGGTCACGAGGCCGTGGTAGACGCCGTCCGAAGGCAGGTCGGCCTCTTCCTCCACGCGGGCGCGGGCCACGAGCTCGAGCGGGCGTGGGCCGAGCAGGTGGTCCGGCTTGTACCCTCCGCGGAGCGCGTCCGCTTCACGTCGAGCGGGACCGAGGCCACGCTGCTCGCGCTCCAGGTTGCGCGCGCGTCCACCGGCCGGCCGCGTGCCGTTCGCATTCTCGGCCATTTCCACGGCTGGCACGACTACGCGGCGTTCGGCGTCGATCCGCCCTACGACCGCCGGCCGCCGGGAGTCCCCGAGGAGGTCTTGCGGCTCGTCGCCGTCGTCCCGCCGGATCCGGCGGCGGTCGAGCACGAGCTGGCGGCGGGCGACGTCGCGGCGGTCCTGCTCGAGCCCTCGGGGGCCGCCTGGGGAGCGGTGCCGCTGCCGGCGGGCTTCCTCGCGGCGGTCAGGCAGTTGACCCGCGCTCACGGTTCCGTGCTCGTCTTCGACGAGGTCGTGACCGGCTTCCGCTGGGCGCCGGGCGGTGTCCAGCAGGAGTCCGGAGTCGTCCCGGATCTAACTGCGCTCGCGAAGATCCTGGCCGGGGGTCTTCCTGGTGGGGCGCTCGGCGGGAGGGCCGAGCTGATGGACGTGCTCGACTTCGCGGCAGCGTCGAAGGTCGCCCACCCCGGGACCCACAACGCGCACCCGCTCAGTGCCGCCGCGGGGACGGTGACGCTCGCGCTCCTCGCCGACGGCCATGGGCAGGCGCAGGCGGCTGCTCGCGCGGCCGCGCTGCGCGAGGGCCTCAACGGCGTGCTGAGCCGCCGCAGCGCCCCGGGTCTCGCCTACGGGCAGAGCTCGACGTTCAAGCTCCGGCTCGGAGTCGAGACCGCGACGAAGGAGTCCCCGTCCGGAGCCCTCGGCGACGCGCTCCAGTGCGGGATGCTGCTACACGGTGTGCACCTCTTCCACGGCGACGGCTTCGTGGGCGAAGCGCACGCCGACGGTGACATCGAGCGGACGATCGCCGCCTTCGAGGCGGTCGTCCCTCGCCTGCAGGAGGAGGGCCTCCTTGCCTGAGCACTACGACCTCGCGGTCGCCGGCGGCCGCCTGCTCGATCCGGCCCGCGGCCTCGACGAGTTCGGGACGGTCGCAATCCGCGGGGGACGGATCGTCGAGGCCGAGCACGGCGTCCCGGCCCGCCGTACCCTCGACGCGACCGGTCTGCTGGTCGTGCCCGGCCTCGTCGACCTGCACACGCACGTCTACTGGGGCGTCTCACACTACGGTGTCGACGTCGACGCTCACTGCCTGGCCCACGGGACGACGACCGCCGTCGACGCGGGCTCGGCCGGTGCGCGCACGCTTCCCGGCTTCCGCCGGTACGTGATCGAGCGCGCGGCGACCCGCGTCCTCGCGTACCTCCACGTCGCGGTCGAGGGAATGATCTCGCCGCTCGTGGGCGAGCTCGAGGATCTGCGCTGGGCCTCCCCCGACGAGTGTGTGGCGCGCGCGAAGGAGCACGCCGACCTCGTCGTCGGGGTGAAGGTCAGGCTCGGCTACCAGATGGTGGGGCAGGACCCGGAGCCCGCTCTGCGCGCGGCGCGCGAGGCAGCCGATCGGCTGGAGCTGCCGCTGATGGTGCACGTGATCGACCTGCCGCGGCCGCTCTCCTGGCTGCTCCCGTTCCTCGACCGCGGCGACGTCGTGACACACTGCTTCCACGGCGAGGCGGGCGGCACGATCCTCGACGAGCGCGGGCGAGTGCTGCAGGTGGTGCTCGCTGCGCGCGAGCGAGGTGTCCTCTTCGACGTCGGCCACGGCGTCGGCAGCTTCGCCTTCCGCGTCGGCCGCGCCGCTCTGGAGCAGGACTTCGCTCCCGACACGATCTCGAGCGACATCCACGCCTACAACGTCCGCGGCCCCGTCCACGACCTGCCGACGACGCTCTCGAAGCTCCTCCACCTGGGCATGCCGCTCGCCGACGTTGTCCGCGCGGCGACCGCCGCGCCCGCGGCGGCGGTGCGCCGGGAGCCCGAGCTCGGCTCGCTGGCGCCGGGACGGGTGGCGGACGTCGCCCTGCTCGGGCTCGCGGCCGGCCCGGCGACCCTGACGGACGCTGCGGGGGAGAGCGTGCGGGCCGAGCGGCAGCTCGTCGCCCACGGCGTCGTCCGCGCCGGGGAGGTCGTCCGCGGCCCGTGAGCCTTGACCTCCGTTTTCTCTCGCGGGAGGACCTCGCCTCGCTCGGCGTCACGCCCGGGGACGTGATCGGCGCGGTCGAGGAAGCCGTGCGAGCGCAGGGCGAAGGGCGTGTCGTGCTCGAACCGCGGGAGCATCTGGTGCCCGACCCGGCCTTCGGGGGCCACTTCAACATTCTCAGGGCCTACGTCGAGCCACTCGCCGTCGCCGGCGTCAAGGTCGTCGGGGACTACATCGGCAACTGGCAGCTCGGGCTGCCCTCGGAGCTCGCCCTGCTGACTCTCTACGACCCGCGCACCGGCGTACCGCTCGCGATCCTCGACGCCACCGAGATCACCGAGTGGCGGACCGGGGCGCTGACTGCGGTCGGCGCCCGCCACCTGGCCCGGCGCAGCTCGAAGGTGCTGGGTCACATCGGCGCCCGAGGGACGGCCTTCGCGAACGTGACGATGCTCGACTCGATCTTCAGCTTCGACGAGATCCGCGTGACGAGCCGCCGTGCCGAGTCCCGGGAGGCGTTTGGGCGCCAGCTCGAGCAGGCACTTGGCAAGCCGGTGCGGGTGGTGGCGGGGGTACGCGAGGCCGTCGAGGGGGCGGACATCGTCGTGGAGGCGACCCGGCTCGACTCGCCGGAGCCGCTCCTGCGCACGGAGTGGGTCGCCGAGGGTGCGCTCGTCATTCCGTACGGGACGATCAGCGCGGTCGAGCTGTCGCTCACGGACGTGATGGACAAGGTCGTCGTCGACGACTGGGGCCAGTGCCGCCGCGGGCCGTTCGGCTCGTTGCGCGCACACGTAGAGACGGGGCGGCTGAGCGAGGAGACCCTCTACGCCGAGCTGGCCGAGATCGTCGTTTCTCGCAAGCCGGGGCGCGAGCGCGAAGACGAGCGCATCCTCTTCTGGCACCGTGGGCTCGCGACGACCGACATCGCCGTCGGCGCCCTGCTGCATCAGCGTGCGGTGGAGCGCGGCGTCGGCACAGTGCTTCGGTACCGCTAGCCGCTGTGCCCTAGAATTGCGCGATGACGCCGCTCCTCGCAAGCCCACCCGGGTACGAGCGGGTGCGCTGCGACATCTCGTGGGATGCGAAGTATCTCGAGCTTGTGCCGCCGGAGAGCGTGACCCTGCTCGAGGAGTGGGGGCCGAAGGCGGCGGGATCGGCGCTTTCGCCGGTGGCGATCACCTCGCCGTTCCGCTTCCTGAACGACGAAGGCATCCGGATCCTGCAGAGGATCTGCGCCGAGCTGAAGCTCAGTTCGAGCGGCGACGAGCGGATCGCAAAGCGCGTCCGCGGCAGCGTCTATCGGTCGGAGTTCCTCGCCGGGATGTACTCGGACCCAGCCCTGCTCGAGTTCCTGAGCGGACTCGCGCAGGTCCGCCTCGAGGAGCATCCGATCAGCCACCACGCGATCCACATCAACTACGCGCCCGACGAGCTCGAGCGCAACGTCGACCAGTGGCATCGCGACGCGGTCGCCTTCGACTACGTCTTGATGGTCTCCGACCCGCGGCCGATGAAGGGTGGCCGGTTCGAGTACTTTCTCGGGCCTGTCGAGGAGGGCAAGGAGCTGCTGGAAGGAGCCGGGCTGCCGCGCGGGCGGATCGCCGCACCCGAGTTCCCGGGCCCCGGCTGGGCCGTGTTCCAGCAGGGTCACCGCGTCCTCCACCGGGCGGCGCGGCTCGATCAGCGCTACGAGCGGACGACGCTCGTCGGTTCCTACCACGCGGTGCACCCCGAGATCGACGACCCGACCGACCTCGGGACGACGATCGGGGCCGACGGTCGTGAGATCGCGCTCGTCGAGTGGGCGCGCTACGCCGCGCGCGTGGCGGCGCGGAAGTTGGAGCGCTTCGCGACGACGAAGACCGACTTCTCGCTCTCGCACGAGGAGCTGAAGCAGGCGTTGCGCGAAAGCGTGGCCGACGTCGAGGATGCGCTGGCTGCCTTCGAGCGCGAAGAGGAGGGTCGGCTGATCCAGTTCGAGCCGAAGGCGTGACCGTCGTCCTGCGGGTGCGGGCGGACATCGACCTCGACGCCTACGAGCGAGTCACCCGGCGAGGGGAGGGGGTCGAGATCGCCGCGGCGGCGCTCGACCGCATGGCCGAGTGCCGCCGCTCCTTCCTCGCCCTGCTCGAGAGCCAGCCGGGGCTCGCCGTGTACGGGGTCACGACGGGCCTCGGCGAGCGCGCCAAGGATGTGCTCGGCGCCGTGGAGCAGGCGGCGCAGGCCGAGCAGCCGCCGGTCACCGGCTCGTCCTTCGGGGAGCCCCTCCCGGAGCCGGTCGTCCGGGGGATCGTCCTCGCCCGGCTCGCCAACCTGCTCGAGGGCCACGCGGCCGTCCGGCCGGAGATCGCGACCACGGTCGCGGCGATGCTCGGGGAGGAGCCGCTGCCGGCCGTGCCGCTCCGTGGCAACGGCGGCGCCGGGGAGATTCTCGCGCTGGGGCGCCTCTTCCACGACCTCGGCACGCGGATGCGGCTCGAGCCGAAGGAGTCGCTCGCGCTCGTGAATGGATCGCCCTGCGCCGCCGCGCTCGTTGCCGATCGTGCGCTCGAGGCGCGGCGTCGGCTCCCGGTCGCCGAGCGGGTCTTCGCCCTCGCCGCGGAGGCGATCGGCGCGCCTCCCGAGGCGTATGCACCTGAGCTCGAGGCACTCTGGGAGGACGAGGCCGAGGCGGCGGCGCTGCGATCGGTCCGCGCCGCCCTCGCCGGCGGCGCGTCTGATCGTCGAGGCCACCAGGCGCCGGTGAGCTTCCGGATCCTGCCGCGGCTGCTCGGTCGGTCGCGCCGCGCGCTCGAGGAAGCGGAGCGGGCCGCGCGCGTCTCGCTCCGTGCCGCCAGCGACAACCCGGTCTACGCTCCGCCGAGCGGGGCCAACCCCCTCGGAAGGATCCTCTCCAACGGCGGCTTCCACAATTCGATGGCGGCTCCGGCGATCGACGGCCTCGCCTTCGCCGCCGCCGACCTCTGCCAGCTCGCCGAGCGGCAGACCGAGGCGCTCCTCCGCGAGCTGCTCGAGCTCGGCGCCTGCCCGAGGCCGCTGAGCACGCTCTCGATGGTGCAGGCGGCCTGGGCCGAGGACGCCCGCACCTCCGCGCAGGCGACGATCCTCCCGCTCGGAGGGCTGGGCCAAAACGACACGCCCTCGCTCGGCTTCTTCGCCTGGGAAAAGGCGCGGCGGGTGACCGCGTGCCTCGAGGCTTCGCTCGCCACGCTCGCCGTGGTCGCCTCGCAGGCGCTGCACGCCCACAGGCGCCCGGCGCCCCCAGCGCTCGAGCGGCTGCTGGAGGCTGTCCGCGATCGCGTCCCCGTCGTCGACCGGCCCCGCCCGCTCGGCGACGAGCTCGAGCGGCTCGCCTCGGCGCTCGCCTGCTGAGCCGTCTCTCAGGCCGGATAGTTGTCGAGCCACCAGCGGGCGATGTCGGCGCGGCGCATGAAGACCACCCCGGCCGTCCCCCGAGCGTGCTCGAGGAACGCCCGCAGCGCGGAAGCCCGTGCCGCCTGGCCGCTCCAGCGCGCATGCACTGCCACGGTCATCATCGTGGGCCGTTCGGCACCCTCCCGTGCGAGTTCGTCGAGCCCCATCGTCAGCGTCTCGAGGAAGTCCCGTGGACTCGCGAATCCCGGTGTGACGAGGAACCTGCTGTCGTTGTAGGTCTTCGAGTACGGGACGACGAGGAACGGGCGGCCGCCGCAGCGCGTGTAATACGGGAGATCGTCCGCGGATCCGTCCGAGTCATAGATGAACCCACCCTCCTCGACCAGCAGCGCGCGGGTATTTTCGCTCGGCCACGAGCGGCAGTTCCAGCCGAGTGGACGGGCGCCGAGAATACGCTCGTATGTCTCGATCGCTCGCCTGAGGTGCTCCCGCTCCTCGTCGCGGGACAGCGTCCAGAGTTCGATCCAGCGCCACCCGTGCCCGAGCAGGTCGTGACCGCGGCCGCGCATCCACTCCCCCACCGCGGGATTGAGTTCCAGCGCGACCGCCGCCGCCGAGACAGTTACGGGAACCTCGGCCTCGTCGCAGATCCGCGCGAGCCGCCAGACGCCCGCGCGGCTCCCGTACTCGTAGTGCGACTCGGTCCCGGGGTCGCGCTGCGGCGGCTGCACCCCGGCCGCCGGATACTCGCCCCAGCCGTCGTTGCGGTCGTCGCCCCAGAGCACCGAGTACTCCGAGCCCTCCTCGTAGACGAGGACGATGTTGACGACGACCTGCGCATCGTCCGGCCAGCGGAACCGGGGAGGAACGCGGCCGTACCCGACGAGATCACGCTCCCTGACCGCCCTGGGGATCATGCGACGGCCACCGTGGGGATCATGCGACGGCCACCGGGGCGAGGATCACGCGGGGACTATAGGAGCTTGCGCCGATAATCCACTGGTGATCCGGATCGACCCCGAGCGGCTGCTTGCCGACTTCGAGCAGCTCGCCACGATCGGGCGCACGCCGGAGGGGGGCGTGTGCCGCCCGACCTTCAGCGACACCCATCTCCGTGCACGCGCGTGGTTTTTGGAGCGCGCGGCCCTGGCCGGTCTGGAAACGCGGGTCGACGCCGCCGGCAACCATTCCGCCGTGCTGCGGGCGGCGACGCCCGGCGCGCCGACGCTGCTGCTCGGCTCGCACCTCGACACCGTCCCGACCGGCGGTCGCTATGACGGAGCGCTCGGCGTCGTCGCGGCGCTCGAGGCACTGCGGGCGGTGCGGACCGCCGGGGTCGAGTTGCCCGTCTCGCTGGAGGCGATCGATTTCACAGACGAGGAAGGGTCGATCGTCGGGTTGCTCGGAAGCCGCGCGCTCGCGGGGGAGCTCACTGCCGAGACGCTGCGCGCCCCGCGCGGCGGCCGGCCCGCGCTCCTCGCAGGGCTCGAGCGGGCGGGGCTGGACGAGCAGACGCTGGGAGAGGCTGCGCGAGACCCCGGCACGCTCGCCGGCTACCTCGAGCTCCACATCGAGCAGGGGCCGGTGCTCGAGCGCGAGCAGGTCGAGATCGGGGTCGTCACCGGGATCGCCGGCTCGCGCTCGTTCCGGCTCGTGTTCGCCGGCGCCGCGGGGCACGCCGGCACGACGCCGATGGAAGGGCGCCGGGATGCGGGGCTCGGCGCCGCGAGATTCCTCGCCGAGGTGCACGACACCGTCGTGCGCGACTTTCCGGTTTGCGTGGCGACGGTCGGCGCCCTCGAGCTCGAGCCGGGCGCCTTCAACGTCATCCCGGGACGCGCGCGGCTCGCGCTCGAGTTCCGCTCGACCGACGCAGCGCAACTCGACGCGCTCGAGGCGGCTCTTCTCGCCAGAGCGCGCCACGTGGCGCATGCAGGAGAGCTCGAGCTCGTCGTCGAGCCGGTCGGCCGCTGGGAACCTGCGCGGCTCGACCCCGCGGTTCTCGCGGCGATCGGCCGCGCCGCGCAGAGGCTTGGGCTCCGGCGGATGGAGTTGAGCTCGGGCGCTGGGCACGACGCGCAGGCCCTGGCCGGAATTACTCGCTCCGGGATGATCTTCGTGCCCTCGGTGGGCGGTGTCAGCCACGACCCGGCGGAGCACACCTCGTGGCCGGACTGCGTCAACGGGGCGAACGTCCTCCTCGCCGCCTGCCTCGACCTCGCGGAGGTCGTAGCGCTCAGAGGCCCGGGCCGAGCACCGCGTCGAGCGCCGTGAGGAGAACGTCGTCCTCGGCCACCGTACCGACGCTGATCCGAACGATGTCGTCCTCCAGAGCCCGCACGACGACCCCGTGCTCGAGCACGGCCCCGGCGAGGCCGGGGGCTCCTCCCGGGTAGGCGGATGCGTCGACGGGGACGAAGTTGCCGCGCGAGTCGTAGGCCTGCAGGCCGAGGCCGCGCAGCGCGCCCACGAGGCGACCGCGCTCCGACAGGATCCGCTCGACCTGTAACCGGTGGTAGCCCTCGTCCTCGAGCGCAGCGAGTCCGGCGTGGAGCGCGGCGGAACTCACCGAGCTGCCGGGCACGAGCAAGCGGTCGACGTAGTCCAGGGCGGTGGCGCTGCCCACCACATAGCCGAGGCGAAGGCCGGCGAGGCAGTACGCCTTCGAGAACGTCCGCGCGAGGACGATGTTGCCGAATTCGTGGACGAGCGGCGAGAGGTCGGTACCCGGATCGAAGTCGGCATACGCCGCATCGAGCAACAGCACCGGCCCTGCTTCCGCGCACCGGCGCACGTCCTCGACGCTCATCGAGTTGCCGGTGGGATTGTTCGGCGAACAGAGGACGATCATCTTCGTCCGCGCGGTCACCGCTCCGAGCAGGAGCTCGACGTCCCAGTCATACGAGTTGTCCGTGACCAAGAGCGGGACCTCGACGATTGCGGCCTCGAGAGCCGCGAGCCGGCGCCGGTACACCGGCCACGAGGGCCTCGGCAGCAGGACCTCGTCGCCCGCGCGAAGGAACGTCCGTAGCGTCGCGTCGATCACCTCCGTCGAGCCGGCGCCGAGCAGAATGCGCTCTGGCGCGACGCCGTAGCGCTCCGCCAGGGCGAGCCGGAGCGGAGGGAGCGTCGGCGGCGACAGGTTCGCATCCTCGTACGCCCGGACGAGCGCCTCGCGCACCCGCGGCGAGGGCGGCTCCGTGTTCTCGTTCGAGGCAAGGCGGATCAGCGCACCGCCGGTTGCTGCGAGATCCAGGTGCGCCAGGTACGCCGCATTCGAGGGCAGCTCTGCGGCCGCCGGAACGAGCAGCGAGCGCAGCCGGTTGGTTGCCTCGGTCGCCTCGCGCACGCGCCCTACCGTACGTGGACTCGGACGCTCTTGTGGAGCGAGAGGTCGCGTCGTACAATCGCCGGGCCCGAGCCCCGTTCCAACCGAAACCGGAGGGCCCTGCCATGACCGACCGCCCGTGCGACGAGCAGGTCTCCTCCGCAGCCAGGCTCACGCGTCGAAGACTGATCGAGTCGGCCGCCGCGGCGGGGATCGTTCTCGGCTCGGCCGGCTCGCTCGGCGCGGCGCGTGCCGCATCGGCGGCGATCGCCGCGACGCCGAAGCGCGGCGGCACGCTGCGGATCGGGATGGTCGGCGGCGGTCAGTCGGAGACGCTCGACCCGAACCTCGCCGTCTCGACGATCGACACCTGCCGGATGCTGACCCTCTACGACCTGCTCGTCCACGCCACGCCGGATCTCAGCATCGAGATGCGTCTGGCAACATCGTTCGAGCCGAACAAAAACGCGAGCGTCTGGACGATCAAGCTCCGGAAGGGCGTCGTCTGGCACGACGGCAGACCGTTCGGGGCCGACGATGTGATGTACACGCTCCGCCGGATCGCCGCATCGAAGACGAACGGCGCGCTGCCCGCCGTGCAGCCGTTCGACCTCAAACGCATGCGGAGGGTGAACGCGCACGAGCTCGAGCTGCCGCTGCACGTCCCGATCGCCGATCTTGCCCCGACCTTCGTCTTCTATCCGCTGGTGATCGTCCAGAACGGGGCGACGAACTTCCGCAAGCCCGTCGGCACCGGCGCGTTCATGGCCAACAAGTTCAAGCCCGGGCAGGGAAGCCTGTTCACGCGCAACCCCCACTACTGGATGCACGGGCTCCCCTTCGTTGACGCGGTCGAGATCAGCTCGATCCCCGACGCGCAGGCGCGCTTGGACGCGCTGCTCTCGGGGCAGGTCCACGCGGTCGAGCAGCTCACCTTTGCCCAGGCGAAGGAGCATCAGGGCAAGAGCGACATTCGTGTCCTCGTCGGCAACGGCCCGCAGATCGTCCCCATCACGATGTCGGCCGATCTCAAGCCGTTCAACGACGTCCGCGTCCGCCAGGCCTTCCGACTGATGGCTGACCGACCCGCTCTCGTGCGCGGGGCCCAGTTCGGATTCGGCCAGATCGGCAACGACCTGGCCGGCAAAGGCCTCAAGTGGTATGCGGGCTCGCTGCCGCAGCGCCACCAGGACATCGCCAAGGCGAAGTTCCTGCTGAAGAAGGCCGGAGCCGACAAGCTGACCGTGACGCTCTACTCGAGTACCGCCATCGCCGGGATGCTCGAGTCGGCGACGATCTTCGCCCAGCAGGCGCGGAAGGCCGGCGTGACCGTCAACGTGAACAACGGACCGCCCGATACCTACTTCGCGAGCAAATACCTCAAGTGGGCATTCGGCCAGACGAACTGGCCGGCGATCCCGATCCCGAACTGGATCAACGAGTCGCTGACCTCGAAGGCGTTCTACAACGAGACGCACTGGAAGCGGCCGAGCTTCGACCGCCTGGTGCTGAAGGCGCAGGCCGAGCAGAAGGAGGCCCGAGCCAAGGAACTCTGGTTCGAGGTGCAAAAGGTCCTGTACGACCAGGGCGGCTACCTGATCTGGGGCTTCGCCCCCTTCCTGGACGGCGTGTCGAGAAAGCTAAACGGGGTCGTGCCGAGTGGCTTTTTCGCGCTCGGCAACTTCGACTTCCAGCATTTCTGGCTCGCCTGAGGCGCCGATGACCGAGCTCGTCGCTCCCGAGCTCGTCGTCGAGGTCCCGGGAGCGCGACGGGGGCACCCGCTAGCCCGCTTCGTCGTCGGCAGGTTGCTGGCGGGCCTCCTCACGCTCTTCATCGTCTCGATCCTCATGTTCGCAGGAACGAATGTTCTCCCGGGCGACGTCGCCACTGCCGTCCTCGGCCGCGACTCGACCCCCGCTGGTCTGGCCGAGATCAGGAAGGAGCTTCATCTCGCCCAGCCGGCGCCTGAGCGCTACTGGAACTGGCTTTCGGGCTTCGTGCAGGGCGACCTCGGCAACTCGGTGGCGGGCCAGGCGGTGAGCGGCCAGGCGACCCCGATCTCCGGGTTGATCGGTGACCGCGTGCGGAATACCGCCGCGCTCGCGCTGCTGACGATCGCCTTGCTCGTCCCGCTCTCGATCGGGCTCGGCGTTCTCGCCGCGACGCGTGCGGGCAGGCCGGCCGACCACGCCATCTCGGCGGCATCACTCGCCGTCATCTCGCTCCCGGAGTTCGTCACCGGGACCCTGCTGGCTCTGCTCTTCGCGGTGTGGCTCGGCGTTTTGCCCGGGGTGTCGCTTGTGCCGATCGGCGACAGCGTGTTTACGCATCCTTCGATCCTTGTCCTGCCGGTCCTGACGCTCTTGGCGGCTTCGCTCGCGCAGACGATCCGCATGGTCCGCGCGGGGATGCTCGAGGTTCTGCGCTCCGACTACGTCGAGTGGGCCCGCCTCTGCGGCTACCGCGAGCGGCGCGTCGTGTTGCGCTACGCGCTTCGCAACGCGCTCGCGCCAACCGTGCAGGTCCTCGCCCTCAACATCCAGTGGCTCGTGGGTGGAATCGTCGTGACGGAGTACGTCTTCAACTATCCCGGACTCGGCCAGCAGCTCGTCCAGGCGGTGAGCGTGCGCGACGTTCCGTTCGTCGCGAGCGTCGGACTGCTGATCGCGATCGTCTACATCTCGCTCAACGTGCTCGCCGATCTCCTCGTCGTCCTGCTCGTCCCGAAGCTCCGGACCGCGCAGTGACCGCGGTCGCTGCACGGCTCCGTTTCGCCCGCACGGGGTCGGGCCGGATCGGGCTTGCCGCGTCTGCATTCCTGATCGCACTCGTGCTCCTCGGTCCGGTCTTCGCGCCACACGATCCGGCCGCGATTGTCGGCAGCCCGCTGCAGCGGCCGGACGGGCAGTTCCTGCTGGGGACGGACGGCCTCGGCCGTGACGTTCTGTCGCGCGTGCTCTGGGGTGGCCGCAGTGTCGTCGGACTGTCAGTGCTCGCAACCGCACTCGCCTATGCCGTCGGAACGGCGATCGGCCTCGTCGCGGGGTATACGCGCTCGCTTGCCGACCCGGTGCTGATGCGGACGATGGATGTGCTGCTCGCCTTCCCGCCGCTGCTCTTCCTGCTCGTTCTCGCCACCGGTGCCGGGCACAGCAAGCCGGCCCTCGTGCTCGGGGTCGCAACGGTGAATATCCCGTCGATCGCCCGGATCGTCCGCGCCGCCACGCAGAGCGTGTCCGTTCGGGGGTACATCGAGGCTTCGGTCGCACGCGGCGAGCGGACGTTCGCGATCCTGCGCCGCGAGATCCTCCCGAACATCCTCGGCACCGTGCTCGCCGATGCCGGGATCCGCCTGACGGGTGCAATCATCATTTTGGCCTCAGTCAACTTCCTCGGGCTCGGACTGCAGCCCCCCGCGGCGGACTGGGCGCTGATGATCTCCGAGAATCGCAGCGGGATCACGCTCCAGCCGTGGGCGGTGGCCGTGCCGACGCTCCTGATCGCCTTCCTGACGATTGCCGCCAACCTCGTCGCAGACGCGGTCGCCCGCAGCCTCGGCACGTCGATGGAACGAAAGCGCCTGCCGCGGTGAGGGCGCCGGTTCTCACCGTCGAGGGGCTGCGGATCGAGCTCGCCTCCGGGGAGCCCGTGGTGGAGGACGCGTCCTTCAGCCTGGCCTCGGGACAGGTCCTCGGTCTCGTGGGGGAGTCGGGGAGCGGCAAGACGACAACGGCACTCGCCCTGCTCGGCTACGCGCGCCCGGGGGTGCGGATCGCGGGTGGGGCCATCTCGGTCGCCGGAGAGCAGATCATCGGTCGGGCGGAGGCCGAGCTGAGGCGGTTGCGTGGTCGGCTCATCTCGTACGTGCCCCAGGATCCGGCGTCGGCGCTCAATCCGTCCGTGCGCGTCGGCGTCCAGGTCGCTGACATGATCGGCGCGCACGTGCCCGACCGCGATGTCGAACAGGAGGTCCAGCGCACGCTCGAGCTCGTCCAGCTCCCTTCGAGCCGGGTCTTCCAGCGTCGTTTCCCGCACCAGCTCTCGGGCGGACAGCAACAGCGACTCGCGATTGCGGCAGCGCTCGTCTGTCGTCCCGCCGTTGCTGTCCTTGACGAGCCGACGACGGGTCTCGATGTCGTGACTCAGGCGCTCCTGCTCGAGGAGATCCGGCGCCTGCGAGACAAGATGGAGCTCGCGATCGTTTACGTCTCCCACGACCTCGCGGTGGTCGCGTCGCTCGCGGACGAGATCGCTGTCATGTATGCCGGCCGCGTGGTCGAGGCCGGCTGCACTGCGGACGTGCTCGCCGAGCCGCGCCATCCGTACACGCGGGGATTGCTGTCCTCGGTGCCGGATCATGCTGCGCCGCGACATCTACGGAGCATCCCCGGGGTCGCGGTGGGCGTGCGGGAGCGCCCCTCCGGCTGCGCGTTCGCGCCGCGCTGTGACCAGCGCGTGGCCGCCTGCCTCGAGACGGTTCCCGCGCTCATCACAGTCGGTCCCGGGCGGCGCGTGCGCTGCCCCGAATACCGCCGGACACCGCCCCTGGTGCTCGAGCAGCGGCGCGAATCGAACCTCGCGGCCGCGGACGCGCCGGACCTTCTGCGCGTCGAAAAGCTCAGAGCCGAGCACCCGAGCCACGAGGGAGACGTGGTTGCCGCGCGGAACATCACCTTCTCGATCGCCGCGGGCGAGTGCGTCGCGCTCGTCGGCGAGTCGGGGAGCGGGAAGACGACGATCGCGCGCTGCGTGGCCGGTCTGCATGCGCCGAGCGCCGGCTGTATTCTGCTCGACGGCATCGCGCTCCCGGCGCTCGCGAGCCGCCGGTCGAAAGCGGCGCGGCGTCGGCTCCAGATCGTTTTCCAGAACCCGAACGACTCGCTGAATCCGCGTCATCGCGTCGCCGACACAATCGAGCGGCCCGCACGGCTGCTGCGCGATCTCTCACGGCGGGAGGCGGCGGTCGCGGTCGGAGAGCTGCTGGAACGCGTGCGCCTGCCGGCCGGCCTCTCCGGGACGTTTCCGGGCGAGCTCTCGGGCGGAGAGCGTCAGCGCGTCGCGATCGCACGTGCGCTTGCCGCCGGGCCGGATCTGATCGTGTGCGACGAGATCACGTCGGCGCTTGACGTCACCGTACAGGCAGCCGTCCTCGAGCTCCTGGGTCAGCTCATGCGCGAGCTCGGCTTCGCCCTCCCTCTTCATCACGCACGACCTCGGCGTCGTCGCCAGCGTCGCCGACCGCGTGCTCGTCCTCGAGGGCGGAGCGGTCTGCGAGCAGGGGCCCGTGGCCGCCCTGCTGTCGCAGCCCCAGCATGAGTACACGCGCCGGCTCGTGGCGGCGGCGCCTAGCCTCGTCGAGGCGCGTTAGAGCCGGCCGGCGATGAGCTCGAGGCCGGTCGCGTCCGTCTCGATGCGCCAGAGTGTCCCGGTCCGCTCGGAGGCCTCGATCTCAGGTGTCCGGACGCAGGTTGCGTAGAGCGTCGAGCCGGCGAAGGCGCAGTTTGTCGGCCACTCGCCGAGCTCGAGCTGGTCGAGCTGTTCGCCGTCGGGGGAGATGACCGTGATGCCGCCGGAGCTCGTCGTGCAGACGAAGAGTCTCCCGTCCTCTGCGACCGCCATTCCGTCCGGCACGTACCCCTCGGGCAGCTCGCAGACCGTCGTCGCCGATTCGTTCTCCATTCTGCGGACTCGCCGGCTCATTGATTCCGTCCAGATGAGCCGCCCGTGGGCGTCGAATGCGATCCCGTTCGGGTAAACCTCCGGCAGGTCGAGGAGGATTTGGTCGCCCGACCTGGAGATCGCGAACAGCCTGCCCGGGGAGGGCCTCTCGACCCGGTCGTCGTGTTCGGTGCCTGAGTCGGTGAAGTAGAGGCGGCCGTCTGGCCCGAAGGCGAGGTCGTTGGGCGCTGCGATCGTGACGCCCTCGACCTCGCTGCGGAGCAAGTCAGCCGACCCGTGCTCGGCGACGCGCTGGATGCCCGGGATCGCGCTCGTGTCACCGCTGCCGGGCACGTTCCCTCCCTGCGTGAGGTAGATCGCGCCGTCGCTGCCGAGGACGGCGCCCCAGGGTGAGCCGCCGGTTTGGCCGTACCGCTCGATCGAGCCATCGTCGTAGACCCAGAGATCGGCCTTATTGCAGTCACAGAAGACGAGGCGCCCGTCCGGAAGCACCACCGGTCCTTCGGTGAACCCGAGGCCGCTCGCGAGTTGCGTTGCCACCACCCGACCTTATCGCAGCAGCCGCGCCCGGAACGTGGCCGGAGGTGCGGGTAAGGGTGCCTCATGAGGCCGATCTCCGCCAAGGAGTACCGCGTGGCTGGCCGGCCCGGCCCCCACGCCACGCTCGCGGTCGCCTTTTTGCCCTACGCCCTCGCTGCCGGAAACTCTCCCGTTCACAGGAGGTCGGCTCGCAACTCAGCGAGCGCGATCGCGATCGCGACCGGCTGGCCAGAGCTCCTCGATCGAAGGGAGAGCTGCAGAAGTCATGCCTCCACCGACCTCGAGAAGCACGAGCAGGAGCTGCTCATCAGCGACCTCGAACCGGCGCCTCGCGATGCGCCGGGGTGTTCTGGTACTGGACGACGGGCCACTCGCCTGAGTACAACTCGGCGAGCAGCGACTGTACGGTGTTCAGCTTCGGCTGGAGATCTGACTCGCCCGCCGGCACCATCCCGGCGACGGCACGAAGAACGGCCTGTACGTGGTGCCCGGCCCGCCGGTGTCCGAGGACGAGACGCGGGAGCAGCGATGAGTTCTGCCCCGCCGTACGGTCGAACCTGGATACAGCCAATCCCGAGCCGCCCGAGGAAGCATCATTCACACGCCAGGAGAGACACCGCTGCTCGCAACGCCACGCGCACGGGTCACCGGCGCCTGCTGGTCGGCGCCTGCCTCGTTCTGGTCGACGGGCAACCGCGTACCGGGTTCTTCGTTCTCTCCTCGGGCCCCGGGCGTCGACATCAGGCAGTTTGGCATCGTGCTCGCAGCAGCAATCATCGTCGACGCAACCTCACCCTTGCGCTGCTCGTGCCCGCGCTGATGGGACGCCTCGGCCGTTGGAAGTGGTGGATGCCGCGCGCGGCCTCGCGGGTACCGTTCATCCCCCAGCCGGAGCGTGAACCCGACCGCCCGGCGACGGAGCCCGCATGAGACGGCCGCCTTTTCCCCACTACCTCAGGAGGTGCAAGCGATGGCACGAACAGTTGTGCTCGTGGGTACGCGCAAGGGCTGCTTCGTCCTGGAAAGCGACAGGGATCGGCAGGAGTGGCAGATCCGCGGTCCCTTCTGCGAGGGCTGGCCGATCTACCACGCGGTGCACGATTCGGTTTCGGGCGCGATCTACGCTGCTGCGGCGAGCGAGTGGCACGGCGCCGGCGTCTGGCGCAGCGGTGACCTCGGCGAGAGCTGGAAGCTGTCGAGCGAGGGCCTCGGCTATGCCGACGGAAGTCTGAAGCTCTCGAAGATCTCCGGCCTGACCGCGGCCCACGGGCGCTTGCTTGCGGGCGCCGAGGCCGCGGGCGTATTCGAGAGCCGTGACGGCGGCGCGACTTGGTCGCTACTCAGCACGCTCCATGGGCAGCCGGGCCGCGATGGCTGGAACGATCCGGCCAACCAGCCGCCGGGTCATCTCGGCCTGCCGGCGATCTTGGCGCACCCTGACGAGCCATCCCGTTTTTGGGCGGTCGTGCAGGGGATCGGAATCTTCGAGACGACCGACGACGGGGCCTCGTGGACGCCGCGCAACCACGGGCTGCGGGCCGACTGGCCGCTCGAGAACCCGGAGGTCGGCTACTGCGTGCACAAGCTTGTCATGTCGCCGGCCGACTGTGAACGTCTTTACCAGCAGAACCACTGCGGCATGCATCGCAGCGACGACGGCGGGCAATCGTGGGTCGAGGTCACAGACGGTCTGCCGACCGACTTCGGCTTCGCCGCGGCGGCCCATCCCCACGACCGGGACAGCTTCTACGTGATCCCGCTCGACCCGGGGCATGGGCGCTGCATGCCCGACGGCCACGCGGCAGTCTGGCGCACCCGGGACGCGGGCGCCACCTGGCAGCGGCTCGACCGTGGGCTGCCGCAGCGAGACGCTCATCTCGGGGTTTTGCGCGAGGGGCTCGCGATCGACACGCTCGACGTACCCGGCCTCTACTTCGGCACCAGCACGGGCCAGCTGTTTGCGAGCACCGACGAGGGCGAAAGCTGGAGCGAGATCGCGAGCTATCTTCCCGCCATCTCGTCGGTCGAGGTCGCGGTCCTCGCGTAGCCTGTGGCCGACCTGCACCTGCCTCCGACGCTGCTGCCGCTGTTCCACGGCCTGCCGCGCCGCCTGGAAGTCGACGCGGCCACCGTGGGGGAGGCGCTCGGGCGCCTGGACGAGCGTTGGCCGGGCCTGAACGAGCGGCTCTGCGAGCCCGGCCCCGTTCTGCGCCCTCACATAAATGTGTACGTCGATCGCGAGCGCGCCGGGCTCGACACGGCGCTCGAGGCGCGCTCCCGCATCGACGTCATCGCCGCGATCAGCGGCGGCTGAACCAGGCGCGAAGCCCTAGAGCTGGTGCGTCAGGGTCTGCAGTGCGAGGCTGGTGCAGGCCACGCCCACCCACAGAACGGCGCCGAGGAGCAGCGGCCGGGCGCCGATCGTCCGCATCCGCGCGAGATCGGAGGAGAGCCCGACACCGGCAAGGGCAACCGTGATCAGCGCCAGGGCAGCGTCCGAGAGCGGGCGGTGCAGGCCGGCCGGGATGAGGCCCCCGGTCTCGAGGGCAGCTGCCAGGATGAACCACACGAGGAACCATGGCACGAGTCGCCGCGTGCTAACTCCCCGGCTCGAGTCTTCTCGGGCCCGCAGCGTCGACAGCCCGAGTGCAATCGGGATGATCAGCGTCGTCCGCGTGAGCTTGACGACGACCGCCTGGGCGCCCGCGGAATGGCCGTACGCGAAGGCGGCGGCGACGACGGAGGAGGTGTCGTTGACGGCCGTCCCGGTCCACAGCCCGAAGCCGCGCTGGCTCAGGTGAAGGAGATGGCCGAGCGGCGGAAAGAGCACGACCGCCACGACGTTGAAGACGAAGATCGTCGAGATCGCGTAGGCGATCTCGCTGCCCGTGGCGGCGACGATCCCAGAGACGGCGGCGATTGCGGATGCCCCGCAGATTCCGGTGCCGACGCCGATGAGCGTGCGCAGCCGCGGCGAGACCGCGAGCAGCCGGCCGAAGAGGGCAGCGCCCAGGAGCGCCATGGCTAGCGTCCCGAGCATCACCGGGAGCGACCTGCCGCCGACGCGCACGACCTGGCCGAGGGGCAGACCGGTCCCGAGGAGGACGATTGCGCCTGCAGCAGCCTCGTCGCCGAAAAGACGATGCCGGGAACGGCAACGGCCGGCGGGCGCCGGACGACGCCGACCGCCACTCCGGCCAGGATCGCAAGGACCGGCGCGCCAAGGAGCGGCACGACCTTCGCGAGGAGCCACGCGCAGAGTGCGATGATCGCCGTCCAGGCGAGGCCCGGCGCGACCAGCCTCAGCCTGCTCGGATCAAAGAGGTCAGCCAGCGGCCGGAGCGGTCACGAGCAGGCTGCCGCTTGTCGCAAGATCGAAGAGCCCGAAGCCCTGCAGCCGGGTGACCTCGGTCTGGACCGGCCGCTCCCAAGCGACGTCGGCGGCCCGTACGGGAAGCCGATGCCCCTAACCTGGAAGACGTTCCAGCTCACGGTGCGGCACGATAACGCGTCCCGGCCACAGCGCCTGGTGGGGGCGGATCGCGCGGTGGCGATCTCATTTCGGCCGCCAGGCTCGACGCCGAGGTGACCGTGGCCTGCAAGCTCGGTCGGACGACTCCGGCGCGGGGACGCTCCGGGACTTCCGCGCGGAG
>JBHEMK010000199.1:0-5150 GCA_046262635.1 Gaiellaceae bacterium
GCGCTCGTCGTCGTCGGAGTCGGCGTCGACGTCCTCGCCTCGAGGCACCTGCACCGGTCGCTCGACCGCACGCTGCGGCGGCGGGCGGTCGAGGTCGCGCAGCTCAGCGCGTCCGCACCGGCCCTGTTGACGGTGCCCGGAGCGCTCGACTCCCCCCTCGGTGGCACGCAGCTGACGGTGGAGGTGGTCGACCGGCGCGGCCGACTGGTAGTCCGCTCGCTCGCGCTCGGCGGGCGGGTTCTGCCAGTCGGGCCGCTCGTCCGGCGCGCGATCGAGGCTGGGAGGAGCGGCTATGGCCGCGCCGCTCTCGGTCCCGACCACGTTCGCCTCTTCGCCGCGCCGCTCGCGGACTTCGGCGGCCCCGCGGCCGGGGGCGCGGTCGTCGTCGCTGCCTCGACCCACGACATCGGCCAGACGATCACGAGCATCCATCTGGTCGTCACGCTCTCGGGTCTCGTGGCGGCAGCCCTGGGAGCGATCGCGCTGGCGCTGCTGATGCGCCGGGCGCTGCGGCCCCTAGGACGCCTGGCAGACGCCGCTGCGGAGATCGAGCGCACCGGGGATCATCGCCGCCGCCTTCCCGAGGTCGGCGTGGACGACGAAGTCGGCCGGCTCGCGGGGACGCTGAACGCGATGCTCGCGAGCCTCGAGCGGTCGCGCGACGCCGAACGGCGGTTCCTCGCCGACGCCTCGCACGAGCTGCGCACGCCGCTGACTGCGCTGCGCGGCAACGTGGCGTACGTCGGCCGGCACGGCGTCACCCCGGAGGTCCTGGCTGACCTCGAGCACGACGCCGAGCGTCTGGCGCGCCTCGCCGACGATCTCCTTGCCCTCTCGCGCGAGGAGGCGGCCGGCGCTCCGAGCGAGGAGGTGCGGCTCGACGAGCTCGCGCGCGAGGCGGCGGCGCCGCTGGAGGGGGTTGATGCAGTCTCCGCCGGGGCGGTGCGCGTTCGTGGCGACCACGGGGCGCTCGAGCGGGCGCTCGCGAATCTCGTCGAGAATGCTCGGCGCCATGGCCCGGCGAGCGGCCTGGTCACGATCACCGCCGAGCAGGCGGACGGCGTCGCCCGCCTGAGCGTGCGGGACGAGGGAGGCGGGGTTCGGCTCGAGGAGGCCGAACTCGCCTTCCGCCGCTTCTGGCGCGGGAGCCGCGACCGTCCTGGTTCCGGTCTCGGGCTCGCGATTGTCCGTGCCACCGCGGAGAGGCACGGCGGCCGCGCCTACGCGGCCTCGGCCTGCTTCACGATCGAGCTGCCGGCTCTCAGAGATCTCTCAGAGACCGCCGGTAGAACGAGCGCAGAAGAACCCGAGAAAGGATCACTGTGAAATTCCTGCGCACGCTCTCCACCGGTCGACTGCTCGCTCTCGTCCTGGCCCTCGCCGCGCTTGCCGCCGGCGGAGCGGCGATCGCCGTCGCCGCCTCGGGCGGCAGCGGGCAGACGCCCCCGGCGAAGCCGCTGGCCCAGGCCATTCACGACGCCCTCGGCGCGCAGGCGCCGCCCGGGATCACGGCGGACATCTCCTTCACGAACAAGCTCTTTCCCTCCGGCTCGCTGCTCGGGAGCACCGGCTCGGCCCTGATGTCCGGCGCGACCGGCCGCCTCTGGGCGACGAACGACGGCCGCGGCCGCCTCGAGCTCCAGTCGGCCGCCGGCGACGTCCAGATCGTCTGGAACATGACGCAGGTGACCGCCTACGACGCGTCGTCGAACACGGTCTACAAGTTCTCGCTGCCGGCGCACACGGATTCGTCCGCCACCGGCTCGCGAGCGGCCCCGACGCTGACCGAGATCACGGACTTCCTCACGAAGCTCGCCGACCGCGCGAGCCTCTCGGAGGCGCACCCGTCGAACGTCGGCGGCCAGCCGGCATACTCCGTCTCGGTCTCGCCGAAGCACGACGGGGGCCTGCTCGGTTCGGTGCAGCTCGCCTGGGACGCGATTCAGGGCGTCCCGCTCAGGATCGGCGTGTATGCGCAGGGCAGCTCGACGCCGGTGATCCAGCTCGAGGCGACCAACATCTCGTACGGCTCCGTGGCCGGAAGCGACGTGAACGTGACGCCGCCAGCCGGTGCCAAGACCGTCGACCTCGGCGCGCCCACGGGCACCACGGGCGCGGGCGATGCCGGTTCCGGCGCGCAGGTCAGCGGCCTCGCGGCGGTACAGGCGGCCGCGTCCTTCCCGGTCACCGCACCCGACACGCTCGTCGGGCTGCCACGCCAGGACGTCCGCCTCGTCGGCTCCGGCTCGAAGACGGCGCTCGCCGTCTACGGCCAGGGACTGGGGGCGATCGTCGTCGTGGAGCGTCCCGCCGATGCGGTAGGCGCGAAGAGCGGGGCGCTGTCGAGCCTCCCGACCGTCGCGCTGGATGGGGTGAGCGCGCACGAGCTCGCGACCCAGCTCGGCACGGTGATCGAGTGGCAGCGTGGCGGCGTCGACTTCGTCCTCGCCGGATCGCTTCCGCCAGCCGGCGCCGAGACCGCGGCTCGAGAGCTGAAGTGAGCGGGGCACCACCCGTCGCCGCCAGGGGGCTGGTCAAGCGGTACGGCGAGATCGTGGCCGTCGACAAGGTCGACCTGACCGTCGAGCCCGGGGACGTCTTCGGGTACCTGGGCCCGAACGGCGCGGGCAAGACGACGTCGCTCCGGATGCTGCTCGGCCTCATCCGCCCGACGGAAGGCTCCGCCCAGCTTTTCGGCCGCGACCCGATCGTGGACGGCGCGAAGGCGCTCGACGGTGTCGCCGGCTTCGTCGAGGGACCGCGGTTCTACCCGTACCTCTCGGGACGGAAGAACCTCCGGCTCCTCGCCGACTACGATGACGGCGACTCGCGCTCGCGGATCGACGAGGTGCTGGACGTCGTCGAGCTGCGCGACCGGGCGAAGGACCGGGTCGGCGGCTACTCGCACGGGATGCGCCAGCGGCTCGGAATCGCCGCGTCGCTTCTCCGCCGGCCGAAACTGCTGCTCCTGGACGAGCCGACCACCGGTCTCGACCCCTCGGGCATGCGCGACATGCGCGACCTCGTCCGCCGCCTCTCCGGCGAGGGGATCACCGTGCTCCTCTCCAGCCACCTGCTCGCCGAGGTCGAGGAGCTCTGTAACCGCGTTGCGATCATCCGCCGGGGCCGGATCGTCTACGAGGGCCAGCTCAGCGACCTGCTCGCGACGGCCCCGAGCGGCTACCGGCTGCGCTCAGCCGAGCCGGAGCGGGCGAGAATGCTCTGCCTCGCGCAGGTCGGGATCCGGGACGTCGCGCTCCAGGGCGGAGACCTGCGCTTCCAGGCCGGTGAGGAGGCCGTCGCCGCCCTGTCGATCGCCCTCGGCCAGGCGCGCATCGGCGTGACCGCGCTCGTGCCGGAGACCGCAAGCCTCGAAGACCTCTTCCTCGGCCTGACGGCGGACGAGCCCCCCGGAGACCCTGCCGAGGCGGTGGCCTGATGACCGCCGTCGCCAGGGTGTATCGCTGGGAGATCGCGAAGCTCCTCGCCCAGAAGCGAACCTATCTCGGACTCGGCTCGGCGATGGTCGTCCCGGTCGTGTTCGTCGTCGTGCTCCTGCTGCAGAAGGGTGGCCCGACCGACGTGCCGCTCGGCCGCTACCTGCGCGACTCGGGTCTCGCGACGCCGTTTGTCGTCCTGTTTTTCATGTCGATCTGGGGCTTCCCGCTGATCACGGCGCTCGTGGCAGGGGACATCGTCGCCTCCGAGAGCCAGAACGGAACGCTCAAGACGATCCTCACCCGCTCGCGCGAGCGAGGCGAGATCTTCGCCGGCAAGGTGCTCGCATCGTTCAGCTACACGCTGATCGTCGTCTTCGCAATGGGGACGGTCGGGGTCGCCGCCGGCTCGATCGCCTGGGGCTTTCACCCGCTCACCTCGCTCTCTGGGACGAAGGTCTCGGCGGCCCACGGCCTTGGCCTGCTGGCCGGGAGCCTCGGCATCTACGCGTTCTCGCTGGCCGGGATCGCAGCCTTCGGTCTGTTGCTCTCGACGATCACGCGAAACAGCGCCGCCGCGGTCGTCGGGACGCTGATGTGGGCGCTCTTCATGCAGCTCCTCGGCGTCCTGCCGGGGACCGAGAGTTTCCGGCCCTACCTGCTCGGCACGCAGTTCGACGCCTGGCACGGCTTCCTGCGCACGCCCGCCGACTGGGCGCCCGTGATCCGCGCGCTCTGGGTCTGCGCGGTCTACACGGTCGTGCCGCTCGCCGCCGCCTATCTCGTCTTTCTCCGTCGCGACGTGGCCGGCGAGTGATCGAGGCGCACAAGCTCACGAAGGACTACGGCAAGAAGCGCGCCGTCGACGACCTGACCTTCCAGGTCAGGCCAGGGATCGTCACCGGCTTTCTCGGCCCGAACGGGTCGGGGAAGTCGACGACGATGCGCCTGATTCTCGGGCTCGACGCGCCGAGCGTGGGCACAGTCACCGTCAACGCCAGGCTCTACCGCGACCACCAGGCGCCGCTGCACGAGGTCGGCGCCCTGCTCGAGGCCCGCTCGGTGCACACCGGGCGCTCGGCTTACAACCACCTGCTCGCCCTGGCGCAGACCCACGGGATCCCGCGCGCCCGCGTCGAGGAGCTGGTCGACCTCGTTGGCCTGCGCGAGGTGGCCCGCAAGCGCGCCGGACAGTTCTCGCTCGGCATGGGCCAGCGCCTCGGGATCGCCGCCGCCCTGCTTGGAGATCCGGCGACCCTGATTCTCGACGAGCCGATCAACGGCCTCGACCCGGAGGGCATCCACTGGATGCGCAACCTGTTGAAGGGCCTCGCCGCCGAAGGGCGCACCGTGTTCGTTTCGTCGCACCTGATGAGCGAGATGTCGCTCACCGCCGAGCACCTGATCATCATCGGCCGCGGCCGTCTGATCGCCGACCTCAGCGTCGAGGACTTCGTCCGCCAGGCGTCCCGGAAGATCGTGCTCGTCCGCTCGCCGCAGGCAGCCGAGCTCCGCGAGCTCGTGCTCGGACCCGACGTGACCGTCACGGGCAACGGCAGCGGCGTTCTCGAGATCAGCGGCCTGACCGCAGCGCAGATCGGCGAGGCCGCGGCGGCCAGCGGCTTCGTCCTCCACGAGCTCACGCCGCAGCAGGCCTCGCTCGAGGAGGCCTTCATGGAGCTCACGCGCGACGACGTCGAGTACCGTGCAAGC